>NZ_CP014571.1:3474575-3790446 GCF_017357425.1 Arthrobacter sp. D5-1 | reverse complement strand
GCATCTTCGGCTCCATCATGCTCCCGCTGATGAAACCGGCCCTGATCTCCACTTCGATCTTCTCCTTCATCTGGAGCTGGAACGACTTCCTGGGCCCGCTGCTCTACCTGAACACCCCCGAAAAATACCCGCTCCCGCTCGCGCTGCGGCTCTTCGTTGACCAAACCCAGTCCTCGGACTACGGAGCCATGATCGCCATGTCCGTCCTGGCGCTCCTCCCGGTCCTGGTCTTCTTCCTCGTCTTCCAGCGCTACATCGTAGAAGGCGTATCAACACAAGGCCTCAAAGGCTGACGGACACGGAAGAGAATACTGAAGAATGAGCACTATGAATGCCACTGGCACGTCATCGGGGAAGCCCGGAATTCCGGTCAACCGCTTTGCCCTCTTCGCCGAGACCATCCTGGCGGGGGTCATCGTGCTCCTCTTGTCAGTCCCCTTGGTGACGGCGCCGGCTGCCTACGCGGCCGGCGTCGCGCACCTGGAAAGGCACCTCAGCGGCAGGGACGATTCCCTCCGCAGCTTGTGGGGCAATTTCCGTCGCGCGCTTCCCGGCAGTTGGAAGTTTGGCATCACGACGGCGGCAGCCGCCGTCGTGATTGTCCTGAACCTGTTGCTCGCCCTGGTGGGTCAACTTCCTGGCCGCGCCGTTATCCTTCCGGCCACGCTGATATTGGCCGCGGCCGGGGCGGTTCTCCTGCTCCGCACCGCGGCCAACTGGAGCGGTGGCGTGAACTGGGACGGCGATGCAGGCCTGCAGCCTGCTGAAGTACCGGGCCGGCAACGCTGGGCCGCTGCCTACTCCAGCGCCAAAGATGACTCGGTGCGTGACTGGAGCGGTTCCTTGCTGTTGCTCGCCGCCCTCTTCATGACGGTCGTCTTTGTCTGGATGTTGCAGGCGTTGTTCGTGATCGTTCCCGGGACCCTGGTCCTGGCCGCCGCGGCCATCAAGATCCGCTCGCACCGAAGTTAACCACCCAACCCGCTGAATCGAGCAGTCCACCCCGTGTCGCCGCGCCCGTTCCCACTGCGCCCCAAATCCACCACGACAAACGAAGCATCCGCCCCACGGACACGCTCCACGGAGACCTGGCACTACCCGCTGCGCCACCACAATTACAGGATCTTCGTGGCCCTCTCCCTGGTGGGAAGCGGCGGAGTGTGGATGCAAAGGCTGGCGCAGGACTGGCTGGTTCTCCAGCTCACGGGGAGCCCGGCGGCGGTGGGCCTGGCCGTGGCGTTGCAGTTCCTTCCCATGCTGGTGGTGGGGCCCATCAGTGGTGTGCTGGTGGATCTCTTCCCCAAACGACGCATCCTCCTTGCCTGCCAGTCCGTCGCCGTCTTGCTGGCTGCCGGGCTGGCCGTGTGGAACGCCACCGGTGGTACCGACGTCTGGGTGGTCTACGCCTCCTGCATCGCCTTGGGCATCACCAGTGCCATCGACGGACCAGCGCGGCAGGTGTTCGTCAACGAGGTGGTGGGCGATACCGGACTCCCCGCAGCCATCGGCCTGAACAGCGCCGTTAGCCAACTGGGTGCCATGGTTGGACCCGCACTTGCCGGCGTGGTCATTGCCCAGGCAGGTCCGGCCGCGGCGTTCGCTGCCAATGCCGGCTTGGGAATGGCCGTCCTGGTGATGATCGTGTCCATCCGGCCAGGCGAGCTCCACCACTCACCCGAGATCGGTGGGCACGAGCCGCGGCGGGGCCGGATCCTGGCAGGTTTCCGCTTTGTCCGGGAGCGTCCGCCGTTACTCCTGACCATGCTGCTGGCAGGTTTGCTGGGCGCTTTCGGCATGAACGGACCCGTGGTCCTGGCGGCCTTCGCGGACCAGGTGTGGCACAGCGGTCCTGCTGGTTTCGGCCTCTTCAACACAGTCAGCGCCCTGGGGGCCTTGGCGGGTGCGTTGGTGGCCACCCGGATCAAGCGCTTTGGCCGCAAGGGCATTGTGGCCAGTGCCGGGCTGTTCGGCTTGACACAACTGCTGGCCGCCGTGATGCCTACACAGGAATCGTTTGTGGTGATGCTCATTGTGGTGGGCTTCATGACGCTGCTGTTCCTCACAAGCGCAGCTACCGCCGTCCAGTTGGAGGCTGGCGCCAGCGTTCGTGGCAGGGTTCTGGCCCTCTACTTCCCGTTGCTTCTGGGTGGGCACGCGCTGGGTGGTTTGCTGGCGGGATGGCTGACGGAGGATTTTGGCGTCCGTACCGGATTGGTAGTGACCGGTGCGTTGGGTATGGCCTCGGCCGCTGTGATTGGTTTCGTGCTGTGGAGCTGCTCACGACGCCGGCGATGAGCCCGTTCCCCGCGATGAGCGGATTTGTGAACGTTTGAGATCAACACACAAAAGTTCCTTGACGGGTGACGTAGAGCACACCTAGGCTGAGAAAGCGTTTTCTCCGACGTGCATCTGCAAGATTCCCCTGCCAAGACAAGGACCCCAGATGTCGATCCGTGCAACAAAGAAGTTCGCGCTCAAAGCTGCAGCAGCCACGGCCGTTATAGCCATCACCATGACAGGCTGCGGGAGCTCGCCGCAGTCCGCCCCCGATGGCACAGTCACCCTGCGCTTCAGCTGGTGGGGCTCGGACGTCCGCCACAAGATGACCCAAAAACTTATTGACGCTTTCGAGGCCCGGAATCCCACCATCAAGGTCAAGGGCGAATACGGCGACTGGTCCGGCTACTGGGACAAGCTCGCTACGCAGGTTGCCTCGCAGGACGCCCCGGACATCATTCAAATGGATGCCGCTTACCTGGGCGAGTACGCCGAGCGCGGCGCCCTCCTGGAACTGAAGGACGTAGACCTGGGCAAGTTCGATGCTGCCGTTGCAGACGCAGGCAAGGTTGAAGGCAAGCAGTATGCCGTCACTGCCGGCGTGAACGCCCAGGTAGTTCTGGCCAACCCATCGCTCCTGTCGGCCAGCGGTGTCACGTTGCCCGATGACAAGACCTGGACCTGGGACGAATACAACAAGACGGCGGCCGCCATCACCGAAGGCAGCAAGAGCGGCGTCTATGGTTCCGGAGCCGTCAGCGGCGACGCTCCCATGAATCTCTGGTTCCGTCAGCACGGCAAGTCGCTCTTTACCTCTGACGGCAAGTTCGGCTTTGACGAGGGCGACCTGACGGGCTGGTACGAATACCAGGCCGAACTCCGCGATTCCAAGGCCGTGCCGCCCGCCTCGGTGATGACCGAGGACGCCACCGCTTCCGTGGACCAGCAGGGCCTGGCTACCAACAGGTTCGGGCTTGCCTGGTACTGGTCCAACCAGCTGAGCGCCCTGACCAAAGCGTCCGGCCACCCCTTGGAGATCCACCGTCCACCGAGCACGGACGGCAGCGCCGCGAGTGCCAAGCAGTTCTACAAGTCCTCACAGTTCTGGTCGGCGAGTTCCCGCACCAAGCACCCGGCCGAGGTGCAGAAGTTCATTGACTTCCTGGCCAACAATGTTGAGGCCGGCGAGATTGCCCTCGCAGATCGCGGTATCCCGGGCAACTCGGAAGTCCGCGCCGCAGTCCTGCCCAAGCTGACACCGGAAGACGCAGCCACGGCAAAGTTCATTGACGAGATCTCCTCCGAGTTGGGAGACGCAGTGCCGGTACCTCCGGCAGGTTCCAGTTCCGCCGTCGAGGCTTTTGGCCGTTACGGACTGGAAGTGCACTTCAACCGGATGTCACCCACAGAAGCTGCCAAGAAGGCCATGGACGAAGCCAAGAGCGCGCTGGGTTAGCCCACGTCAGACCCCGTCTCGTGGGCCAAAGGTCCACGTGCCGGGCCTGGCCGAAACTGTACGGTCGGGAAGGACCACCTGGGCCGTTACGCCTGCGGGAATGCTGCACTCCAGTTCAATGCCGTCGGCCGTCCGCTGCCAGGAAACGGCAACCGCTCCGCGCTGCGTGGGCACGCTGCCCGCGGCACCTTCCAGACGGCACACCGGCGGTTGGATCACGACGGCGGACGCTCCCGGCGCTGTCACCCGGACACCGAGGAGGTACTCAAGGATCTCCCGGATTACGGAGGCAGACCAAGCGTGGGACTGGCTGTAGTCGCTGCCCTCGTCGAGTTCCCAGGCCTCCCAGGTGAAGGACCCGCCGGCTTCCAGCAATCGTGCCCAGCCGGGCCGGCCTGGCTCCGTCAGGAGATCCAGGACAGCGTCCACGCGCCCCTGCGAAAGCAACGCCCGGAACAGCCGGTGCACCGTCATGGGGCCTTGCCGCATGCCCATTCCGGCGATGCGTTCGGCGTCCTTGGCCGCGTGCACGGTCGGGGTAATGCCCAGCGATAACGGGTACGACGTCGCATGCTGTGAGGCATTCAGGCTCGGCCGGCCGTCGGCGTACAAACCATCCACCATCACGCCGTCCACGCGAAGCCGGGTGTTGATGTGCCCGGCCAACCCATCCGCAGCTTTCCTGTACCGGGCGGCCTCGGGTGTAAGGCCTGCAGACCCGCAGAGCCGGCTGACGGCGTCGAGCACTGACCAGGATTGGGCGTTCACCGTGGTGCGCGCCGCGCAGTCCATGTCGTAGCCGAAGCGGCCCGGTGCCGGCCAGTCCACGATGCCGTGGAGGTACGGACCCGCGCCGCCGCCAAGCTCGGTGACCAACCCGGCGGTGGGACCACTGGCGGGGATGTGCCGGAGCACGTAACCGGCCGTGTCCTGGAGGCAGGGGAGGAGTTCCTGGACCAGGGCGTCATCCCCACTGAGCCGGTGGTAGTCCTCCACCCATTCGGGCATCATGAGCGAGAAGTCGGGGATGTCGCGCTTGCCGTCGCCGTTGGGATACACCGCGTTGTAGCGGCCCCGCTGATCGGGCGAATCCCAGTAGCGCCTGGCAGATCCCGCGAATTCGCGCAGAGCCTTGGCCGTGAAATGACGCTCACCGAACAACGCCATGGTGGCGTAGGAGATGTTCACGGCGTCGCCCAGGAATTGGCCCTTTTCGCGGGTGGGCGTGTCCACGAACTGTTCCTGCACACCCAGCAACGCAGAGTCGCGAAGGAGCGTGAAGACCCGGTTCAGCGTGCCGTCGGAGCTGTGGAAGCTGCCTTCGGCCGGGTGTTCGGCATGGATGACCGTTGCGCCCACCGCACCGAGGTCCTCGATGCCCACACCGGGAAATTCGAGGTAGCGGAACCCTAGATGCACCGCTGCCTCGTAGCGCTGCGGGCCGTCCTTTTGTGTGTAAGGGAACGCCATGTCCGTGTTTTGGCTGGGAGTCTTTCCCGGGTCCACACGGCCATCGGACTGCAGGTTGTACCCGGCACGGAGCATCACGGTCCGCCCGTGCCGGCCCCGGAGGAACTCCACAACCGGGCGCCCGGGGATCACTGTGCCGAAGTCCGCCACCGGTGTGCCGTCCGCGGCCGTGAAAATGGCGACGGCGGGGGCATGGTTCCGAGCGACGCTTGCGTGGTTGGGGCTGAGGGCCGGGAAATCCGGGACGGGGTGGACCCCGAGCGAGAGCGCCGGGTGCCAGCCTTCCGGGGCCGGCCACGCAGTCGCATCGAAGTGCTCTACCGGGTCGCCTTCATCGTTGCGGTACCCGCTCTGGCGGTAGGGCCCCTCGGCCACCAGCCACCCCGGCCCGGATCCGAATACGTCGCGCGTGCCGTCGTCGTACTCCACCGTCAGTTGGGCCAGCACACCCGGGCGGACGGCCGCCCGGCCCTGGCCCGGACCGTACCAATGCGCGACGGCGGTCAGGGTGGCGCTGCCGCCCGACTGCAGTGTCTCCGTGACGTCGGCGGCGTTGTAGAAGTGTTCGCCCGGGTAGCCGAAGTTGGTGGTCTCCAGGCAAGGAGTGCCGTTGAGGGTGAACAGAGGCGGGCACGGACCACAGGACGCTTGAGGTTGCAGGTTGCCTTGGCAAGGGTCCATTCGTCGGGCTGGCGGAGGGGCGTGGTGTTGGTCCAGCCTGCCAGGGAGCCAGGGGCGGTGAAGTCGCTGCTGAGGAGGGTCTTCCCGTCACTCCGGACATCAAGGGAGAGGTATTCGGCCTGGCTCCGTGGTCCTTGGTGGAAGGCGATGCCCGTGCCCCCGGTGTTTTCAACGTCCGAGTCCAAGGCCGTGGCGCCGTCAATGGTGACGGTGATGCGCTGCCCGTCGTCGGTGACCACCAGGTCCTGCCAGCCGTCGTGGGGAGTGGCACCCGCCCGTGAAACAGCGGTTGCCCCAAAGTCCGGGGTTTCAGCCAGTGCCTCCGTGGCGGGCGCAGCCATGGCGCCGATCTCCCAGGCGGGAGCCTGCCGGAGGACGGCTGTACTGTTGGGTTTCATTTCCAGCAGCAGCCCGGTTCCGGGTCCTTCGCTGCGGAGGAGAATCCCGGCAGTACCAAGACGCAAGCGGAAGCGGGCGGCGATCACCGTGCTGCCGCTGGCTGATACAGGCCAGGGAAGATGTGGCGAGCCGCTCACACGCAGCAACCCTTCCACCATTTCCAGTGGCGCGCGGCCTCCCGGGGCACGATGGATCCACTCGGCGTTCCAACCGCTGGTTCCCGATTCGGCGAGCCCTGTGCTGAAACATGCCGGAGCGCCCGGCTCACCCACAGCACCGGTGGAGTCCGTGACCTGGACGGTCCACTGGTAGTCACTGTCAGGGCTGAGGTTGGGGCTGTTTTCGGGGCTTGTGGAGGACTGGTGGTGCTGCTGGTCTGTGACCACAGTGCCCGAATCCCACACCTGTGTTCCGCCGCGGTCCATCACCCGGATTCGGTACGCGGCTTGGAACGATTGCCGCGTGTCTGCGGAAGGACCGGCATCCAGCAGCCAGGCGAACCTGGGCCGTGCCGGGGCCATCAGGCAATGCGTCCGGCCCTCCACCGTGAGGCTCGTCGCGAGGAGTGGTGATGCCGGGGCGTTGGAAATCATCGAGCCGACACCAAGTCCTCGATGTCAGGGGTGCCGAGTATTCCGTCACTGATCCACACCGCGATGGAACGGGTCAGTGCTTCGCCCGCAGCCAACTCCACGGCGGAGTCCCACGCCAGCGCCGAACCCACGGCCGGGTAGCCGCTGCATCGCACAAACCATGGGTCCGGGGACTCGGAAGGTGCGCCAAACACCAACGTGGCCGGGCCGCCGTCGAACTCTCCGGTCCACGCCAGCCACGGCGTCACTGAACCATGTACGGCGGGTTCGCCCTCGGCTGTGGAGGAGAACACGCGCGGAGAGGCATTGGCAGGAAGCCTCCAGAAGAAGCCGCCGTAGCCACTTCCCGCGGCACCGTGCGAGCCAGGACTACCCAGCGAGGCATCCACGACGGCGGTGAGTTCCGTTGTGATGTCCAGCCGCCACGTTCGTGGGGTGATGAGCGAACGACGGAACGAGCGACGTTCCTCCAGGAGCAAGCCGCCGTCGGCGGCCAGCCAGTGGAGGTCCGCTGTGGAGTGCTCCGGGCCCTGGGTGATTGCGGCGACCTCGATTCTGCCGTGGTCGTTCAGATCCACGTATTTTCCTGCGGACCGGCGATAACTGCGTCCACCCCAGAAGTTGCTGCCGTTGACGTCCTGCAGCGCGAATCCGGCGCCGAGATGCCACACGTGGTCCGAAGCAAGGTGGTCTGTCACCACGATGCCGCCGCGGGTGGTCACCGGATGAAGGTAAGGCCGCGGCGACAACGCCGTGTTGAGCCCGCTTCCACTGCGGAAGATGGCAGTAGGAGCTTCTTCCTTGGGATCTCCATCACCGGCACCCTCAGAATCCGCAGCGGGGGCGAAGAGAGCCTCGGAGCCCGCCGCGGCTGGTCGCGCCCACGGCAGGCCGAGTTCGGAGAACGTTGCATGGGACAAGGTGGCCCGTTCCAGGATGTCCTCAATGCGGGGGATCACTGCATGGGCTTGATCGCCGGATCCCACCCAGGTCAGGAATTCCGGGGGAATCACGGCAGGAGCCGCGGCTGTCCGGATGGCTTCCAGGACGCGCATGAAAGCGCCACTGTGATCCAAGGGGCTGAGCAAGGCGGTGCCCTGGCTCAGGTGCTGGAGCAGGTTCTCGGTCAGATCGTCCCGCCCGAAGACATGGGTGGTTTCAGCTGCTTCGGTGCGGACCGTGACACGGTCTTCGGTGTAATGGAACACCGCTGTTCCCTCGGTGCCGTGGAGCGTGACGTACGGTTCCACGGATTCGGTGGCGCACAGCGTGAGGGCGCACGTGATGGGCAGTCCGTTGACGGTCTTCATGCGGATCACGGAGGTATCGTCCGCTTCAATGTCGTTGGCGCGATAGAGGTCCGTGTCCACCGATGCCAGGTCTTCTGCCTGGCGGGCTCCGGCGATGCGGAGGGCAGTGGCAATCGCGTGGGCCAATGGGTTGGTGGCGACGCCGTCCACCACGTCCACTCCGTCGAGGCTGCGTTTGCCCGCCCAGCGCGAGCGCTTGTAGTAGGCGCGGTCGCGGACCCAGCGGCCGGTAGCGGAGATGCCCTTGAGCGTGCCGATGCCGGGAAGTTCCTTCGTGGCTTCGCCGTTGGCCAGCTGCTCCAAAGCGCCCAATGCATGGGAACCCAGGCTCTGGAAACCGATCTGTACGCTGCGTCCGGCTGCGGTTGCGGCCTCCTTGAGTCGGCGGAAGTCCGTCATGGAGGCTACCGGGGGTTTTTCCAGGTAGAGGTGGGAGTGGGATGCGAGGACGGACAAAGCCAACGGGGCGTGGGTCTGGATCGGAGTAGCCACGATGATCACCTCCGGGTGGTGATCGCCGGCCAGCAGGTCATCGAGGGTGGCATGGACAGCAGTTGTCCCGGGCAACGCGCCGGCGGACGGGGGATTGGGGTCCGCCACGGCAACGAGTTCCACCGCTCCCTGCGCGCTCAGCCTATGAAGGTTGTGGAGGTGGTGTGCTCCGAAGCCGTGGACTCCTACCAGGGCAATCCTGGCGGGAGCGGTCCGGGGTGCGGGTACCGGCGCGGGCGACGGTGCGGCCCCGCGCGGGCTGGTGATGGACTCGATGGAAGGGGTGTCCATGGCTCTCCTCGGCTGGCGCTGCAACGAAGGCGGTGACGCCGTCGTCAGGGTGTTCATGTAAGTATCCGGCGGGTTCAGGCTATACCCAGCAAGCGCTTTCCCAGTTCCGGCTCCCGCCCAGTGTAGCGCGGCTTCACGACTAATGTAACGATTCAAGAATGATCTTGACTCCACCCTTGCCCAGCGTCTAAGTTGACGGGAAAGCGTTTGCTTAGTGATGCGGCCCACATGGGCCGACCCCAACTGACCGGCTGCAGCGGCTGCTATGAGACTCCTCAGCAATCGCCATCCATGGTCACGCGGGCCTATTCTGCAACGATGGAGAAAGGGGGAGCGCCATGGCCTCGGGTGGATTTGGATTCCGTGCGTACACGCTCTTCGACACACTCGTCTGGATAGCTTGCCTGAATGTGTTGTGGATTGCCTTCACTGTCCTCGGTGGAGTTGTCCTGGGAATCGGCCCCAGCACCGCTGCGGCCCACGTCCTGGTCCGCAACAAGGTACGGGGAGATGCCGCGCCGTTGATGCGGCGCTTCGCGAAGGAGTACTTCAGCAACTTCGGCAAGGGCAACGCCTTGGGCTTGCCCCTGATTGCGGTGGGCATTGCCCTGACCCTGAACTGGGGCTACTTCTCTGCAGGCTGGGACTTTGGCTCGCAGATCGCTTCCGCTGGAATCCTCATGGCGGCCCTGTTTGCCGCCGGCGCAGTCTGCTACTTGTTCCCCATGTTCGCCCGCTACGAGCTTTCCATTCCGCAGTACTTCCTGATGTCCTCACGCTTTGCGATGCGCCATCTGGCGGGAACTGTGATTCTCTTGTTCGTCACAGCGGCCGCCCTGTTCGTATGCCGGTCGGTTCCGGGGCTGATTCCGTTCTTCGGCGTTGGCGCATGGCTTTATGTCACGGGGTGGCTCTGTGACCGCTTCTTTACGGCCAACGATGAGGCGATGTCAGCCACTGGCGGCGGCCCTGTTTCCATCACGACCCACAGTACGGAGGCCAGCCTTGTCTGAACCCACCCGCGCCCGCCCCGCATTGAGCGGGCCGCCGGTCCTTCACCGTTCCCTCGATGTCCAAGGAAGCAGCGAACTCGTCCCGAATGCCTCCGGCGCGAGTACTAATGAAACGTATCAAGATGCACGTGGCCAGCACATGTGGACCCTCAAAAGATTCCCGGGTGTGCCGTCATACCAAGAGTCGAAAGACACCAACCCCGATGAAGTGGAGCAGGTAAGAAAATGATCCGTAGAAAACACACGCTGGCCGCCGCCGTCGTCGTTTCCGCAGCCCTGGCGCTGACCGCCTGTGGTGGCGAAGCGCCGGCGTCGGACCTTTCCTCCGTCAAGATCATGGCGCCGTTCCTGGAGGCGCAGCCGCCAACAGCCGATGGCGCCGTACAGAAGAAGCTTGAGGAACTCACGGGCAAGGACGTCAACATCACGTGGACGCCCAACGCGTCCTACGAAGACAAGATGAACATCACGCTGGCATCTTCGGAGATTCCGCATGTCCTGGTGGTGCAGGGCAAAACGCCGGGCTTCGTGAAGAACGCTGAAGCGGGCGCCTTCTGGGACCTCACGGACAAGCTCAACGACTATCCGAACCTGAAGACCACCTTCCCGGAGGTCCAGCAGAATGCCAGCGTCAACGGCAAGGTCTACGGCGTTTACCGCGGCCGCAACCCGATCCGTGCAGCGGTCATGTTCCGTCAGGATTGGCTGGACAAGCTGGGTCTGAAGGCGCCCGAGACCACCGAAGACCTCTACAAAGTAGCCAAGGCGTTCACCGAACAGGATCCTGACGGCAATGGCCAGAACGACACCTACGGGATCACCATCCCCAAATGGGGCGCGCTGGGAACCAACAGCCCCTATGACCTGATCGAGACCTGGTACGGCGCCGGAAACCGCTGGACCGAGCGGGACGGCAAGCTGGTCCCCAGCTTCGAAACCGACGAATTCCTCGAAGCCAACCGCTTCATCAAGAAGATGGTGGACGAGAAACTCATCAACCCCGATTTCGCCACGTTCGACGGCACCAAGTGGAACGAACCGTTCTTCAACGGCAAGGGCGGCATCATCGTGGACGTTGACTCCCGCGTCAGCGTGCTGATCAACCTTTTCAAGCAGGCCAACCCGAACGACTTTGAAAACAAAGTGGGCTTCGTGGGCAGCCTCAAGGGACCGGACGGCGAACTGCACGCCCACCCCACCGACGGTTACTCCGGCTTCCTGGCCATTCCCAAGTCCAGCGTCAAGACCGAGGCTGACCTGAAGAACGTCCTCAGCTTCCTGGACAAGTTGAACAGCAAGGACGTTGCCGTTCTCATGAACAATGGCATCGAGGGCGTGAACTTCACCCTCGAAGAGGGCCTGGCTGCCACCATCAAGCCTGAAACCCCTGAGGGCAAGGTGGTCAACACTGACATCAAGAGCTTCGCCCAGCTTGGCACCAACGTCACGGGTAACAATTTCTACCCGGTCAAGCAGGCCTCCGAGTACGAGCAGAAGGTCTTCGATGACCGCGTCGCCGTCATGGCAGAGGACCTCAAGAGCGCCGTGTACAACCCGGCAGCTGCCTTCGTCTCGCCCACCTACGTTGCCAAGGGCGCGCAGTTGGACAACATCGTGGCGGACGCCCGTATCAAGTACCTCGCCGGGCAGACCGACGAGCAGGGCCTGAAGGACGCCATCAAGCTGTGGAACACCAGCGGCGGTGACAAGGTCAAGGAAGAAATTAATAAACTCTGGCAGGAAAACAAGAAGTGACAACCCCGGTTATGGAAGCCAAGGCCTCGGAGCGGGCGGCCACCAAGCCGCCCGCGCCGGTGCGGCGGCGCGGGTTCGCCGTCCACTTCGCGCACTACAAGTGGCTGTATCTGCTGTTGCTGCCTGGAGTCCTGTACTTCGCGATCTTCAGGTACGGGCCCATGTACGGCGTGTCCATCGCTTTCAAGGACTACGTTCCGTTCCTTGGCGTCAATGGCAGCCCTTGGGTGGGTGTCACCCACTTCACGGACTTCTTCTCGAACCCGGACTTTCCACGGCTGCTGGGCAATACGCTGATCCTGGCGTTCCTGAACCTGGGCATCGCGTTCCCGCTCACCATCATCCTGGCGTTGCTCCTCAACGAGGTCCGTCTGTCGGTGCTCAAACGCACCGTCCAGACGCTCGTCTACATCCCGCATTTCTTGTCCTGGACCATCGTGGCGTCGCTGAGCTTCCTGCTCTTCGCCTTGGACATCGGACCGTTGTTCCAGTTCGTGAACGGTTTGTTCGGGACCAACGTGGACATCTTGTCCGATCCCCACTGGTTCCGGCCCTTGATCGTTCTCCAGGAAATCTGGAAGAACACCGGCTGGGGCACCATCATCTTCCTCGCCGCGCTGGCCACGGTGGACCAGGACCAGTATGAGGCAGCAATTATCGACGGCGCCGGCAGGTTTCGTCGCGTCTGGCACATCACATTGCCGGGCATCCGCTCCACCATCATTGTGATGCTCATCCTGGCCATCGGGCAGATGCTCAACACCGGCTTTGAGCAGATCTACCTCATGACCAACGCACTTAACCGCAGCGTGGCCGACGTCTTCGATACCTACGTCTACTTCGTGGGCATCACCCAAGGCGCCTACAGCTACAGCACCGCCGTCGGGCTGTTCAAGTCCCTCGTGGGAATCGTGCTGATCTTTGGCACCAACTGGCTGTCCAAGCGGTTCAACCAGAGCGGACTTTTCTAATGAAGATCCACAACACCCGCGGCGGACGGGTTTTTGATGCCGCAAACTACGTCTTCCTGAGCCTGGTAGGCATCATCACCCTGCTGCCGTTCGTCTACGTGATCGCCGGGTCCTTCGCCAACGAGGCCGAGATCACCCGGCGGGCGTTCTTCGTCTGGCCCGAGCAATTCACGCTGGGCGCCTACGAATACATCTTCTCCACACCCGCCTTCACACGGGCTCTCATCACCACCGTCCTGGTGACGCTGGTCGGCACCTTGATCCAGCTCATCCTGACTGTCACCATGGCGTACCCGTTGGCGAAGAAAAACCTGCGGGGCCGGAAGCTGATCATGTCCCTGGTGGTCTTCGCCATGGTGTTCTCCGGCGGCATGATTCCCACGTTCCTGCTGGTCAAGGACCTGGGCCTGCTGAACAGCTACTGGGCGCTGATCCTGCCCGCGGCCATCAACCCGTTCAGCTTGATCATCATCAAGAACTTCTTCCAGGAACTCCCCCAGGAGCTGGAAGAATCCGCCAAAATGGACGGTGCCACGGAAATTGGCATCCTCTGGCGGATCCTGCTGCCGTTGTCCAAGCCGGTGTTGGCTACGTTCGCGCTGTTCTACGCGGTGGGAATCTGGAACGACTTCATGTCACCCTTGCTCTACCTGAGCGATAACAACATGTGGACCCTGCAGATGTACCTGCGCCAGGTCACGGCAGCCTCGGACCTCCTGGGCACCGGCAATGTGGATCCCTCCTATATTCCGCCGGAACAGGGCATCAAGTTCGCCGTGATCGTGGTGGCCACCCTGCCCATCCTGATCTTCTACCCCTTCCTGCAGAAGCATTTTGCCAAGGGCATGCTGATCGGTTCGGTCAAGGGCTAGACGCCGCTGCAGCAAGGCGGCCGTGTATTGCCGCTGCATCATCTGAAAGGACACCCATGAAAATCCTCCTCGCGGGCGACTCCACCGTTGCCGCCTGCCCCAGCTTCGAGTACCCCATGAGTGGCTGGGGCGCCCATCTTGCGCCCGAGACGTACTGGTGGGCTGCCGTTCACAACTACGCCAAGGGCGGTGCCACCACGGAGTCGTTCCGCGAGGAAGGCCTCTGGTACCAGCTCATCAACCAGACCGTCCAGGGCGATTTGGTCCTCATCCAGTTCGGGCACAACGACCAGAAACGTGAACAGCTGGCCGCGCGCACGGGCTACGCGGACAACCTCAAGCGCATGGTGGCCGAGGTCCGCAGCAAGGGTGGCATTCCCATCCTGTGCACCTCGGTGGAACGCAGGCATTTTTTGGACGGACAACTGGAGGTCACCCTGGGGGACTACCCCGTGGTGGTCCGGGAGCTTGGTCTCGAGCTCGGCCTGGACGTCATCGACCTCAACCAGTGGACGCGTTCCCTCTACCAGGAGTTGGGAGAGGAAGGTTCCAAGGAGCTCTTCTTCCACTTTGCTCCGGGCGAGCACGCACACTGGGCCGGCGGCCTTGAGGACAACACCCACTTCCATGAGAAGGGCGCCCGGCGGATCGCTTCCTTCGTGGCGGAGCAGCTGGAATCCCTCGGCTACGGCCTGTCGGCAACCCTCAACGCGGGCGCACGTGCATGATTCACTCCAACCCGCTGCGCGGTCCTGCGGATGTGGCTGATTGGGTGGCGGAGGGGCCGGTTCAGTTCGGAACGCATGAGGTGGCGCACGACGACGGCGGCCCGGGCTCGGGCGGCGACGGCACCAGCGCCCTGGTTCTGTCGGGCTCCCTCGATGCGGAGGAGTACGGAGACCACGCTCATTGGACGCTCTGGTGCCCGGAGAAACTTCCTGATCACGTGAGGATCTCGTGGGAGTTCCTCCCGTTGGAGGAGCCAGGCCTCGCCATGGTGTTCTTCGCAGCCGCCGGCCACAGAGGCGAAGATCTGTTCTCTCCCGCTTTGGCTCCCCGCACAGGCTTTTATCCGCAATACCATTCGGGAGATATGGACGCCCTCCACGTCTCATACTTTCGGCACAAGCACGCTTCCGAGCGCGCGTTCCGAACCTGCAATCTGCGCAAGAGCGCGGGCTTCGAGCTCGTGGCGCAGGGAGCCGACCCGCTTCCACCTGCCGCGGATGCCGATGGGTTTTATCGTATGGAAGTGATCAAGGACGGCCCCCGGGTAGCCTTCTCCATCAACCAGCTGTTGCTCTTTGAATGGACCGATCCTGCGGGCGCACCCCTCAGGGGCGGGTACTTCGGTATTCGCCAGATGGCACCCCTGAGAGCCGCCTACCGGAACCTCTCCATTACCCAGTTGCAGCCCTGGCGCCCTGTGACAGCGCACACGAAACCATGACGTAGGATGTCCACATGCCCCTCTTTGACCTTTCCCTTGAGCAGCTCCGCGACTACACCTCAAGCGTGGTCCCGCCAGCCGATTTCGATGCCTTTTGGGACCGCACCATCACCGAGGCCAGGGCTTTGCCTCTTGACGCTGTGTTCGAACCCGTGGACAACTACCTCGCAGTGATCGACACTTTCGACGTGTCCTATGCCGGCTTCGGGGGAGACCGCATCAAGGGCTGGCTGCACCTGCCGTCACACCGCCAGCCGGGCCAGCAACTTCCCGTGGTGGTGGAGTACATCGGCTACTCCGGTGGCCGCGGGCTGGTCAACCAGAACACCAAGTGGGCCCAAGCAGGCTACGCACACTTCATCATGGACACCCGCGGGCAGGGCTACGGCGGCGTCTCGGGCGACACCCCGGATCCGCATCCGTCCGCTGGCGGAAACAACTATGCCGGGCTCATGACCAGGGGCGCCGACCACCAGGACAACTACTACTTCCGGCGGGTGTACGTGGACGCGTTCCGTGCGGTAGAAGCGGCGCAGAGCCATCCCGCCGTCGACCCCTCCAAGGTAGTCCTGACAGGCGTCAGCCAGGGTGGCGGCATTACTGTTGCTGCCGCTGGGCTGACGGCTGGAAGGCTCGACGGCGTCGTCGCCGCGCTGTCCGACGTCCCGTTCCTGCAGGACTTCCCCCGCGCCATTGACATCACCCCGCGCGGGCCCTATCCGGAGATCGCCGGTTTCCTGGGCCGGCACCGCGAAAAGTATGAGCCAACGCTGGCCGTCCTGAACTATTTCGACGGCGTCCACCTAGGCCGTGCCGCCACCGTTCCTGCACTGTTCTCCGCTGCGCAGATGGACGACATCTGCCCTCCGTCCACCGTTTTCGCGAGCTACAACAGCTACGGCACCGGCTCCTCGGCTGCGCCCGGCGGTGCGCCCGAGGGTGTGCCCGTAAAGGACATCGAGGTCTACCGCTTCAACAACCATGAGGGCGGGCAGGAACACCACTGGATCAAGCAGTTGCAGTTCCTGCGCAAACATTTGTCATGATGGCGGACGCGATTTGCCCGGTGTGAAGAACCGCGGTTATGGTGTGGCTATGACAAACCGTTGGTATGCGTATTTTTCGTTGGCTCTGGAGGGGCCCGCGTCTAACTGACACGCATCCAACTTTCCTTCAGAGCCAACAGGGCAGAGATCATTCTCTGCCCTTCGCCATATCCGGCGGGTTCTGAAAAGGGGCCCGCTCCGCATCCCGGAACAGGACCCAGACATGACAAGCATCGCTGCAGAACCCACCGAATCGCTCGACTCCCCTGATGCCGCGCATCCTTCCACGTCCAACCTGCGGGTCGCCCGCTTCGAGCCGCTGCCGGCACCCCAGGACCTGATCGCAGAGCTGCCGCTGGACGCCCGCTCAGCTGCCGTCGTCGACCGTGGCCGTGACCAGGTCCGCGCCATCATGGACGGCGTGGACGACCGGCTGCTGGTGATCGTCGGGCCGTGCTCCATCCACGATCCCAAGGCCGGCCTCGAATACGCCCGCCGTTTGGTGAGCCAGGCGGAGAAGCACAAGGAAGACCTGCTGATCGTCATGCGGACCTACTTCGAAAAGCCGCGCACCACCGTTGGCTGGAAGGGCCTCATCAACGATCCCCACCTGGACGGCAGCCACGACATCGCCGCCGGACTGCGCGCGGCCCGTGGGTTCCTGAAGCAGGTCACCGCCCTCGGACTACCCACGGCCACCGAGTTCCTCGAACCGATCAGTCCGCAATACATGGCTGACCTCGTTTCCTGGGGCGCGATCGGTGCCCGCACCACCGAAAGCCAGATCCACCGCCAACTCGCCTCCGGACTGTCCATGCCCATCGGCTTCAAGAACGGCACCGACGGCGACCTCCAGGTGGCCATCGACGCTTGCGGCGCTTCTGCCGCCGAGCAGGCCTTCCTGGGAATCGACGACGACGGTCGGGCGGCTCTCGTAGCCACCTCAGGCAACCCTGACACCCACGTGATCCTGCGCGGCGGACGCAAGGGACCCAACTACTCCCAGGATGATGTCGCGGCTGCTTCCTCCAAGCTCGCTGCCAAGGGCCTGAACCCGCGCCTGATCGTGGACGCCAGCCACGCCAACAGCGGCAAGAGCCACCACCGCCAGGCTGAGGTTGCCTTGGAAATCGGTGCGCAGCTCGAAGCCGGGGAGACCTCGCCGATCGCCGGCGTCATGCTGGAGAGCTTCCTGGTGGGCGGAGCCCAGAACCTGGACACCGCCAAGCAGCTTGCGGGGGAGCAGGAACTCGTTTACGGCCAGAGCGTCACCGATGCCTGCATGGAATGGGACGTTACGGCTTCCGTGCTGGAGCAGCTCGCTGCCTCGGCCCGGAAACGCCGCGCGGTGGTTGCGGAGTAGATCCGTTTCGTGGCTTCGCTGCGCATCATGCCGTAAGTTCGGCATGCCCGCAGCGAGTCCCCGTTATGGTCTTGCTCGGCCGGGGGAGCGGCATCCCACTTACGGGAAAGGCTTTCACATTGGCCCCATCAGCCTCTAGAGTATCTAGCACATGGTTGTTGGATGGCTCAGCATCGGCACACCGTTCTACTGGGGGTGTCCTAACCGGCTGAGAGCAAAGGAATATGGGAAATGTCCGCAGAGACTAACTTCTCGAATGCGCGTTTCATGACGGTGGCCGAAGTGGCCGACGTCCTGCGTGTTTCCAAAATGACCGTGTATCGCCTGGTCCACTCAGGGGAAATGCCCGCCGTACGGTTCGGGCGTTCCTTCCGGGTTCCTGAAGAGGCCGTTGCCCAGTACCTCAAGGGTGCCGTGGTGGACGGACAATCCGAGACCGCCTGAGGCTGCCGGGGTCCGTCCCGCGGACCGTGGTCACAGGGTGCCCCTTTGAAGCGGTACTCTGTTAAGGAACGTTTTACGTCAATGTAAGAATCTGTCAGTTGTACTTGTCTGCTTCCGCGGATCTGTTCCAACAGACAGGAACTTCTAGTTTGTAAGGAACTTTCGTGGGTTCAGTTATTAAGAAGCGCCGCAAGCGTATGGCCAAGAAGAAGCACCGCAAGCTGCTTCGCAAGACTCGCCACCAGCGCCGCAATAAGAAGTAGAGATACTTCACCAAGCGTGAATGCCCGTTGCCTCTCGAGGTGGCGGGCATTTTTGCGTCCCCGACGCTCTCTCACATCCCTCGGGTTTGGGGGGGTCCTTCTCTCACATCCCTCGGGTTTGGTGGGGTTCCTCTCTCAGGTCCCTCGGGAGAAACCCGAACTGACCGCGGGGTCCCGCCATGCTGATCCAAGAGCGCTCTTGATCTTCTGCGTGGCTGACGAAAAGTTGTCCGCCAAGTCATCCCTTCCGAATTTCAGGACCGTCCAGCCTGCTGCTTCGAACGCCTTGTCGCGTCGCCGATCGCTAAATATCTGTTCGCGCCCAAGGTGATGGCCGCCGTCGTACTGTATTGCTACCCGCCGGCCACGGAAGCCCAAGTCCGCGGACGGCGAAAAAGGATCGTTCGGGCGGAGTAGCACCTGCAACTCCGGTTCGGGGATACCGGCGTCCAACATTGCCAAGCGGAGCAGTGACTCGGGCGCGGAGTCGGAGCCAATACGCATGAGCTCCAATGCTTCTCGTGCCCTGACGACGCCCTGTAGATTGCGGTGCCTGCCCACCAGCCCGCGAAGTGCCTCCAGCGTGGTGAACGGTTTATCGCGTGCTTCGAAGTCCGGCCTGGGTCTGCGAATGAGCTCGTCACCCATGCAGACCAGGTCGGCGAGCGGAAGGCGTCTTGCAAGATCCAACCAGGTACGCGACCGAGTGCTGATCCGGATGCCCTGAACATTCTCGATCTCGTCGGCGGAGGCCACTACCGTGTGTCCGATTACGCCTTTGCGGCGGACGGACGGGAGATGCCTCGGCTTGCTGAGATGCAATTCATTGGAATCAGACAGCCACGGTGGAAGGCACACGCCATGTAGCCTCGCAGCCGTTACATGGGATATCCAGGCCCCTGGACTTGCGGCTGACAGTGACCTTGCAGCCGCCGATAGCTCAAAATCCCAATCCGATGGACGGTAAAGGCCCCGGCTCACCCCATCTATTCCTACACGATTCCACAGGTGCGATTGCTTCAGGCCTGCGGCCTCGGCCTCGTCAATGGTGAATGGTGCGTTGGTCAGTCGGGGCGGAAGGGGCCTGGCGTTCTGCATATCTGGCATTCTCGCCCAGAAACGCTTGAGTCATCGTAAGTTATCCACAGGCTCGTTGAGGCCATCGAGGGATGTGAGAGAGGGTTCGGGTCAAGCCCGAGGGATGTGAGAGAGGGCCCGGGTCAAGCCCGAGGGATGTGAGAGAGGGTCAGATGCGGGGGCCGCGGAACCTTGAGAAACCCCGCCACAGGCCGTAGACCGCTCCGCCAACCGTGGCGGCCTTGAGCCCAAGCGTTGCTGCGCGGCGACCGGAACGGAAGTCGTACACGGGCCAGTTGTTCTCGCGGGCGTGCCGGCGCAACCTGGCGTCCGGGTTGATCACCACGGGATGACCCACCATGGTGAGCAAAGGTATGTCGTTGGCGGAATCGCTGTACGCCCAGCAATGATCCAGATCCAGGCCCTCACGATCGGCGACGAGCTGAACTGCGACTGCCTTCGCCGGCCCGTGCAGGATGTCGCCCACAAGTTTCCCTGTGTACATGCCACCTTCCACTTCACCCACGGTGCCAAGGGCGCCGGTGAGTCCGAGCCTGGTGGAAATGACCGTGGCCACCTCGATGGGTGTAGCCGTGACGAGCCAGACCTTGCGTCCAACCCTGAGATGCTGTTCCGCGAGGGCCTTGGTCCCCGGCCAGATCCGCGACTCGATCATTTCGTCGTAGACCTCTTCACCCAGGGCCTTGATGTCATCCACGGTGATGCCGGCAGCAAGGGTAAGCGCGGAGTCGCGGACCGAGTGGACGTCTTCCATGTTCTCGCCGCGCATGACGAATTTGAACTGCTTCCAGGCGAATCCGGCCGCTTGCGACAATGTGAAGGCCTTGCGTTCGTACATCTTGCGGGCCACATGGAAGAGGCTGGCGCCCTTCATCAAGGTGTTGTCGACGTCGAAGAAGGCGGCCTCGCCCGTGCGCTTCTGCACGTTGTCCTTCTGCACTATGGGCTTCTGCACCAAGGCATCTGCGACCACGGCGGCGTTCTTCTCCTCGGGCATGCCTTGAGTCTAGTCAATCGCCGCGGTCCGCGTTCGAGGGCGCACGGTGGCGTCACAGAAGGGCTCGGGATGTGAGAGAGGGTTGGCCGGAAGGGCGTGGGATGTGAGAGAGGGTTGGCCGGAAGGGCGTGGGATGTGAGAGAGGGTTGGCCGGTACCTTTGAGATATGGCTATTCCCGACGTCGTTCTCCTCACCAAAGCTGACTGCCACCTGTGCACCGCGGCGCGTGCCGCCGTCGAGCGTGTCACTAAAAGTCTTGGCGTGCAGTGGAAGGAGCAGCTGATCGACGACGACCCCCAACTGCAGGAGCGCTTCGCGGAAGAGATTCCCGTGGTGCTGGTGGACGGCGTCCAGCGCGATTTTTGGAAGATTGACGAGGAACGGCTCACCCGCACCCTGAAGAAGGTCCTGGAGGGCTGAGGGGTTACCCGTTGGTAATGGCTTTTGTTGAGTCCGCCCGGGGGTCATAGAGTGGAACAACAAAGCGACGCAATGGAGAATACCGTGACTGCGCTGGAACCGTCCCCGGAGGCTGCAACCGGGGACAACGAACCTGCCACAAAGCAGATCCCACCCGCGGCCGTGGCCCGGATGACGCTCTATTTGCGCGCGCTCAACTCCCTGTTGGCTGAAGGCGTGGAGCGGGTTTCGTCCGAAGCATTGGCGGAAGCCTCAGGTGTCAGCTCGTCCACCCTGCGCAAGGATCTTTCCTATGTGGGCTCGTATGGGACGCGCGGTGTCGGCTATGAAGTCCAGTACTTGAGCCGCCACATTGCCGCCGCCCTGGGTCTGACCCATGACTGGAAAGTTGCCATTGTGGGCGCCGGTAACCTCGGAAAGGCCCTGGCCCGGTATGGCGGCTTTGAGTCCCGCGGTTTCGACGTTGTAGCCATCTTCGACGCCGACCCCATGGTGATCGGCAACGAAGTAGGGTGGCTTCGCGTCAGCGACTCCGCGGAGCTTGAGCGGGTCCTTGAACGGACCCACACCAACATGGTGGTGCTGGCCCTGCCCGCCACCGTAGCGCAGGCTGTATGCGACCGCGTGATTGCCGCCGGGATCCGGAGCATCCTCAGCTTCGCGCCGGTGCTGTTGCAGGTTCCTCCGCACGTGAACCTCCGCAAGGTGGACATGGCCACGGAACTCCAGATTTTGGCGTACCACGCACAACGGGCGCAGACACCGGGCCAGGCTGTTTAGCCTTCGCCGGGTCCGCGCCCGCGTTTGAAGCGTCTGGAACTCTGGGTGTTTAGCGGCCGTACGGGTTCTGGTATGGGTTGCCGAAGGGCTGCGCCTTGCGGAAGTACGGGGCCGACGCCGGCAGGTACAGCATGACGATCGCCGCGACTCCCAGCAGGATCACGATGAGCTGCAGGATGCCGTAGGTGGCACCGAACTGGAACAGGCCGGTGAGGCCCAGGACGGAGATGGCGGCGAAGACGGTGCCCAGGATCCGTGCCCAGTTCTTGCCCTTGCGGACGGGGAAAGCGACCAAGGCGTAGAGACCGAGGGCCAGAACAGCGCCTACGACGGCGCTGACACCGATCACACCGCGCATGCCTTCCATGGACCCTTCGGGGAGGTCCGTACCCTGCTGGCTTGCCTGCTGGTTCATGGCGCTGATGAAGGCATCAGCACCAGTGGTGGCCAACAGAAGCGAGCTGATAGCGGAAAGAATGCCGGCGGCAACGATCATCCAGAAGGCGTAGTTAACCATGGGCGGCACAGCGGTGGGACCGGGCTGCTGGCTGGGCCAGTTGGTGTCCTGTCCGTACTGCGGAGCGCCGGGAGCCTGGCCGTACGGGGATGACTGCTGGCCGTACTGCGGCGCGGCGGGGCTTTGCTGGCCGTACTGCGGCGCGGCGGGGCTCTGCTGGCCGTACTGCGGCGCGGCTGGCTGGGTGCCCGGCTGCTCGGGCTGGTTGGCATCGCCCGGGTTTGACGGCGGGTAGGGAGGGTTGCTCATGGCATTCCTTTGCTTGTTCGACTGCTGGTGCGGCCGCCGGGATCAGCAAAATGACCCTGCCCCCAGCGTGGTTCTGCTTCCACCGTACCTCCCGGGTCTGACCCTGCAGGTGATCCCACGCAGGTATTTCCGGCTCGCGGCAAAAATCATCATGTTGGCTTACGCCTTCATGATGAAAGCCGCGGCAATCCGACAGGATTTACCGCGGCCTTCAGCCTGTATTGGCGCCGATAAGGCACGACGACGGCAGTTGCCTCAACGCTAAGCGTGGCCCTTGACTGCCTTGAACCAAAGTTGTGAATTCGGAAGCCACATCAGGACTACGGCTACGGCGCTGACGAGGAAGCCGAACCAGTTGCTGCCAAGGCCCGTGCTGGAGCCGCCGGCACTGGCCGCACTGAAAATGGTGAGGAGCAAGGAGATGCCGGCCACGATGGTGAGGGCGAGGCGGGCCCACTCTTTGCCTTCCTTCATCTTCATCGCAAGGACTACCTGTGCCGCTGCCACCGCCAGGGTGAGGATGAGGATGATCAGCAGGATGGCTGCAACGCCAGGGGCGAAAGCGAAGAGGGCAATGATCGCGAAGAATCCGATCAGCCCGAACAGCAGGCCAAGGAGTCCGGAGATCACCCAGATGAAGTATGAAACCTTCAGCTCGGTGGGGAGGCCCTGGGTCTTGAACATTCCCGAGAATCCGCCCTGGGGCATGACGTCGTTGAAGTTGCGGGGCCCGTCAGTGGGCATCTCGAAGTGGAGACCAGGCTGCCCCGGGGTTGGCTGTCCAGGGCCAGGCTGCGGTGGCCCGGGCTGCGTGGGGCCGGGCTGTGAATATTGTCCCGGTTGCGACGGCGGCTGGTAACCCTGGGGTGGCTGGTAGCCCTGCGGAGGCTGGTAACCCGCAGGAGGAACATTGCCGGGCTGCGGAGGCTGGGAGCCGGGCTGCTGTGGCTGTGGTGCTTCGTCTGGGGTACTCATGGCATCACTGTAGACCGCAGGTTGAAGGTTGCATAGGAACTTCGGAGCCAACTCGCAGGTAAATACAGGCTGTTTGCCGAACAATTGCGGGGTGACTTCCGGAAATGCGAAACGGCGCCCCCACACAGCCGGGGACTGTGGGTGGCGCCGTTGGGGTGAATCCGCGTCTGGAGAGAGGGCCTATGCGGCGGCCGGTGCGATGAAAGCGAGTTCCAGGTTGATGACAACCTTGTCGCTGACCAACACGCCACCGGCTTCGAGAACGGCATTCCAGGTGAGGCCGAAGTCCTTGCGGCTGATGGTGGTTTCGCCGGAAACGCCGGCGCGGGTGTTGCCGAAGGGATCCACTGCGACACCGTTGAATTCTGTTTCGATGGATACTTCCTTGGTCACGCCCTTGATTGTGAGATCGCCCACGAGGTCGAAGCTGTTGCCGTTGGCCTTGACGTGGCGGGACACGAACGTGATCTCCGGGAACTTCTCCACGTCGAAGAAGTCTTCTCCCTTGACGTGGCCATCGCGGTTGACGTCGCCGGAGTCGAAGCTGGCGGTCTGGATGGTGGCGGTGACCTTGGAGTCGGCCAGGGTTTCGCCAACTTCGAGGGTGGCTGAAGCGTCCTTGAACTGGCCGCGTACCTTGCTGATGCCTGCGTGGCGGACAGTGAAGCCGATCTCGCTGTGGGAAGCGTCGAGGGTCCAGGTGCCGGTGGTGACGGAAGCGGGGAGAGTCATCATGGTGTTGCTCCTATATCGATTGGTTGTTACTGCGTGCTTGCCGGGTCGAGCTCATTGCTTGAAGCGTCAACCGAGCTTCGTGTCCAGTATAAACATGCATATGCATCTTTTATTCCGACTCCGGGGAACATTTCGGAAAAACTTTGAGTTCTACTAGCGGTAGAAGATTTCGGATCGCCCCGCTTCTTTGAGAAACTGGTAAACATGCCCCAAGCAACTGTCCACCTGCTTCGCCATGGCGAGGTCCATAATCCCGACGGCGTCCTGTATGGTCGCCTGCCGGAATTCCACCTCTCCGAGCGTGGCCGGGAGATGGCCCGTATGCTGGCCGACCACTTTGTGGCACGTGTCGGCCAGGGGGCCAAGATCGTCCACTTGGTCGCCTCACCGCTGACCCGCGCCCAGGAAACGGCCATGCCCACTGCAGAGGCCCTGAACCTGGAAATCACCACCGAGCCCCGGATTATCGAGGCCGAGAACCACTTTGAGGGGCTCCACCCCACCAAGAGTGAATTCCTGAAGCCCAAGCACTGGCTGTACTTCCGCAATCCGCTGCGGCCATCCTGGGGCGAGCCGTACAAAGAGCAGGCGGCCCGGGTTCTGGCCGCCGTTGAAGACGCCCGTGCCAAGGCGGTTGAGTTGGGTGGCGACGGTGCCGAAGCCATCCTCGTGAGCCATCAGCTCCCCATCTGGTCAACCCGTTTGACCGCTGAAGGACGGCGGCTGGCACACGATCCCCGCAAGCGCGAATGCACGCTCACTTCCCTGACGTCCCTGACGCTGGACGGGAACGGCAAGATCGTGCGAGTGGAGTACACCGAACCTGCTGCCGTCCTGCTCCCCGGCGCGGCGAGCACCCCGGGGGCATAGAAGCATGGACAACAACCTCTCACGTCGCGGTGTGCTGACTGCCGGTGGCGTCCTTCTCGCGGGACTGACCATGGGCCTGTCGGCGTGTGCCCAGGAAGATTCCCTCGCCAAGCAAGCCAAGGCAGGCGACAACAAGAACTACGTAGCCGGCGATGGTTCGGTGACAGAGTTCGCGAAGGCGGACCGTGCCGCCCCAGTGGCGCTCAAGGGCACCCTCTTTAACGGGGAGACGGTAAAGCCCGAGGATCTCAAGGGCAAAGTCACGGTCTTGAACTTCTGGTTTGCTGCCTGTGCACCTTGCCGCATCGAGGCGCCCCAGCTTGAAGCCCTGCACCAGGACTTCAAGGACCAGGGCGTCCAGTTCTTCGGCGTTAACCTGCGCGACGAACAAGCCACCGCTGAGGCCTTCGACAAAACCTTCAACATCACCTACCCGAGCTTCAACGACAAGGACGGGGCTGTTCTCCTGTCCGTGTCCGGCATCGTTCCGCCGGGTGCAGTGCCCACAACGTTGGTCCTGGACAAGGAGGGCAAGGTTGCCTCCCGCGTGCTCGGCGAGATCGAGAAGAGCACCCTGAAGGCCCTCATCACCTCCGCAGTGGCGGAGTAGCACCCATGAACAGTCCCTTCGCCGAGACGATCCTCAATGGATCGCTGCTGCTGGCTGTGCCGGTGGCGTTGCTGGCCGGGCTGGTCTCCTTCCTCTCGCCGTGCGTGCTGCCACTGGTCCCCGGTTACCTTGGCTACGTCACGGGACTGACCGGCGTCGATCTCCAAAAGCAGCGGCGCGGCCGCATGCTGGCCGGAATCGGCCTGTTCGTCCTGGGCTTCTCGGTGATCTTTGTTCTTTTGGGCGGCGCCTTCGGGCAGTTGGGCACGTTGCTGACCGGCCCGCAGAACGCCTGGATTACGCAGTTGCTGGGCATCCTGGTGATCATCATGGGCGTGGTCTTCATGGGCGGCTTCGGCTGGTTGCAGCGCGACGCGAAGATCCATGCCAAACCGCCCGCCGGCCTATGGGGAGCACCGCTCCTGGGATTGACCTTTGGCCTGGGCTGGGCGCCCTGTATTGGTCCGACGTACTCCGCGGTACAGTTGCTGAGCCTGTCCGGTGGTTCCTCGGCAGCCAAGGGCGCGCTCCTGGCGTTCGTCTATAGCCTTGGGCTGGGTATCCCGTTCCTCCTGATTGCGCTGGCTGTCCGCCGGGGCATGGGAGTCATGTCCTTTTTCCGCAAGCACCGTCTGGCCATCCAGCGGATTGGCGGAGGCATCCTGATTTTGCTCGGCATCCTGATGGCCACCGGTGTGTGGGGAACCTGGGTGACCGAGTTGCAGTACTGGTTCCAAAACGATGTGAAGTTGCCAATCTGATGAGCGAGTCCGTGAAAGCCACAAAGAAGTCACCGTCCGCTGAAACCACCAGCGCAGCGGAAGGAAAACTCCAGCAGGCCAAGTCCGAGGCCGCACTTCCTGCCCTCGGTTTCAAGGGCATGCTCCGGTGGGCTTGGACCCAGCTGACCAGCATGCGCACAGCGTTGTTCCTGCTGCTCCTTCTCGCCGTCGGAGCGGTGCCTGGTTCCCTGTTCCCGCAGCGGCCGGCGAACCCTTCGGTGGTCACGCAGTACATTAAGGACAACCCGTCCTACGGTGAGATCCTGGACGCCCTTCAGATGTTCGACGTCTACTCCTCGGCCTGGTTCTCGGCCATCTACATCCTGCTCTTTATCTCGCTGATCGGCTGCGTCACCCCCCGCGCCATTGCCCATTACAAGGCCATGAAGTCCCAGCCGCCCCGTACTCCCAAGCGCCTTTCGCGCCTGCCCGAGTACGGTACTTTGGCAGTACCCGCCGACGCCGGGATCCCGGCGTCGAAGGCCATCAACGATGCCGCCGGGCTGCTGAAGAAGCGCGGCTACCGCGTGGAGGTCAGGGACGTCGACGGCGCCCTGCCGTCCTTGGGTGCCGAGCGCGGCTTCCTGAAGGAAGTGGGCAACCTGGTCTTCCACACCTCGCTGATCGGCGTCCTGGTGTCCGTGGCCATCGGCGGCCTGTACGGGTACAGCGGCCAGCGCATCCTGGTGGAGGGTGACACGTTCGTCAACACCCTGGTGGGCTACGATCAGTTCACTCCGGGCACCAACTTCCAGAGCAGCGCGCTGCAGCCGTATTCGGTCCAATTGGACAAGTTCGAAGCCAAGTTCGACCGTGAATCCCCGGGCAAAGCAGGCCAGCCGATCGATTACACGGCCGAGGTATCCACCAAGGAAGGACCGGATTCACCGGTCAAGAAGGAAACCCTCAAGGTCAACGACCCCGTTTCCCTCGGTGGTACCAGCCTCTACCTGACCGGCAACGGCTACGCGCCCCTGGTCACCGTCCGGGACGGCGAAGGCAATGTTTCCTTCCAGGGTCCCGTCACGGCCAAGGTCCAGGGAGACAACTACTACTCGTCGGTGGTCATCAAGGTCCCCGACGCGAAGCCGGAACAGCTTGGCTTTGTGGGCTTCTTCCTTCCCACGGCGTTCGTCACCGAAGACGGCACCTCGTTCAGCGCTTCCCCGGAACTCTTCAACCCCCAGTTGAGCCTGAATTCCTTCTACGGAGACCTCGGCCTGGACAAGGGCGTGCCCCAGAACGTGTTCGAACTGGACGTCAAGGACTTGAAACCGCTCAATGCCCGCGACCTCGCGGCGGGCGGCATCACCCTGACCCCGGGCGCAACCGTCAACCTGCCCGAAGGCAAGGGCAGCATCACGTTCGACGGCGTGAAGAAGTACATCGGCGTGGACATCCACCACAACCCCGGACAGCTCTACGCACTGATCTTCGGCTTCCTCGCAGTCGGTGGCCTGGTCATGTCCCTCTATATCAACCGGCGCCGTGTCTGGGTCCGCACCGGAACCCACGCCGACGGCCGCACCATGGTGGAGTACGGCCTGCTGGCCCGCGGTGAAGATCACCGCCTGGCCGGCGAAGCCGCGGCACTCCGCGAGATCTTTGCCCGGGAATGGAACATCCCACAGACGCAGGACACCGCAACAACTACAGCAGGATCTTCCTCAACCTCGAAGGACCAGTAATGCCCGTCATCAACGAAACCCTGGGCCAGTACAGCGAGCTGTTCATGCTGTTGGCCGCCGGCACGTACACCGTGGCGTTCATCGCCTTTGCCTGGGACCTGGCCAAGAGCAGCAAGATGCTCCGCGCCGTGGACCTGAAGGCTGCGGCCAGCACTGCCGGCGAGAAGGTCACGGTTGCTGCCGGCCGCGTCGCGGGAGGCTTGGGAGGTCCCGACGCCGGTGGGCCGGCAGGCCGCGCTGAGCGTCCGACGTCGGGCCTCACCTTTGAGGGCGGCACCGCCGCCGGCGACATGAAATACGCCGGCGAACGCCGCGCACCTGCCCGTGTGGCCGTGGCCCTGACGGTATTGGGTGTCCTCATCCACGGCGCGGGTGTAGTGACCCGAGCCTTCGGTGCGGGCCGTGTGCCGTGGGGCAACATGTACGAGTTCCTCACCACCGGCGCCTTCGTTGCGGTAGCTGTCTTCCTGATCGTCCTCATCCGCCGGGATCTGCGCTTCCTGGGCACCTTTGTGATCGGGCTGGCTATCATCATGCTGGTGGCCGCATCTGCTGCTTTCTGGACCCCGGTGGGTCACCTGGTTCCGGCACTGCAGAGCTATTGGCTGATCATCCACGTCTCCATCGCAGTGCTCTCTTCAGCGTTGTTCACGCTGACGTTCGCCATGTCCGTGCTGCAGTTGCTGCAGTCGTACCGCCAGAAGAGCCTTGCTGCTGGCCGTCCGGACAAGCTGGGCTTCATGCGCCTGGTCCCCAACGCGCTGAGCTTGGAGAATCTCTCCTACCGCATCAATGCCATCGCCTTCATCGGCTGGACGTTTACCCTCATGTTCGGCGCCATCTGGGCCGAAAAGGCCTGGGGCCGCTTCTGGGGCTGGGACCCCAAGGAAGTGTGGACCTTTGTGATCTGGGTGGTCTATGCCGGCTACCTGCACGCACGGGCCACCCGTGGCTGGACGGGAACACGCGCAGCCTGGTTGTCGATTGTTGGCTACGCCTGCGTCATCATCAACTTCACGCTGGTGAACACGGTCTTCAACGGCCTGCATTCCTACTCCGGGCTCTAAAATCGGGGCCTCGGCGCCAATGCGGGCCTGAGCAGGGGCGTTGTCAGTGGCTCGGGCCCGTCCCTCAAGAAACAACAAAACGGTGCACTAAACAAGCCTTTTGCCTGTCCAAAGCAGGTGCTACCTTGTTCAGAACCCGCTTGTGATGCAGCCCGCTAGCGACGCGCCGTGTTCTTTTGAGGTAGCTATGAACTATGTTCTCGCCATTGACGTCGGGACGAGTTTTACCGCAGCAGCCCTGGTTAAGCCTGACCAAGGTCCAACCCCTACACCGGAAATCCTCCCGTTGGGTTTACATGGCAACGCCGTGCCATCGGTGTTGTTCTATACCGACGACGGCCGAGTGCTGGTAGGCGAAGCCGCCGAACGCCGGGGCCTGGACGATCCCCACCATATGGTGCGTGAGTTCAAGCGTCGGATCGGGGATTCCGTTCCCCTCGCTGTCGGCGAGGGCTGGCTGGCCCCGGAGGATGTGTACGCCACAATGGCCCGGTGGGTGGTGGACAGGGCCGGGGAGCGGGAGGGGACGGCGCCGTCGTCGATCATCATGACGCACCCCGCTGCCTGGGGCCAGCACCGGACCTCGGTGGTTCTCGCAGCGCTCAACGCGGCGGGCCTCCATGACATCACCCTGATCAGTGAGCCGGAAGCAGCGGCCCTGCACTACGCCTCCCAAACGCGGGTGGAAGATGGCAGCATCATCGCTGTGTACGACCTCGGCGGAGGTACGTTCGACACTGCCATCCTGCGCAAAGCCGGAGCCGGGAACTTTGAGTTGCTGGGACGTCCCGACGGTATTGAAACCCTTGGCGGCGCAGACTTCGACGCCGCCGTCCTGCGGCACGTGATGGGCCACGTCAAGGCATCCGGGGACGTGGATCCGGAGGCGCCGGACACCCTCGCAGCCCTTTCGAGACTGCGGAGGGAATGCCGTGAGGCCAAGGAAGCGCTGTCCCTGGACAGCGAATCCAGTGTGGCAGTTTCCCTGCCGGGAACACAGCAGTCTGTGCGGTTGGTCCGCGCCGAATTCGAAGCGCTCATCGAGGAGCCCCTCCGGGAAACCGTGGAAGCACTGGAACGAAGCTTGCAGAGCGTCAACGTGGACTCTCAGGATCTGAGCGCCGTGCTGCTCATCGGTGGGTCATCGCGCATTCCCCTCGTGGCCCAGATGATTTCGGTGGAACTTGGCCGGCCCATCGCCGTCGACGCCGATCCCAAGTCCTCCATCTGCCTGGGGGCAGCGGTGGCTGGTTTGCGCTCTAGGGCCGAAGAGGCCGTGGACGCGGCGGCTGCGGCCGCTGTCGGGGCAGCGGCTGACGACGTGGTGGCGATCGGCGCGCTGGGGCGCCCGCATACCGCCAGCCGGCCCCCAGCCCTGGGCGTCCGCGCAGCAGCGTCCGCAAAGCAGGGCCGGCCGGCTCCCCGGCCGCGTGTCCGGATGGCTGCGGCCGCGGCTGCAGCGGCGGCCGCCTTGACCATCGCGACGGCGACGGCGGCCCAGAGTCCCGAAGGCAGTGGGTTGCTGGCAACCGTGTTGGGGAACCAGGCCGCTGATGTCATGCGCGACGGCGGTCCTCAGGCTTCAGGGGGCCAAGGCAGTGTTGCCGGTGGCGGGAAGAACGGGGAAACCCCGACGGTAGGCAAGCCGGCGGGTGGACTTGAAGCCAGCGCCAGGGCCGGGGTTACCAAGGCAGGGAATGGGATGGGGAAGAGCCCGGCCCGGACCGGAACAACGAATGCCGGAACTGGATCGGGGGCCGCTGCGGGACCCGGTGCAGGACCTGCTGCCGGCACCTCCCCGGGCACCTCATCCGGCGGAACCGCCACCGCCACTCCTGCGGCGCCGGGCACGGGAACCCCCGCTGCTCCGGGCACCACCCCGGCTCCCAGCACACCCACACCGGCGCCTACTGGTGGCGCCGCCAGTGGGCCTACACCGCCGCCTGCAACACCCCCCACCACGCCGCCACCGGTCATCGAACCCACAACTCCGCCTACAACCCCGGCTGATCCTGTCACGCCACCTCCACCGCCGTCGCCCGAGCCAACAGTGCCGCAGCCTGAACCGACGCTCACGCAAGACCCCCCACCGCCGTCACCCGAGCCAACGCCGGAACCGGTACCCCCGCCTGTCACGGCTGATCCCTTACCCGAGCCCTCGCAAACGGGCCCCATTCCGGATCCAGCGATGCTTCCGGCGGTGTAGCCCATGACGGGACATGACCCTAAGCCCGGGCACCTTCCACCCGGGCCGGACGATCACCCGTTCAAGGAACCTGCCGCCCTTCACGAGGCAGCGCCACACCCTGTCCCGAAGCTTTCCGGGGATTCCGCGAAAGTCCGCGAGCTGCTCCTAGCCCTATCCGTGGGGTTCACGCTGCCTTCACCCCTGCCGCGTGGCCTTGAAGGCCATGATGGCCTGGACTCGATCATCACTGCAGCCATGGATGCGGGCTTGCTGCTGGCCGACGGGTCCGTAGTGGGGACGGTCCAGCATGCCTTGCTGCATGGAACCCCGCCTTCCCGCATCCGGGCGCTGCAGCGTGAGCTCGTGGACAAGGTCCTGGACGAAGGCCGTCCCTTGGGAGACCTGGCCCGCGACCTCGCTAGAAGTGGGATGCAGGATGCCCGCGTTGCCGCAGAACTCGAAGAGGTGGCAAACAGCGTCCTGGACTCGGATCCGCGTCTGGCCGTGGATCTCTATGCCGAAGCGCTTCTTGCCGGGAACAAGGAGCTCCACATTGCCGCGAAGCGTGCCCAGGCCTTGGCCGCCACCGGGGATCTGGACGAAGCTGGCAGGATCGTTGACAGGCTGCTCGCTTTGCCCGAACCTCCCCACCTTCGCCTGGGGGTGGACGTGGCCGCCGCCGTGTGGGCACAGCGGGGAATGTTGTCCCGGAGTGCTGACACGTACAGCTGGCTGGGGCCGGACAGGTTGCAGGGGTCTGCCCCGCTGGCCGCAGTGGCTATGATCGGCGCCGGAAATGCCGTGCTGGCTGAAGAGATCATGGCTGCCGCCGTGCCGTCCGGTTCGCCAACGCTCCTGGCGGTGGCTTTGACGCTCACCCAGGAGGGCCTGCGGCAGACCCTTGGACCCAACCCTCAATTGGCCCTGCCGGAGCTCATCAGGGCCTCGGACATGATGAACGCCTCTGGCGCAGCGATTCCATTGCCGGAGACCCCGGGGGCCCTGGCGGCCCTCTGCGCACTCCACAGTGGGGAACCGGCGGTAGCAGACACTGTGCTCAGGGCGGCGTTGGCCGCGGGCCAGGGCGGGGATGCTGCCCGACCCCGGTTGTTCCTCCTGCAGGCCTGGACTGCCATGCAGCAGGACAACTCTGACGAGGCCCGATTGGCCATCAACGAGGCAGTCAAGGCAAACCATTGGTCCTTGGCACCCCGCGACGAGCTGCTGCTGTCAGCGCTGGAGGTGGGGCTCGCACGGCGTGGCAGCGACGTGCACGCGCTGGTGTTGGCGTGGGACCGGGCCCGGGAAGCCATGATGCACGTAGCCGTGGATCTCTACAGTCTCCTGCCCTGGGGTGAGCTGATGGTTTCTGCTGCACGGCTGCGCGAGACACGTCGGGTCTCGCACTATGTGGACGGCGCCTGGGAGCTCTTACAAAGGTTGGGGAACCCGCCACTGTGGTCAGTGCCGCTGCACTGGGCGGCAGTGCAGGCCGCACTGCTGAGCGAAAGCCCCGCTGAGCTTGCGCCGCACGCTGCCGCGCTGGTTCGGGCTTCGGAACACAGCCACCTGGCGTCCGTCCTTGCCGTGGGTGGCAAAGCCTGGGTTTCGGTGTTGGCCGGCCGGTTTGAAGCGTCCGACGTCGAAGCGGCGGCCCGCGGGTTGGCCGCCGTCGGGATGCCTTGGGAAGGGGCGCGATTGGCGGGCCATGCCGCCGCGCACGCGGAGGAACGGCGCGACCTGGTGCGCCTGCTGGCCTGCGCCAGGGACATCCATCCCCAAGGCGCTCCGGCCGGGGCGGGCCACGATCGGGTGGAGGAGCCGCACCATGGTGGTGCGGGTACCCCTGCACCGGACGGCACCAGCCCGGGTGCGGGGGATCCGTCCGGGCTGAGCGCCAGGGAACGCGAAGTGGCTCGGCTTCTTCTTGAAGGCAAGACGTACCGGGAGATCGGTGAAGCCATCTACATCTCGCCACGCACTGCCGAACACCACGTGGCACGCATGCGCAGGCGCTTGGGGGCCGACAACCGATCGGACCTCCTGGTCCGCCTGCGCCTTGCCTTGGGGGAGGGGTACCCGCCTCCGTGAGCGGCAACCCCCTCCACCCCCTAACGGAAAACCCCGCTACCCCCTAACGCTGGGGCAAGCGGTAGGGGGACCACCCCCGATGCCCGGTCCCTCACCACGGCCATACGTTGAAGGGGAGCCCGGCAAAGCGCCGGGCCATTTACCACCCACCACAGAATTTGAGGGAGCATTCCAATGCCTACACTCGCACAACAGCTCGTGCAGTTCCTGATGAGCCTGTTCAACGATCCCGATGCAGCCGAGGACTTTGTCCGCGACCCCGAGGCTGCCCTGGCCGCAGCCGGCCTCCGTGACGTTTCCTCGGCCGACGTCGATGCTGTTCGCCCGGTGGTCCTGGACTACGCACCGATCAACGCCCGTTCGTCGTTCGACCGCGAATACAACACCGGCGGCAACCATGCCTCCACTGGCGGCGGCGCCGGCTGGGGTGGCCATGATGACGATCACGGCCACGGCGGTGGCGGTGGCGGCGGTGGCTGGGGTGGCCATGATGACGACGACGATCACGGCCACGGCGGTGGCGGTGGCGGTGGCGGCGGTGGCTGGGGTGGCCATGATGACGACGACGATCACGGCCACGGCGGTGGCGGTGGCGGCGGTGGCTGGGGTGGCCATGATGACGACGACGATCACGGCCACGGCGGTGGCGGCGGTGGCTGGGGCGGACACGACGACCACGATGACCACGCCCACGCCGTTCAACAACTGGTCCACGTGGTGAACAACTACTCCTACACCACCACTATCGATGACCGCGATACGATCACCGATCAGTCGGTGAACCAAAACATCTGGGCTGACGGCGATGTCACGCAGCTCTTCAACCAGGACGCTGTCATCGCCTCGGGCGACGGTGCCATTGCCGCCGGCGACGACGTGAAGGACTCCGGCAACACCACCTCCACGGATGACCACTCAACAGATAATTCGCTGACCATCAATGAGTCGGGCCCTGGCGACGTCGAGGTGGGCAACACGGACATCGAGGTCAAGGATTCGTTCAACGACAATTCGGACAACTCGGTGACCAAGGACTCCTACAACACCGACGTTGATGTCGACGTGGACATCGAGGACTCCTTCAATGAGGACAACTCCTCCCACACCGACAACTCCCACACCACCATCCACAACACCGATTCGTTCAACAAGGACTCCTACAACACGGAGAACGAGTTGGAAGTCGGCGACGTGGACGTGGAGTACACGAACATCGAGAACTCCACCATCATCAAGGACAACGAGGTGGAGCTGGAATACACCAACGATCACTCCACCAACGTGGAACTGGAGGACGTCCAGGTCAACTACGATTCCACGGTGATCCAGGACAACGAGTTGGAGATCGACAACTCCAAGGAAATCGACGTGGAGGACGTCCAGGTCAACTACGACTCCACGGTGATCCAGGACAACGAGCTCGAAGTTGATAAGTCGAGCTACACCAACATCGAGGACAACGAAGTTGACGTCGAATACAACGACATTGACCATTCGAACGTCATCGCCAAGAACGACGTTGAGATCGACTAGCGGCAAAGAGGTCCACACGGCGTAGCGGAAGCTGCGGCGCAGAGCACCCCCAGCAGTGCCCGGCAGGCGGATGGACGCCTGTCGGGCACTTCGTGGCCCCTCCGGACAGCAGCACCGGAACAGGCAGAACAAAGGACACACCATGGCGGAAACAGTACGGATGACCACATTGGTGGAGCAGGGCATGGCGCTGGTGGGGGAGCGGAACGACCTTCGGCGACGCCTGGAAAACACCCACAACCGCCTTCAGGATCCCAGCGTTCGCGTGATCGTGGTGGGCGAGTTCAAGCAAGGCAAGAGCCAACTGATCAATGCTTTGGTGAATGCGCCCGTCTGCCCTGTGGATGACGACATTGCCACCACTGTGCCGACGGTGGTCCGGCAGGGGGAACCGGCGTCGGCCGTTGTCCTGGTTCCCGCTGCGGAGGGTGGCACGCTGGAAGGCACTCGTACGGAGCTCGACAGCGACGGCCACGAACGAACGCTGGAACGCCAGCCCGTGCAGTTGGACCACCTGGCTGACTACGTCTCCGAAAAAGGCAATCCCGGCAACGCGAAGAACATCGTGGCGGCTGAGGTTGTCTTGCCGAGGAAACTGCTGGCGGGTGGACTGGCAATAGTGGATTCGCCCGGGGTGGGTGGGCTGGGGTCAACGCACACGCTGACCACACTGACGGCCCTTCCGTCAGCGCATGCCATGGTGTTTGTCTCCGATGCGTCCCAGGAATACACCGAACCGGAAATGCGGTTCCTGCGCCAAGCCATGCGCATCAGCCCCAACGTGGTGTGCGTACTGTCCAAGACCGACCTCTATCCGAGCTGGCGGCAAATCGAGGACCTCGACCGGAAACACCTTGCCGAGGTGGGGCCGGACATACCCCTGTTCCCGGTCTCTTCGGAGCTTCGCCTCCAGGCGGCGCGTCTGCAGGACACGGAACTGAACGCCGAATCAGGGTTTCCTGAGCTGATCCACCACCTGAGGCACAACATTGTGGGGGAGGCCGCCCGAATTCAACGTCGATCCGTTGGCCATGATCTCTTGTCCGTGACCGAAAACCTGAGGCTCGCCCTGCAGTCGGAGCTTGGTGCCCTGGAGAATCCCGAGGGCACGCCGCAGATGATCGCCGGCCTCAATGCGGCCAAGGAGGACGCGGACTCGCTGCGCAAACGGTCGGCGCGCTGGCAGATCACCCTCAACGATGGCATCGGGGACCTCATCGCAGACATGGAGTACGACCTGAAGGACAGGTTGCGCCGGATCCAGCGCGAAGCGGAAACCGCCATTGACCAGGGGGACCCCGGCCCCGCCTGGGAGCAGTTCACCCAGTGGCTGGAGCAGAGCACCGCTGCTGCGGTCTCGGATACCTTCGTCTGGACCAGCGAACGGGCCCAGTGGCTGGCCACCCAGGTGGCGGACCACTTTTCCGAGGACGAGGTAGCCCTGCCGGCGTTGAAGGTGGCCGATACGGGCGGCGTGCTGGACCCCGTGGCTGACATCCAGGAGGTGGACAACGGGCGTCTCGGACCCCTGCAAAAAGTGCTGATCGGAATGCGTGGATCCTATGGCGGCGTGCTGATGTTCGGCCTCCTCACTGGCATCTTTGGGATGGCCCTCATCAACCCGCTCTCCGTCGGCGCCGGCCTCCTGCTGGGACGGAAAGCCTTCCGGGAAGACAAAGAGGCCCGGCTCAAGCAGCGGCAAGCCGAAGCCAAGATCCTGGTAAGGAAGCACGTGGACGATGTTGTGTTCCAAGTCGGAAAACAGCTGAGGGACAGGCTGCGGCTGGTCCAAAGGGCCACACGGGACCACTTCACGGAGATCGCCGAGGAGCACCACCGCTCCCTGGCTGAATCCGTGGCGGCTGCCCAAAAAGCTGCCGCAACCTACGCAGTGGAACGGGACCTGCGGATCAAGGAAATCCGGGGCCATCTCAAGGCAGTGGACACGATGGCCAGGGAAGCGCAGCAGCTGCTTGAAGCTCCCTCCATGGAAAACCAACCCAAACCCTCAACCGTCCCGGCCGGCTGATGGAACCGGGAATGGCCGGAGCCGCGGACCTGCTCCGGCACGCACGGGAAGTCTTCCGCGATGACGCCGCTGCGCTCGCGGTGGTGGACGAATTGGACAGCCGGCTGAAAGGGCCGTTGCGCATCGCGGTGGCCGGGATGGTCAAGGCCGGGAAATCAACACTCCTCAACGCGATCATTGGCGAGGAAATCGCGCCCACTGACGCCGGTGAATGCACCCGTGTGGTCACGTGGTACGAGTACGGACACACTCCGAAAATCACGGTTTACCCGTTCCGGGGCGGACCTCAAAACCTCCCCGTGACCCGCGAAGACGGCCGCTTGGTCCTGTCCTTGGGCGATATCCCGGCCGGGGATGTGGAGCGTCTGGTGGTGGACTGGCCATCAGCCGGCCTGCGCAATCTCACGTTGATCGATACTCCCGGCATCGCCTCGATGTCCGAGGATATTTCCGGGAGATCGGCGGCTTTCCTGCTGCCGGAAGACGAACCTACGGCAGCGGACGCCGTCATCTATCTCCTGCGGCACCTGCATGCCTCCGATGTCCGGTTCCTCGAATCCTTCAAGGACACCGCCGCCGGACGATCCGGTACCGTCAATGCCTTGGCTGTCTTGTCCCGGGCCGACGAGATCGGCGCCGGAAGGATTGACTCCCTGATTTCGGCAGCGGTCATCGCCGACAGATACAGCCGGGACCAGAACCTTAGACCCTTGGCCTTGGGTGTGGTGCCCGTGGCCGGGCTGCTGGCACAAAGTTCACGGACCATGCGCCAGGCGGACTATGAGGCCATGGCAATGCTGGCGCAGATGGACCGGAGCCAGCGGGAACGAATGATGCTGTCCGCAGACCGTTTTGTCCGTTTCGAGGCTCCGCAAGGCCTCCGCCCGGCCACCAAAGCATCGCTGGTGCAAAGGTTTGGCCTGTTTGGGATTCGGCTGGGTGTTGCCCTGATCCGGGGCGGGACTGCTGATCCCACCGAACTGGCCCATGAACTGGCACGTCGAAGCGGGCTGGGCACTTTGCTGGACGCCATCAGCTATCTCTTCCAGAACCGTGCCGACGCACTCAAGGCGCGTGCCGTCGTCGTGGGTTTGGAGTCATTGGTCCGCGGGGTTCCCAGGGAGCGGACGGCGCCGCTGGAAGCGGCGTTGGAACGGCTCCAGGCTGGCGCTCATGAGTTCCGGGAGCTCAAGCTCCTCGCCGCGTTGCGGACCGGTGGCGTGGGACTGGATGAGGTGCAGGAAGCTGAAGCGGAACGGCTGGTGGGTGGCCGCGGCAGCACTGCCTCGTTGAGGTTGGGCGTGAACCCGGAGGCGGATCCCAGGCAGATCAGCGAGGCTGCCCGGAGCTGTTTGAGCCGTTGGCGGCTGATCGCGGAAAATCCGTTGACCGAGCCGTCGGCACTGGAAGCGTGCCGTGTGGTCGTGCGGAGTTGCGAAGGGATGTTGGCCGCTATGCCGGCCGTTCGCTGAGTCGCTCGCTGAATTTTTCGCTCAGGAGCCAGACAGTAGTTGAGGGGAAAAACAGCAGGATCAGCCCCGCCGCGGCAAGGATGAACTGGGACGCCAGTAAAACCGTGGGCAAGACGCCGTCCGCACCGGGAGCCACCACGAAGTCTGCGGTGATCACTGTGACCACCGCGTGCAGGAGGACCAAGGGCGCCAAGGTCCACCGTGCCCAGACACGGCGTTTGAAAAGCACCATCAGCAGGACGGCTTCCATGGCCACCACCAGCGCGATCATGGCGAGGCTGCCCAGGAACACGACGGCGGTGGATCCCTCGACAGCTTGGGCGTCACCGTCGGGAACCATGCCTCCGATGACGCCTTTCAGACGCTCGAAGTGGGCATCACGGCCGAGGAAACCGAAAACGGCGACGGCGATTCCCGCCACAAAGCTGGCAACCCAGAGGGAGCGGGAGAGCCGTGCGGTGCCCGGTGGCACGATGGCCGCGGTAATGGGAGGCGGCACTGACAGGGACATGCCCGGACGGGGTGGTGGTGCGGGACGCGCTGTTGGCCCAATGACTGATGGTGTGGTGGAAGGTAACTGCCGTGAACCATCAGCTTGCTGGGCCATGTTTGCCTACTTCAGCTCGTCGGTGTCATGGGGGTCCGGCTCACTTCGCTTGGTATCGCCGGGTTTGAAGCCGTTGCCTGTTGCCTCACCGGAACCATCGGAGGGTTTGTCGCCAAGCTCGCGTTCCTTGGCTTCAAGGTCCGCCTTGAGCTTCTTCAGGCGGTCATCCTCGGCCTGGTTGCGACGGCGGGTTTCCAGGTTACGGAGGAATTCGGGGTCATCGTCCGGAGCAGTGGGATAGCGGCGGACCGGCTTTGCCGTGGGTTTGCCATAGGGCCGGCCGAAGATGAACCAGAGGATGGCGCCCAGGAGCGGCAGGACAATCATCACGATGATCCACGCGGGTTTGGAAATACCGCGTGTCTGGTGGCTGTCCGTACGGATGACGTCCACCAGGGCATAGACGAAGATGACCAGAACAATGACGACGCCTACAACCCGGAGCATGCACCAAGTCTAGTCGCCGGAAGCCCATTACTGGACGTCCTCTACCGGCTGTGATCAGAGTGCAACCATCCGGCCCGCTAAACTTGGATGGTGGCTTTCCTGAAGTATTCCCTCATTCGCCTGGCGCTGTTCGTGCCGTTGTTCGTCCTCTTCGCCTTTTTGGGGGTTGGCTGGATCCTGGCGGTCATCTTCGCCGGGCTGATCGCGTTCGCCATCAGCTACCTCTTCTTCCAGAAACAGCGCGACGCCGCCACTGCAGCCATGCGCGAACGTTTCTCCGGGCGGGCCAAGCCCATTCGCACTGCCGGCGAAGTTGAGGACGCCACGGTCGAGGACCGCTTGGTAGAGAAAAACCCGGATATCGCTGTCAACAACGACAAACGCCCGGGCTCCTTGTAAAAAGTCTTTGTACAGCCAACGCCCCCAGGAAGGATTCCTGGGGGCGTTGGCTGTATCTGAACTTAGAAGCCGCGGCTCAGGATCAAGCCCAGCGAGAACAGCAGGCTGTACCCGAGGTTGATCATGCCGGTCTGCTTGAGCACGGGAATGAGGCTCTTGCGCTTTTTCCCATTGACCATCAGCCAGGCCGGCATCAAGCACGCGGGGATCAGCAGCAGGACGATTAGCATCCACGGCTTGGTGGGCGCCAGCACGATGACCAGCAGGATGGCGACGGCAAGCATCAACACGTAGCTTTCACGGGCGTGCCGGTCGCCAAGACGCACTGCCAGGGTCCGCTTTCCGGCGGCCGTATCAGTGGGAATGTCCCTGACATTGTTTGCCATCAACAGGGCGCAGGCGATGAGGCCTGTACCAATCGCACCGATCACGGCGGCCAGGCTGACTTGTCCGGCCTGGGTATAGGTGGTGCCGAGCGTGGCCACGAGCCCGAAGAACACGAACACGAAGACATCGCCCAAGCCCATGTAGCCGTAGGGATTCTTGCCGCCCGTATAGCCCCAGGCTGCCAGGACGCAGCCGATACCCACCAGGATCAGCCACCACGTTTGGGTGATGATCACCAGGATCAGGCCGCAAATCATCGCGGCGCCGAACAGCCCGAACGCTGCCCACTTCACTTGCTCCGGCAGCGCAGCACCGGAGCCGACAAGACGCAGGGGACCTACCCGGTCCTCGTCGGTGCCGCGGATGCCATCGGAGTAATCATTGGCGTAGTTCACGCCGATCTGGAGCAGGAGCGCCACGAGCGCAGCCAGGATCGCGTTCGGCAGCCGGAATGCCTGGAGCTCGTACGCCGCTGCCGAACCAATCAGGACGGGCGCGATGGCCGCGGGCAGTGTGCGGAGCCGGGCTCCTTGGATCCATTGTGCAGCTGTCGCCACGTGTAGTACCTCGTGTATTTCGCGGTTGATCTTGAGTCAGTTTCGGGAGGAAGAACGTGTCTATTGTCCCTGATGCAGTTCGGAAAGCCGTTCAATCATGGCCAGTCGGTCCGGTTTCCCGTTGGGCAGCATGGGCAGTTCCTTGTCAGCGAACACTGTTTTCGGAGCCAGGACTCCCAGCGCAGCCTCGCGCCGGGACGTGAAGCCCTTGATGCCTTCGGGGCTGGGATCGGTCACTGCTACGAAAGCTGCCACGGCTTGGCCCCACTCGCGCGACGGGACACCGGTGACGAAAGCCGCTGTGACGCCGTCGAGCTTTTCCAGCTCGCCCTGAATGTAGGCGGCGGAGGCTTTGACGCCGCCGGTGATGATGACATCGTCCGCCCGGCCCAGGACGGTGAGCTTGCCGTCGTCGTCCAATTCGCCGAGATCGCCAGTGACGTACCAGCGAACGCCTTCCTCCTCAAAGAAGGCAGCCTTCGACGCGCGGGCGGCGTCAAGGTAGCCGGCGGCCACGGTGTCGCCACCGAGCAGGATGCGGCCTTCCAGCCCGCCCTCGCCAATGCGGACCTCGACGCCGTCCAGCGGCTGGCCGTCGTACACGCACCCGCCGCAGGTCTCGGCTGAGCCGTAGGTGGTGACCACCTTGAGCCCCTCCGCATGGGCGGAGGCAAGGAGATCCGGTGACGCCGGAGCGCCACCCAGCAGGATCGCGTTGAAGCGGCGCAGCACGGCCAGGGTTTCGGGCGCGGGGGAGTCCAGGAGCCGCTGCAGCTGCGTGGGAACCAGTGAGGTGAAGCGGATCTTGTCCGTGAGTTCCTCGGCCGCCGCGGTGAAGGCCTCGGGCGTGAAGCCGTCAGACAAGTCCATGACCCACGGCCGGGTGCCTGCGTACAGCGACCGGACCAGGACCTGCACTCCGGCCACATACTGCAGCGGGAGCGCGAGCAACCACTGGCCCTCACCGCGCAGGGCCATGGCAGTGGACACGGACGAGGCCGCGAGGGCGTCGATGGTCAGGACGGTTGCCTTGGGCGTGCCCGTGGAACCGGAAGTGCGGACCACCACCGCGGCATCCTCGACGCCGGTCTCCACCGGGATCGCCTGCGGCTCGCCGTGGTCGCCAGTGACGATTTCGACGGCGGGACCCTCGCCATGGAGGGCAGCCATCAGTGCTTTGAGAACGGGATCGATGTCCACAGGGTGAGTCCTAGAAGTAGTAGGGGAAGCTGGACCAGTCGGGGTCGCGTTTCTGGAGGAACGCTTCCTTCCCCTCCACGGCCTCGTCCGTCATGTAGGCGAGGCGGGTGGCTTCGCCGGCGAAAACCTGCTGTCCTGCCAGGCCGTCATCGGCCAGGTTGAACGCAAATTTGAGCATGCGGATGGCCTGCGGGGACTGGCGGGCGATGTCCGCGGCGTACTCCAGGGCTACTTCCTCCAGGCGGGCGTGGTCCACCGCCTCATTGACCGCACCCATGCGAACCATGTCGTCGGCCGAATATTCGCGGGCAAGGAAGAAGATCTCGCGCGCCGCTTTCTGCCCGATCTGGCGGGCCAGCAGCGCAGAGCCGTATCCGGCGTCGAAACTTCCCACTGTGGCGTCCGTCTGCTTGAACTTGCCGTGCTCGCGGGAAGCGATGGTGAGGTCGCTGACCACGTGCAGTGAGTGGCCGCCGCCCGCCGCCCATCCATTCACGACGGCGATGACCACCTTGGGCATGGTCCGCATGAGTCGCTGTACTTCCAAAATGTGGAGCCGGCCGGCACGGGCGGGGTCGATAAATTCAGCGGAATCACCGGCAGCGCCTTCTACCTGGTATCTGTAGCCGTCCCGCCCACGGATCCTTTGGTCCCCACCCGAGCAGAACGAGTGCCCGCCGTCCTTTTCCGATGGACCGTTGCCAGTGAGCAGCACCGTGGCGACGTCAGGGGTCATGCGCGCGTGATCCATGGCACGGTAAAGCTCGTCCACCGTTCCCGGCCGGAAGGCGTTGCGGACTTCGGGGCGGTTGAACGCGATCCGGACCGTGGGAAGGTCCTTGACTGTGCCGTCCGCGGAACGCTCCACCTGCCGGTGGTAGGTCATGTCCTTGAAGTCATCAAAGCCGGAAACAGTGCGCCAGCGTGAGGGGTCAAAGACGTCGGAAACCTTGGCAGGGAGTTGGTTGTTCACAGTCCGAGTCTAGTAATGGCCTTAGCTGATGCAGAACTCGTTGCCCTCGGGGTCGGCCATGGTGTGCCACTCGTGGGGTCCCTGGCTGGCGGTCCAGAGGTGTTTTGCTCCGCGGGCCTCCAATTGTTTCCGCACCGCATCCTTGTCCCGGCCGTCCAGGCGGACATCCCAGTGCACGCGGTTCTTGACGGTCTTTTGGGTGGCATCGGTCTGGAACAGGATGCGCCGGCCGGTCTTGGGGTCCGTGTCCTCGGCAGGCACGATCGCGCAGCCTTCGGCCCAGACCAGCTTGCCGTTGTGCGTGATGGTCTGGTCCTCGTTGGCGTAGCCCTGCTCGATCATCGATCGGATGAACGCCTCGTCCTGTGGTTCCACGCTCCACTCGAGGGTCTCGGCCCACCAGTCGGCGAGGTCATGCGGCTTCTGGCAATCGACTACTACCTGGATGTTCAATGTCATGGTCTCCACGCTATTCCCGACGCCGGGTAGCTGGTAGGCCTTTGCGGTCATGTTTGGTCCGGGTTCCAAATGGTCGGCAGTCACGGCCTAGTGGTCATCTCCAACGTTGGAGATGTGCATACGTTTTCTTGACATATTGTCATGACATAGATCACAGTGGGTGCAGGAAAGGCTTTTCCTACCAAGGCAGCGTGGCCCCCGCGCCACGTCCTACTTCCGCAGCCAGGCCTCCGTGGACTGGCAGCCCCGTGAGAAAAGGACAGAAGCATTGTCAGAGCAGACACGCATCTCCAGCATCAGCCGCCGGCAATTCGGAATGACGGCATTTGGCCTCTCCGCCCTTGCCGTCGGACTTTCTGCCTGTAGTGGTGGCGGCACCTCCGCTGAGAGTGGCGCCAAGACCCTCCAGTTGGTCCTTTCCGGGGACACCAACCAGGGCGGCGCTTTCGCCGCGGCCGCCGCGAAATACAAGGAAGCCACCGGCATCACCATCGAGGTAGTGGACGTCCCCACCGCGGACATCACTACCAAGCTCAAGAATGCGGCAACGGCCAATGACCTTCCGGCGCTGGCGCGGGTGACGGGCCTGGACCCCCTTTGGGTCAACCAACTCCAGGATCTCAGCGACATCGCCAAGGCGCGGAACATCGATGGGAAGTTCCTGCAGACGGCCCCTGACGGAACGCTCCCGGCCATCCCGTCAGACCTCACCGCAGTGGGCTTGTTTGTGAACAAGAGCCTCTTCGACAAAGCCGGAGTGGCCTACCCCACCGCTATCGGAAACAGCTGGACCTGGGACGAGTTCGTAGCAGCCGTGAACCAGGTCCGCGAGAAGGCCGGTGCCAAGTACGGCATGGTGATGGACCGTTCAGGCCACCGCCTGCGCGCCATGATGTACGAGTTCGGCAGCGACGCCTTTGCGAAGAACGGCGATAAGTACGCCGCGGATGACAAGGCCGTAGAGACCCTGGAGTACTTCCAGAAAATTAACGATGACGCCACGATGCCCAAATCAGTGTGGCTCAGCGGCGAAGACGGCAACGCCATGTTCAAGAGCGGGCAGGTAGCTGCCTACTACTCCGGCAGCTGGCAGGTGGCCGACTTCAATAAGAACATCAAGGACTTTGAGTGGCTGTCCGTGCCGCTGCCCAAGAAGGAAGTCAACGCCACCAACCTCGGTGGCGGCTTCATGGTGGCCTTCAAGGACACGGGCGCGGACGAAGAAGCCAAAAAGTTCATCGACTGGTTCTACGACGACGCCAACTACACCGAGTTCGCCAAGCTCGGCGGCTACCTGCCGGTCAAGGAAAGCCTCAAGGTGGAGTATCCGTACCAGCAGGCCTCCTTTGAGCTCTACCAGCAGCAGATTGCCGGGAACCAGGCCAAGGGCGATAACGCCATCAAACGTGTCGTGGCCGAGGCCTATGCCGAGACCCCCTTCTCCGGGGACCCTTGAGGGAGGAAACCGTGAAGATGTTGGGCGGCAGCCAGGATGCCAAGACCACGGTGGAGAACATCGTGAAGCTCTACAACGGCGCCTAGGCCATGGCCAATTCAACGCTCAGCCCGGCGGTGCGGCCGGAACAGCCCGGCTCACCGGCCGTGCGCAGCAAGTCCCAGCAACGGCGGCGCAACCGCTATGTCATCGCGCCACTGATCCTCATCGGCGTCAACGTGGTGTTGTTCCTGGTGTTCTTTGTGTGGCCAGGCGCCCTGGGGCTGATCTATTCGTTCACGGATTACCGCGGTGTGGGCAAGCTGAACTTCATCGGCCTGGCGAACTTCCAAAAGCTCTTCGCTGACAGCACCTTCTACGCGGCGCTGACCCGGACGTTCCTGTACACGGTTCTTTCGGTGCCGTTGGTATACGTCTCATCCCTGGGTATCGCCTCGCTGCTGGTCAGCAAAGCCACGCGGGGGCGTACAGCGGCCAAGGTGATCATTTTCCTGCCGTGGTTGATCTCGCCGATCGTGGTGGGCGTCATCTGGAAATGGATGTTCGGCCAGGACTTCGGCTTCGTCAACTTCGTCATCACCACGTTGGGTGGCGGCCCGGTGCCGTGGTCCAGCAACGGCAACCTTGCGTTGATGGTGGTCATTTTCGCCTCGGCCTGGGGCGGTACGGCCTTCAACATGCTGCTGTTCATCGCGGCGCTGAAGAACATCCCTGAGGCACTCCTGGAGGCGGCCGAACTGGATGGCGCCAACGCCTGGCAACGGTTCCGGCATGTGATCCTGCCCGGCATCGCGCCGACGTCGTTCATGGTCATCCTGCTCTCCACCATCCATGCGATGAAGGAGTTCGCCATGATTCAGGCGCTCACCAACGGCGGACCGGGAACAGAGAACACGTTGATCGTCCAGTACATCTACAAGACCGGCTTCGAACAATCCAAGGTGGGCTACGCGAGCGCCGCCTCCATGGTGCTGATGGTGGTCCTGTTGGCTATAGCGCTCATCCAGCTGCGCTTCAACAAGAAGAAGGGCTGAACCATGGCAACAGCTACCAAACTGCCTCCTGCTGCAGGGGCCAAACCCGCGGACAAGACCCGTGAGGCCCGTGCCAGGCGGAAGAACCTGTCCGCTCCGCTGACGGCCGTGCTCTGGGTCATCGTGGCCATCTACGCGCTGCCGTTGCTGTGGTTCCTCCTGAGCTCGTTCAAGCCCGGGAGTGAACTTTTCAGCTATCCGCTGTCCATGATTCCGCGGGAGTGGACGTTCCAGGGGTTTGTGGATGCCTGGGAGCGGGTGGATTTTGCTCAGTACTTCCTGAACACGGCCACGGTTTCGCTGGTCACCACAGTCCTCACGGTGTTCTTCAGCGCGTGCACTGGTTATGCGCTGGCCAAGTACAACAACAAGGGAACACGATTGTTCTTCGTGTGCATCCTGGCTACCACCATGCTGCCCACCGAAGTGATCCTGAACCCCACGTTCTCGGTGATCCGTGACCTTGGCCTGTATAACTCCCTGGCGGGCATCATTGTGCCCTCCGTGCTGACAGCCACAGGTGTGTTTATGTTCCGTCAGTTCTTCCTGACGGTCCCGGACGACCTCCTGCATTCGGCCAGGATCGATGGCGCCAGCGAACTGGCCATCTTCTTCCGGATCATGCTCCCGCTGTCCAAGCCCATCCTGTTCACGCTGGCCATTTTCTCTTTCCAGTGGCGTTGGAACGACTACATCTGGCCACTGATCGTGCTGAACGACCCCAAGTGGTACACCCTGCAGGTGGCACTTCGCAGCATTGTGGGCGCGGAAAACATCGACTGGCCCGTGCTGCTGGGCGCTTCCGTGATCTCCATCCTCCCGCTGGTGTTGGTGTTCGCGGTCTTCCAGAAATACGTACTCAACGCTGACGTCAGCGCAGGACTGAAGGACTAGGGGCCCGGAGTGAATCACCAAACAGCGTCAGTTGCGGTGGATACAGCGTTCCTCGACAAACTGATCGAGGCGGCCGACCGCCAAGTGGACACGCTCCTGGAAGAGTCCGACGGCGGCGTGGCGGCTTTGGCGCACCGCCCCGCTATGGGCAGGTTGCTGGCTTTGGCCACCGTCTACACCCAACCCGGATCCGTTCACGTCGGTTCGTCCAGGCTGCCCGGGCTCATGGCGGACTGTGTGGCCAGGCTGGAGTACCTGCAAGGGCCGACCGGTTTGTTCGACGGCACCAACCTCAGTTCGCCGCCGGACTCTGCCTTCACCATTAATGACGCCTGCATGGCCTTGGACATCCTGGGGTCCCCGAAAGATGGCTTGGCCGGGACCGTAAGCCGGCTTCGCGCCGTCGTCGGGCGTATCACTGACGCCCTGGTCAGCGGCGGCGTTCACACCCCCAACCATCGTTGGGAGCTGTGTGCCGCGCTGGCCCGTCTTCACGCACTGCACGAAACGGAGGGCAATCCGCGTCCGGACATCCAGCAGCGCATCGGCCAGTGGCTTGCCGAGGGGATCGACCAACTGCCGGATGGAATGTACTCCGAAAGGAGCCCCCTCTATGCCACCGCAGTGACCAATCCGTCCCTGCTGGCGATCGCCGACCATGCCGGCCGGCCCGAACTCCTTGACCATGTCCGGGCCAACCTGACGGCGTTCCTGCCGTGGTTCGGCAGCGATGGCAGTGCTGAGTCCCTGTTCTCGCGCAGGCAGGACCAATGGATCAAATTCGACGGCGAAGCTTTCCAGCTGCTGTACCGCCGGTTGGCCAATCAGGACCGGAACGGCGACTTTGCAGCTGCTGCGGCCTGGTTAGAGCAATTCCAGCTGCTGGAACCGGCCAAGGCTCTGGCCAGGGTTCGGCTGGATGCGTGGTTGGCCGCCAAGCTTCCGGCCGTGGAGGCGTGGGAAAGCCTGCCGGCAGCGATGGCTCCCGGGCATGCCGGCTTGGTCAGCTGTGGAATCCATCGATTCCGCGGTGGCCGGAGCGTGGCCACGGTCTTTGGCGGGTGTGACGACGTCTCGGCCGGCATCAGCTCCGGACTTGCCACCAATCCCACCTTCCTGCGCTTCAGTCACGGCGAGGCGGTCCTGACGGATGTGCGGCTCTCGCGGAGCTTCTTCGACCTGGGGCCGTTCCGCAGCCGGAGCGCCGCCGTTGATGGTCCCGCGGTCCGCCTCCGCGATGAGCTGAGCGCCAACTTCTACCTTCCGCTGCCGGTGGATGTGCAGCGTTCCGACGGCATCTATCCTTTGGTCCACGAAGGACGCTTCAGCGCCTCCATGGACTTCGACAACCGGCCCACCGTGGAGCACCGCTTGGCAACGTCCATCACGGTCACACCGAATGCTGCGGACGGAACGGTGGTACTGGAGCTGGACTTCGACGGTGCCGAAACCTCGTACGCCCTGGAGCTGACCTTCCGTGCGGGTGGGCAGCTCAGCGGGGTGGAGGAGGCCGGTACTGGGTCCGGGACCTTCCAACTGACCTCTGGGACGGGTGCCTACCGCGTGGGGAATGACGTGATCGAATTTGGCCCCGGCAACGCAGCAGACCCGGACAGCCCGCCTGTGTACAACCCGGGGGAGGCTTACCGATATCCAGGAGGCTCGAACGCCAGCTACGGCGTGAAGGTCTACATCACAGGACGGACCTCAGGCAGCCACCGGGTGGTGCTGACGGGGAAGAGCGTGTCGTAGCTGGGGCAGGCCCGTTTTAGTTGGGCGGGCCAGCTTCTAGCTTGGAAGCAGCTCGGACGGGATGGCGTAGATCAGGACAACGGCCATGAGGTTCTTGGCGGCGTGGACAAAATAGGAGAACATCAGGTTCTTTCCCGTCCAGACATAAACCGCTACGAGGACCACGGCCATGCCCAGATACGGTGCCAACGCGGACAGCACCAGTCCTTCGCGGCCCACTACGTGAATGGAGGCAAAGACCACCACGGAGATCACGCAGCAGATCCAGATGTTCAGGTACCGCGACAATTTGCCGATCAGCAAATGCCGGAACAGATACTCTTCAACAAACGGGCCCAGCAGCACCAGCAGGGGCACCATGAGCCATGCGGGCACCTGCTGCAGGAGACCTTGGATGCCCAGTTGGTTCTCTGAGCTTTGTGCTGTGCCGAAGGCCGCCACCAGCAGCGCCGTGAGAATGAGCATCACCACGATCGCCAAGGGGACCATGCCCAGGGTGAACCATGGGCGGGTGCCAAGGATCTTGAGGTCCCTGCCCATCACCCGCCAGGCCGAGGCCACCGCGAATATTCCGACACCGGCATAGAAGACCGCATTGACGGCGTAGGATGCGGTGGCTGGCTCGGGAAAGAGCTGCAGCATCAGCCGTTCCACGGATTCACCCGCGAACGTGAAGTAGGCGGTAAAGGTGAGGTAGGCGGCCACTGCGGCGGCGTCAAGGGCAGTGAATCTGTACAAAGATGCCTTGGTGGAAAGAGTGCCCATGTGACCAGCCTAGCTTTGCCGGGTGGCCCTTGCTTGGCTACACTTTTCGGTATGCCTAACTTTTCGTTTCGGCGCGCCAAAGATGTCCGCCGTTTCGCTGCTGCCCTGACCGTCATCGCCCTCGCCTTGGGGATCTCCGCCTGTGGCGGGAATTCCTCCGCGGGAGGTGATGACAAACCCGTGGTGCTGACAACATTCACTGTATTGGCCGACGTCGCCAAGAACGTGGCCGGGGATAAACTCCGGGTCGAGTCCATCACCAAAGCCGGGGCCGAAATCCACGGCTACGAGCCCACGCCCGGCGACATCCGCAAAGCAGCCCAAGCGGACCTTATCCTGGACAACGGGCTCAACCTCGAAGCCTGGTTTGCCCAGTTCGTGGAAGACCTGGACGTGCCGCACGCTGTGGTGAGCGACGGCGTCGAGGTCATGCCCATCGCCGAGGACTCCTATCAGGGCAAACCCAACCCGCACGCCTGGATGTCGCCCAAGAACGTCCAGATCTACGCCAACAACATGGCCAAGGCCTTTGCGAAGCTGGATCCATCCCATGCTTCAGAGTTCGAAGCCAATGCCAAGGCCTACAACGCCCAGTTGCAGGGCGTGCAGGACGAGATGGTGTCCAAGCTTTCCGTTCTCTCGGAGAAGCAGAGGGCCTTGGTCACCTGCGAAGGCGCCTTCTCCTACCTGGCCCGCGACGCCGGCCTCAAAGAGGTCTATATCTGGGCAGTCAACGCAGAGCAGCAGGCCACACCGCAGCAGATCACCCGGGCCATCGAGTTCGTGAAGGAAAACCAGGTACCTGCCGTTTTCTGTGAATCCACGGTGTCGGACGCCCCCATGCAGCAGGTGGTGGGTGCAACTGATGCCAAGTTCGGTGGGGTGCTCTACGTCGATTCCCTGTCCGAAGCTGACGGACCGGTTCCTACCTACCTTGACCTCATCCGCCACGACGCCAAAGTCATCACCACGGCACTCACAGGAGGAACGTCATGAGCACCCCCGCAATCGCTGTAGAGAACGTCACGGTCCACTATGGTGAGGTCCTGGCCCTGGACTCTGCGTCCCTGACCCTGGAGCATTCCCGGATCTGCGGCCTGGTAGGGATGAATGGCTCGGGCAAATCCACCCTGTTCAAAGTCATCATGGGCATGGTGAAACCCGATTCCGGCCGGGTACTCATCAACGGAGAGCCACCCGCGAAGATGCGTAAGGACGCCGGGATCGGCTACGTCCCCCAAAGCGAAGACGTGGACTGGGCCTTTCCCCTGTCCGTCCGGGACGTGGTGATGATGGGCCGCTACGGGCACTTGGGATTCACGCGCCGGCCCCGCAAAGCCGACCGGGACGCCGTCGAGCACGCCTTGGAACGGGTGGAGCTGAGCGAGTTCGCCGACAGGCAGATCGGTCAGCTGTCCGGAGGACAGAAGAAGAGGGCCTTCGTGGCCCGTGGCATCGCGCAGGGCGCCACCATGATGCTGCTGGATGAGCCATTCGCGGGCGTGGACAAACGGTCCGAGGCCACCATCACCCGGCTCCTCCGTGAGTTGGCGGAAGACGGCGCCACCATCCTGATTTCCACCCACGACCTCCACGCCTTGCCCCAGCTCTGCGACGAAGCCGTGCTGCTGATGCGCAAGGTGCTCATGCACGGAAGTCCGGACACCGTGCTCCAGCCCGAGAACCTGGCCATGGCCTTCGGCCTCGACGTCATGAACAGGGGCTGAACCGTGGAATTCCTCCTGGAACCCCTGAGCTACGATTTCATGGTGCGGGCGCTCGCAACCACGGCCATCGCTGCGGTGGTCTGTGCGGTGCTGAGTTGCTGGCTCGTCCTGATCGGCTGGTCCCTCATGGGCGACGCCGTCTCGCACGCGGTGCTTCCCGGCGTCGTCCTGGCCTACATCGTCGGTGCGCCGTTCGCGGTGGGTGCGTTGGTGTTCGCGCTGATCGCGGTGACGTTGATCGGGGTGGTCCGCAACACGAGCCGGGTGAAGGAAGACGCCGCGATCGGCATCGTGTTCACTTCGCTGTTTGCCCTGGGACTGGTCCTGATCTCGGTGACTCCAAGCCAAACCGACCTGAACCACATCATCTTCGGCAACCTGCTGGGCGTCAGTATCCCCGACCTCATCCAAGTGGTGGTGCTGGGCGTGGTGGCCTTTGCGATCCTGATCCTCAAACGCCGCGACCTCACGCTGTACGCCTTCGATCCCACGCATGCGCACGCGATAGGTCTCTTACCCCGCAGGCTTGGCGCGCTGTTGTTGGGTCTGCTGGCACTGACGTCGGTTGTTGCCCTGCAAACTGTGGGCGTGGTGTTGGTGGTCGCCATGCTGATCATCCCAGGTGCCACCGCCTACCTGCTGACGGACCGGTTCTCGCGGATGCTTGTTATTGCACCGGTGATCTCCGTGGTGTGTTCCGTGACCGGCATCTACCTCAGCTATTACCTGGACACAGCATCGGGGGCCATGGTGGTGCTCACCCAAGGCGTGGTGTTCGCGTTCGTGTATCTTTTCAGTCCGCGGCAGGGGCTGATAGGGACTCGTCTGGCGAAAGTTCGTCGGAAGCGGGCTCTCGCTACGGTGTAGGTCAGGCGTGCGTTGTTGCGGGTGAACGCGTCACTGTGATGTCGCCGTAGGCGTTGCGGGCACGGATCTCCACTGTGTCCGTGGATTCGCCAGGTCCATGGGTGACGTCGAGTGCGTTGCGTACCCGTCCATATTTGGTCTTGAGGTCAAGCCATGCCGCGGTACCTTGGCGCACCCCGATGGACAGCGCACCCGCTGCCGTCTGCACCGTGAGGGCGCCCGCGGCCACTTCCCCTACCGTGATGTCACCGTTGGACGTTTTGACTGTGGTGGAGAGGCCTGCCCGTTCCAAGGAGACGTCGCCGTTGGCGGCGCTGATGCTGAGCTCGCCGGAAACGTGCGAGATGTAGGTGTTGCCGTTGCCGTTCTTGACGGTGGCAGCCCCGTCGATGTGACGGACGCGGATTTTGCCCGAGCCGGTCTTGATCCTGGACCGTCCTGCCGCGCGTTCCACGGTGACGTCACCCATGTCGGTGTGGGCTCGGAGCTCGCCGCAATGGTCGATGCGGATGTGGCCCAAGTCGGTCTTCAGGTCGGCGGTGCTGAATTCGCCCTCGCAGCGGAGGTCTCCCATGGCGGTCTTCAACTCCAGGCTGCTGCCCAGGGGAACCTCCACGGTGATCTCCACTGCACCCCCGTCGCTGAACCAGCTGTGGCGGAATGCGGGGTGAAGCCTGACCTGCAAGCGGCCATCCGAGTAGTCCACGGTGGTTTGCTCAGCCATCCTGACGTCCAGGCTTCGTTGTGCCTTGCGGGGCTGGACCGTCACCTCGGTTTCGGGGTGGTCGCGGGCCATGACCCGAATATCGCCGCGGACGGAGACGTCCACCACGACGGCGATCGGCCGGGGAGTCTGAAAGGTCGCCATCAGCGCGCCCATCCCGTGAAGTTCTGTTCGCCGGTTTCGCGGCGCCTGCCTTTGTTGGCCGAGCGGCTGCCGTGAAGCGCCTCGGCGACGGCCCGGACCAGCCACGAGTTCACGGACACGCCATCCCTGACGGCGGCCTCCTCAACGTGTTGCTTGAGCTGATCCGGAAGCCGGAGCGTGGTGCGCGAGATGCTGGTGCCGTCGAAGTCCTCCGGGGCCATGGTTCCCAGGATTGATTGCTCGATCATTGCCTCGAAGTCCCCGTTGGGCGGATTGTTGACCACGAGTTCCGGGTCGCGGCCGCGGAGCCTCACCTCCACCGAGCCGGGGGCAAGCTCCAGGGTGATCTCACTGGCTGCGTCGGAAAGGGCCTCCAGCAGAACCAGACGCACGGTGGATTCAAGCGCGGCAGTCAAGCGTTCGCTCAAGGCCCGTGCTTCCGGGCCGCCGGCTTCGGCTGCGGTTTCCAGCTGGTGCTGGACCGCGGTGACGTACTGATTCAGCTGCATGACACCATTATGACGTCATTGTGGTGTCATGCCAAGGGTTTTCCGTCCCCTCATGGCGTCACCCGAAGTGCCCCGGCTTGACGGCGCCACGTTCGCCGGGCAGGCTGGAGCGATGAAGTCTTGAGCGCAGCCCCCTATCTGCGGCTGCATCCCCAGTACCCACACGGCTTTAGCCACCCACTGCGGACTTGCGAGGATTCCTCTTGACTGACCACCTTTACCTTTCCGGCGTTTCCCACGGCTATGGGGATCGCGAACTTCTCAACAACGTTGATCTCGTCATCCACCACGGCGAGCATGTGGCGATCGTCGGGGAAAACGGCGCGGGGAAGTCCACGCTGCTGCGGCTGCTGTCCGGTGTGGAAACGCCCGACGACGGCGCGGCCGGCCTGAGCGGCAACCCCGGCTACCGCGTGGGCTACCTCGCCCAGACCCATGGATTCTCTGAATCGGTGACCGTAGGAGATGCCATCGACTCTTCCTTGGCGTCGCTGCGTTCCCTTGAAACCCGCATCCTGGACCTCGAATCAGGCCTGGCCGACGCAGACACCGAGGAACTTGAACTCTACGGAAGCCTGCAAACGGAGTATCAACTCCGCGAGGGCTACGCTGCCGAATCCCGGGTGGAAGCAGCGCTGGACAAGCTGGGGCTGGGAGGCCTGGACCGCCGTCGAACGCTTGGTTCCTTGTCCGGCGGCGAGCAGGAGCGGGTGGCGCTGGCATGCTTGCTGGCCGATCCTGCCGAAGCGTTGCTCCTGGACGAGCCCACCAATCACTTGGACGCGAACGGTACCGCCTGGCTTGAGTCCCGGTTGGCTGCGCATCGCGGCACGGTAGTGGTGGTCTCGCACGACCGTGTCCTGCTGCGTAAAGTCGCCACCACCATCATCGAAGTGGACGCCGACCGCAGGTCCGTTAACCGCTATGGGAACGGCTACGAAGGCTACCTCCGCGAGAAAGCCGCCGAACGTGCCCGTTGGGTCCAGGAATACGATCAATGGCTGGACGCCATGGCTGCCGAACGGCTCCAAGCTGCCACGGTGGCCGACCGTATGGGTTACGGACGCAAGCGCGACAACGACAAGATGGGTTTCGATTTCAAGGCCGGAACCTGGCAGAGCGCGGTCACCAGCAAGGTCCGCAACGCCCAGGAACGGCTCCGCCGGCTCGAAGAGAATCCGGTGGACCGCCCACCAGTGCCGCTGACACTGGCAGCTCCGCTGGGTTCTGTGACCGACGTGATGTCCGAACCTGCGCTGGAAGCCCACGGCGTCAGCGTCCCCGGGAGGCTTCAACCCACCGATCTTAGGGTTGAAACCGGCCAGAAGGTACTCATCACCGGGCCCAACGGAGCCGGTAAATCCACGTTGCTGTCCGTGTTGACGGGGAACCTGGAACCGGCCACGGGGTCGGTGGGCGTCCGCGGCAAGGTGGGCTACCTGCAGCAGGAGCTCGACGTTCCCACGCGGCCGGGGCTGCGCTTGCTTCCGGCATTCGCCGCTGGTCTGGGTGGCAACATCGATGAACACGCGGAAGGCTTGCTTCGCCTGGGTCTCTTCCGGCCCGCCGAGTTCCACGTGCCCGTGGGTGGCCTGTCTGCGGGGCAGCAACGCCGCCTCGCCCTGGCCCGGCTGCTCCTGGGCGGCTACCAAATCATGATTGTGGATGAGCCAACCAACCATTTGGCACCAGTATTGGTGGAACAACTGGAGGCAGCGTTGGCCTCATTTGCCGGGACCCTGGTGATCGTGAGCCACGACCGCGCCTTGGGCGAGTGGTTCGATCACTGCGCCCGCGTTGACGGCTCCGGGCGGAGCGCATCGGCAGGATCGTGGGTACGGTACGGGATGCAGGGCGGCGAATTGCTCTAGTGCACGTTGCGGTGGTCGTCACGCGGTTTCCACTGCGGTGAGTTGTTGGCAAAGGGATCGTTACCCCCTGTCCTGCAGGTGGAAACACGGCATCGAGCGTCCCGAAACAACGGCGGAGCACCATGGGAAGGGAACCGGCCGAAAGGACTTTTCCCGTGATCATCCAGAATCTCTTCCTGCAGGGGATCTACCACTTTGAAGGAACCGGGCTGGATAAACCGGTTCCCATCCACGCCGAACTCTCGCACTTTGTTCCGGATGGCGTGGTCAACCAGACGCTGTACTTCCGTGGCGGCAACTCCAGCCCTGAACTGATCACCGTGGTGTTGATGCGGGACCGCATTCCCCTCCGCTATTTCCCCATCGGGGCCAAGGGCGATGTCCACATCCCGCTCAGGGTGGTGGAAGACACCGAAGGCGGGTCCGTGATCGAACTGTTCATCGTGGCCCCTGCCGGGGTGCGGGGAACCGTGGTGGTGGATCTGGGCATGGTGGAGCACTGATGAAAAAGCGGCTGGTAGTGATCGGAAACGGCATGGCCGGCGGCCGGGCTGTGGAGGAAATCCTGGCCAGGGGTGGTGCGGATCTGTTTGAGATCACCATGTTCGGCGACGAGCCGTACGGGAATTACAACCGGATCATGCTCAGCCACGTCCTGTCCGGTGAGGAAAGCGATGCGGACATCTTCCTCAATGACCTGCCTTGGTACCAGGACAACAACATCACCCTCCACGCCGGGGTCCGTGTGGATCGGATCGATAAGTTCAGCCGGCATGTCTTCGCCGCCGATGGCCGCGTGGTCCAGTACGACTACTTGATCATTGCCACGGGCAGCCGTTCCTTCCTGCCACCCATGGACGGCATCTACACGCCCAGCGGAACGGTGCGGCATGGAGTCTTCACCTTCCGGACCATGGACGACACCCGAAGGATGATCCAGTGTGCCCAACACGGGCTCCAGCACGATCAGCAAGGCAAGGTGGTGGTGATCGGCGGCGGATTGCTGGGGCTGGAGGCAGCGCGGGGGTTGCAGGCCCATGGCCTGGACGTCGCCGTGGTCCACTCGGGTAGTCATCTGATGAGCGCCCAGATGGGGCCCGACGGCGGTGCAATACTGCGGAGAAGCATTGAGGCGCTGGGCATCGCGGTGCACACCGGAAGCCGGACCACGGCGATCCTGGGCTCGGACCGCATCACCGGGGTGGCCCTGCGCGATCAGCCCAACCTCGACTGCGACATGGTGGTGGTCACCGCAGGCATCAGACCCAACGTGGATGTCGCCGTCGTCAGTGGTTTGGCAGTGGAGCGCGGAATTGTGGTGGATGACCACCTGCGGGTGATGGACGAAGAGGAGATTTTTGCCGTGGGGGAGTGCGTCCAGCACCGCGGCGAGGTGTACGGGCTGGTGGCGCCTTTGTGGGAACAGGCCGCCGTGCTGGCCGACCATGTCACGGGCGTGGACCGCTCCTCGATATATCTGGGGTCCAGGACCGCCACCAAGCTGAAGGTGGCCGGCGTCGACGTCGCTTCCATGGGACTTCATGGCCCGGAACGGGACAGCGACGAGCACATTGTGTTCTCGGAACCCAGCCGTGGTGTGTACAAGTCGATCGTGATCCGGGACAACAAGATGGTGGGCGCCACCCTGCTGGGTGACAGCCGTAAGGTGGCCTACCTGACCCAGGCTTTTGATCAAGGCCGGCCCCTGCCTCAGGAGCGGCTCTCGCTGATGTTCGACCTCGGGTCACCGGGGGAGGAAGAGAGCGTTGCCGAACTGGCGGACAGCGCCCAGGTCTGCAATTGCAACGGCGTTTCCAAGGGGGCGTTGGTGTCCGCGGTCCACGGTGGGTGCACATCGGTGTCCGCTGCCATGGACGCTACCCGGGCTGGGAAGGGCTGCGGCTCGTGCAAGCTCATGGTGACCCAAGTGGTGGAGTGGGCCTCCGGCGGTGCTGTGGAGGAAGACCCGGCAGCCACCTACTACGTTCCCGGAATTCCGTTGGACAAGGCTTCCCTGATGGCGGAGATCCGGGCCCGCGGGCTACGCTCCGTGTCAGAGGTCTTTGCCGCTTTGGCTCCGGGCAGTGCTGAGGATGCCAAATCCAAGATGGGGCTGGCGTCGTTGATGAAAATGATGCTGGCCGGGGACTACGTGGACGAACGCGACGCCCGGTTCATCAACGACCGGGTCCACGCCAACATCCAGCGCGACGGCACATTCTCCGTGATCCCGCAGATGAAAGGCGGGGTGACCTCGGTGCAGCAGCTCCGGCGGATCGCGGACGTCGCCGAGAAGCACAAGATTCCCCTGATCAAGCTGACCGGCGGGCAAAGGATCGACCTTCTGGGTGTGCCCAAGGAAGAGCTTCCACAGGTTTGGGCCGATCTGGACATGCCCTCCGGTTACGCCTACGGCAAGAGCTTCCGCACGGTCAAGACGTGTGTTGGGAAGGACTATTGCCGGTTCGGAACGGGGGACTCCACGGGATTGGGGATCGGGCTGGAGTCCAGGTTCCAGGGAATTGAAGCGCCGGCCAAGCTGAAACTCGCCGTCTCCGGCTGCCCCCGCAACTGTGCGGAGTCCCTGGTCAAGGATGTGGGAGTAGTGGCCGTGGAAGGTGGCCGCTGGGAAATTTACATCGGCGGAGCCGCGGGCGCCCATATCCGCAAGGGCGATCTCCTCGCGACAGTGGACACTTCGGAAGAGGTGACCCTCCTGACAGGCCGGTTCATGCAGTACTACAGGGAGAACGCCAACTGGCTGGAGCGGACGTATGCGTTTGTGCCGCGCGTAGGGATCGAGCACATCCGCAGCGTCATCCTGGACGATTCCGAGGGGATCGCGGCCCGTTTGGATGCTTCCATGCAAACCTCGGTGGACAGTTATGTGGATCCTTGGAGCGAACGCGATGATCCGCTGACGCCCGGCCAGTTCCGGACCTCCCTGCCCTTGACAGTCCTGCCGCAGGTGCCGGTCCGATGAGCGCGCAGCCAGTGAGTGCCGGGTCAGTATCTGCCGCTGGATCGAAGGCCCATCGCGTCCTTGGTCCCGTTGACCAAATTCCGTTCGGTGAAGGCCGGGCGTTTGGAATCGACGGCGAGCAGGTGGCGGTGTTCCGCCTGCGGGATGGAAACCTGCGGGCCGTCTCGGGTGTCTGCCCGCACAAAGGCGGCCCGATCGCGGACGGCACCATCGACCAGCAGGTGGTGGTGTGCCCCCTTCATCAACACGCTTTCGAACTCCAAACAGGGTGCTCCACCACGGGCGCCAACCCCCTGCGCGCCTACAGGGTTTTCGCAGATGAGGCCGGAAATGTGGTGCTGGAATTGGGCTGAACAGCAGCCATTTCCAAGCGGGTTTTGGCCCTTGTCCATGGCTCCTTGTTGCCTGCGTCACGGGCATTCGGGTTAATCCCGTAAGATAGACGGGTTGCGCGAAGCTTCGGCGTTCTGCGTTCTTTGTCACACTTCGGGTCCTCCAAAGAGGAAAAGCTCGAATTTTGTGTGCCAAAGACGCCTATGTTCCGGCATGGGCGTGACACCTACAGCAACACCCCAACCCACAAGGAACAGCTGTGCCGCAAAGTACTCCCACAGATCTCCAGAGCTCCAAGGCCTCATCTTCAGCCTCGGACTCCAACCTCAGCGCCGAGGGATACCAGAAGACCCTGAGCCGCCGCCACGTCACCATGATCGCCATGGGTGGCGCTATCGGCGTCGGCCTCTTCATGGGTGCCGGTGGCCGCCTGGCCTCCACCGGCCCGGCCCTGATCTTCTCCTACGCCATTGCCGGCGTCATCGCTTACCTGCTGATGCGCGCCCTCGGCGAACTCATCATGTACCGCCAGACGTCCGGCTCCTTCGTGAGCTACGCCGGCGAAATGTTCGGCAAGAAGGGCGCGTTCCTTTCCGGCTGGATGTACTTCATCAACTGGGCCATGACAGGCATTGCCGAGCTGATCGCCATCGGCCTGTACTTCCAGTTCTTCTTCCCGAACGTGCCCATTGAACTGTCCGCGATCGCAGCATTGGTGCTGCTGGTTGCCGTGAACCTGTTCAGCGTCAAGGCGTTCGGCGAGTTCGAGTTCTGGGCATCCTGCCTCAAGGTCGCGGCGATCGTGATCTTCCTGGCCGTTGGCACTTTCATGGTTGTCACCAACGCCAAGGTGGGCGACGGCAACGCGTCCGTCGCCAACCTCTTCCACGAAGACGGCGGCATGTTCCCCAAGGGCGGGCTGGTGATGATCCTGGTCCTCAACGCCGTGATCTTCGCTTACAACGCCATCGAGCTCGTTGGTATCACCGCAGGTGAGATGGAAAACCCGGAACGCGAAGTTCCCAAGGCGATCCGCGCCGTCGTGGTCCGTATTGTGGTCTTCTACGTTGGTTCGGTGACGCTGCTCGCAATGCTGCTGCCGTCCGACCAGTACGTCGCCGGCACCTCGCCGTTCGTTACTGTGTTCGGCCAGATGGGCCTCGGCTGGATGGGCGATGTCATGAACATGATCGTCATCACTGCCGCGTTGTCCTCCTGCAACTCGGGCCTGTACTCGATCGGGCGTATCTTCCGCACCATGGCCAACAACGGCCACGCCCCGCAGTGGCTCACCAAGATGTCCACCCGCTACGTGCCGTACGCAGCCATTCTGGCGATCGGCGGCGTCTACCTTGCGGGCATCCTGCTCAACATTTGGCTGGGCGGCTCGCACGCGTTCGACCTCGCGCTGAACACCGCGTCCATTGGTGTGATCTTCACCTGGGGATCCATCTTCGCGAGCCAGATTGCCTTGCGGAAGAAGCGCGGCAACGTCTCCAGCCTGCCGATGCCCGGTTCGCCGTGGACCAGCTGGGTGGGGCTCATTGCCTTGCTGGCGATCACCGTGCTGATCGGTTTCGATTCCATGACCGACAAAGAAACCGGCGAGGTGTTCCTGCTGGGCCTGTGGACCCTCGCGACCATCCCGTTCTTCGCCCTGGTCCTGTGGCTCGGCTGGCAGAAGGTCAAGAACAACGAACCCAAGAGCGAGCTCTTCAGCTAAGACTCGTCTGGTTTCCTGCGTTTCAAACGTACGACGGCGCGTGCCTCCTTCCGGGGGCACGCGCCGTTTTCGCGTTGCGAGGCCCGCTTTGCGCCCTATTCCTGGCGCAAAGGGTGCAGAGCGGGCCCCACAACGGGAGGGTTTCGTGTTGTGGGGCCTGCTCTGCGGACTAGCCGAGCTTGGGGATTAACACCGGTGTGCTCTTCTTGTAGGCCTCGTACCCGGCTTCGCCGCCCCAGGTCTTGTCGGCCTTCTTCTCCAGAAGGGGAATGCCACTGACCTTGGTGAGCAGGAGGGTGACGAAGATCGGGGAGATCAGCGCAACCCACTGCCAGCCTTGGAGCACCGGAATCGCGATAATGGCTACCCCGGTCCACAGCAGGATCTCGCCGAAGTAATTGGGGTGCCTGGACTTGGACCACAGCCCGGTGGAGATGAACTTTCCCTTGTTGGCAGGGTTGGCCTTGAACCGGCTCTTCTGCAGGTCCGCCACGATCTCGATGACGAATCCTGCCGCCCACACCACGAATCCGAGGATGGCCAGCCAGTCCAAAGCCACTCGGTTGGTGCTGGTGATGGCCACCCATGCCGCTGCCGCGGTGAAGACCACCCAGAGTCCCTGCATGGTCCAGACGTTCAGGAAGCGGATGAACGAGGGCTTGAGCTCGTCGAAGCGATCGTCCTTGCCGGCTTTGTGGATGCGCCGCGACAGGAAGGTGCCCAGGCGAAGGGCCCACGCGGTAACCATGGCCGCGAGGAGCAGCGAGCGTGCATCGATTCCGGGGGTGGCCAGCACCAGGAGCACCGTGATCACCACGTAGGTCAGTGAGCCGGTGAGGTCGAAGAACTTTTCCGTCTGGGCTTTAAAGGACGGGATGAAGACGATCCATTGAATGATGAAGGCCGCGGCGACTGCTGCCGTATAGAGGGGAATGCCAGCGAGGCCTTGCCCATGGTGGCTTCCAGCCCAAGCGACGAGCGCCCCCAGCAGCACTACTACGGGAAGGGCAATCAGGCCCTTCCTGTCTGAATCCTTCACGGCGCGGTTCCTTTCGCAGTGGTTCCCCGTAACGTCTCATCGAGGTTTACCTAGCCTGTTTGATGTTCAATCTAATTTGATTACTATATAACCATGCAAAACCATCAGAAGGCTACCGGAGGGCTGGACCACCCGGCTTCCCGGACCCTGCAAGGTCTCTTCAGCCTCGCGAATGAGACCGAACGTGAGGTTGCCCGAACGCTGGGCCTCAACCTCACTGACTACAGGGCGCTGACCGTCCTGGCGGACTCCGGACCCGTCACTGTCGGAGCGCTTGCCGCGGAACTGGGCGCGACGGCGGCCACCACCACTGCGCTGGTCAGCCGCTTGGAATCACACGGTTATGTTGAACGCATGCGCAGTACCGAAGACCGGCGCCAAGTGCGCGTCAACGTCACCAGCGCAGCAGCCGGCAAGGTCAAGGACCTGATGCTGCCATTGCTGTCCGCCGCCAGCCAGCAGCTGGACGCACTGCCCCCCGAACGCCAGGCCTTCGTCACGGACTTCCTCGACGCCGTCCTGAACCTCATGCAGGACCACCTGCAGTCGATATCAACAGAGGGTGCCCGTTGAGAGAATTCACCTCCCCGCCGGTGGTTGACGCCGCCAACCACCGCAATGCCACCGAATTGCTCATGGAACGCGTGCGGACAAGCCCAGGGCATATCGCTTTCGAAGTCCGCTCGGCCGGTGCTGCCATCACCGATCCGTGGCGGCAGGTCACCACGGAACAATTCGTCGAAGAAGTCCGGGCCCTGGCCAAAGGCTTCATCGCCGCAGGCATCCAGCCAGGTGAATCCCTGGCCATCATGTCCCCCACACGGTACGAATGGGCACTGGCCGATATGGCCGCCTGGTTCGCCGGCGCCGTCGTGGTTCCTGTCTATGAAACCTCGGCGGCACCGCAGGTGACGGCGATTCTGGCTGACGCCGATGTCAGGCTTGCTGTGGGCGGCACGGCAGAGCACGCCGCTTTGCTGCAACAAGGCTTCAACGATGCTGGAATCGAGGCTTTGGGGATATGGACCATCGATGCCAGGCCCGGAGCGGACCTGGCAGACCTGGTGGAGGGCGGCGCCGGAATCCCGGATCACGCCGTGGAGGAGCGTCGCCTGCTGGCAGACCTCAATACCGTGGCCACCATTGTCTATACGTCGGGCACCACGGCCGCGCCCAAGGGTGCACTGATCACCCACGGCAACTTCGTGGGGCAGGTCCTGAACGTTGCAGGAGCCTACACCGAGGTGGTCCGTGAGGGCGGGAACACCATCATCTTCCTGCCTATGGCCCATGTCCTGGCGCGCGGGCTCCAGCTGATCTGCCTGGCCAACGGCATGCGGATCGCCCACCTTTCCGATCCCCGCGACGTGGTGCCCGCGCTGGGTGCGTTGAAGCCCACGTTTTTGGTGGTGGTCCCGCGGGTCCTCCAGAAGATCCAGGCATCGGCCGCGGCCGCCGCAACACAAAAACGGCTGGGGCGCGTGTGGGCTTCGGCGCAAAGTACGGCAGTGGAGTGGGGCCGGTTTGCCGAAGCGCACGACGCCGACCCTACTGTCCGTGCCTCTGCAGGCCTCCGCATTCGCCGGGCTCTGTTCGACCGTCTTTTTTACGGCCGGCTGCGGAAACTGGTGGGCGGGCGGCTCGATTACCTGCTCTCCGGCGCCGGCGCGCTGGATGCGGAACTGTCCCTCTTCTTCCGCGGCCTCGGGCTGCCCGTGATCGAAGGTTACGGGCTGACGGAAACCACAGCCCCCCTGACGGGGAACCTGCCGGGCGCCATCAACTCGGGGTCGGTGGGCGTCCCCATGCCCGGTACCACCGTGCGTCTCTCAGACCAAGGTGAAGTGCTGGCCCGCGGTGTGGGCGTCTTTGCCGGCTACCGTCGGCAGGCAGACAACGCAGACGCGTTCGTCGACGGCTACTTCCGGACCGGGGACCTCGGCGAGCTGGACCATCTGGGCCGGCTCACGTTGAAGGGCCGGATCAAGGACGTGATTGTCACCGCCGGCGGGAAAACGATCTCCCCGGCCATTTGGGAAGGCTACGTTGAAGGCGACCCGCTGGTGGCCCATGCCGTGATGGTGGGGGAGGGGAAACCCTATCTCGGCGGGCTGGTGCTCCTGGACCCCGAATCCTTGGCCGCATGGGCTGAGCGCGAAGGGATATCCGATCTGAAGGGCCTCCGGATCCCCGACGACGGCGGCGCAGTCCAAATCGACGACGTCCGGCTTCTCGCCGTGATTGGCCAGGCCGTCAGTGCCGCCAATGCGAAAATCGCCCGCTCAGAGCAAGTTCGCCGGTTCGCCTTGCTGCTGACTGACCTCACCGAAGCCAACGGGATCGTGACACCCACCATGAAACTCAAGCGCGGAGCCTTCACCGAGCGAGCCCGCCATATCGTTGACAGCCTCTACACAGACACCCGGCGGCAGGGATGAGCCAAACCATGAAAAGGTGGCTCCTGTCTTACGCCCTGGCCGCGGTGATCTTTGCCGTGATCGACGTCGTATGGATCGTCACCGTGGCGCAGCGGCAGTATCAGAGCCAGATGGGGCATCTCCTGGCGGCCAGCCCGCAACCCCTCGCAGCTGTGCTGTTCTACCTCGTCTTCGTTGCCGGGATCGTGCACTACGGGGTACGGCCGGCGAAGGCGGACATTGCGCTGCGCGGGCGGATTCTCGGTGGCGCGCTGTTTGGGTTCTTCACGTACACAACCTGGGCTCTGACGGCGCTCGCTGTCCTCAAGGACTTCCCGGCACTGGTGGCCGTGACGGACATCGCCTGGGGTGTTGGTGTCTGCGCTATGGTCACGTGGCTCACGGTGGTGCTGCTCCGAAACGTGCTGAAGGGGCGCCCGGCGTCGTAGGCCTTTTCGGTTGGGACTGTCAGGGGTCGGGTCTAGGCTCGATGTATGGAACACACCACCACCCTGACGCAGCACATTAAGGCAGGTCCGGAGAAAGTCTGGGCCGTTATCTCGGACATCCCGGGCTCGGCCGGCACACTCTCCGGCATCGACTCCGTCCAGTTGCTCAGCGAAGGTCCGTACGGCGAAGGCACGCGCTGGAAGGAAACCAGGACCATGATGGGCAAGCAGGAAACCGTCGAAATGTGGGTTGCCCAGGCTGACCCGCCGCGCAGCACTACCGTGAAGGCGCATCAGGGCGGCGCTGACTACACCTCGCGCTTCACCCTGTCCGAGCGCGACGGCGGTACGGACCTTACGCTGACGTTCGGCGCCGAGGTCCTCAAGCCGTCGTTCCTCAGCAAGGTAGGTATGGCGCTCTTCGGGAAAATCGGCATGAGCATGACGCGCAAGGCCCTCGCCAAGGACCTGACGGAGATCGCAGCAAAGGCGGAATCCCTCTGATGGCGGCTGCGAAGGTTGCGGCCCCTAAGATTTCACCGCTCCGTTTGGAAGAATTGCGCGACGACGACGCTCCGGACTTCCAGCGTGGCGAACGGTATGACGGCGTCAGGTGGACCAAGGTTTCTGCCGACGGAGAGGAACTGAGTGGCTCCGACTTCATTGAATGCGAATTGAACGGTGTCTCCTTCAATGAGGCGCAGTTGCGGGGTGCAACGTTCCGCGAGTGCATTCTGGCCGAGCCGTACGCGCCGGTCTTCACCGCCGCGCGGAGCTCCTGGCAGGACGTGGAAATCAGCAACCCTCGATGGGGCTCAGCTGAACTTTATGAGGGGAACTGGCGCTCGGTCCGGATCGACGGCGGCAAGCTGGACTATGTGAACCTGCGCGGCTCCAAGCTCATGGACCTCCAGATCTCGGACTGCATCATCAACGAGCTGGATCTCGGTGGCTGCGCAGGCACCAGGATCGCCCTGAAGAATTGCACTATCGGCACCTTGGACGTTACCGGGGCAAAGCTCAAGGATGTTGATCTGCGGACCTCGGAGTTCCGTGGCATCAACGGATTGGCCGGGCTGGCGGGGGTTGTTATCGATGACTACCAACTCAGCCTCATGGCACCCCTCCTGGCTGGTCACCTCGGGATCCGGGTGGTGTGATCCCGGGTTTCCGGGACTGCTTCGGTTCCTGTGCGGGCCGGTGCAACAGATGACGTCAGCTGTTGACCGTTACGCCGGGCCGTGTAATCTTTATAGAACGAACGGTCGGTATATTATTCCAGACCGGTCCCTTTCACTTTCGCGAAGGATGTTCTCATGGTCGAGGCTTTTCTTGTTGGCGGCGCACGTACGCCTGTAGGTCGCTACGGTGGGGCACTGTCCTCCGTTCGCCCGGACGATCTCGCAGCACTGGTGGTCCGGGAAGCAGTGGCGCGTGCCGGCGTCGATCCTGACTCCATTGACGAGGTGATCCTCGGCAACGCCAACGGCGCAGGCGAGGAAAACCGGAACGTGGCCCGTATGGCCACCATTCTTGCCGGACTTCCCCTCCACATTCCGGGCATCACCGTGAACCGCCTGTGTGCCTCCGGCCTGAGCGCCATCATCATGGCCAGCCACATGATCAAATCCGGTGCCGCGGACATCGTGGTGGCCGGCGGCGTCGAATCCATGAGCCGCGCCCCGTGGGTTCAGGAGAAGCCCACCACGGCGTTCGCCAAGCCCGGACAGATCTTCGACACCTCCATCGGCTGGCGCTTCGCCAACCCGCTCTTCACCAAGGGCGAGCTCTCACGCGACGGCAAAATGACCTATTCCATGCCGGAAACGGCTGAGGAAGTAGGCCGCGTGGACAAGATTTCACGTGAGGATGCTGACGCCTTTGCCGTCCGTTCGCACCAGCGCGCACTGGCAGCCATTGCGGGCGGTCGCTTCAAGGAAGAAATTGTTCCCGTGACGGTCAAGACCCGGAAGTCCGAGACCGTGGTGGACACCGACGAAGGACCCCGCGAAGGCACCACCATGGACGTCCTGGCCGGGTTGCGGCCCGTTGTGCCCGGCGGATCCGTGGTCACGGCCGGCAACTCGTCCACGCTCAACGACGGCGCCTCGGCCATCATTGTCGCGTCGGAAGCTGCCATCAAGAAGTTCGGATTGGTGCCCCGCGCCCGTATCGTCGACGGTGCTTCAGCGGGTTGCGAGCCCGAGATCATGGGCATCGGTCCCGTCCCGGCCACGCAAAAGATCCTGGCACGCACTGGGCTCACCGTGGACCAGTTGGGCGCGGTGGAACTCAACGAAGCTTTCGCCACGCAGTCGCTGGCCAGCATGCGCCGTCTCGGCCTGGATCCCGAAATTGTGAACAACGACGGCGGCGCCATCAGTTTGGGGCACCCTCTCGGTTCCAGCGGCTCACGGATCGCGATCACGCTGCTGGGCCGCATGGAGCGTGAACTCGCCTCGGTTTTCGGGCCGAAGCTGGGGTTGGCCACGATGTGCATCGGCGTTGGACAGGGTACCGCAATGCTGCTGGAAGGCGTGTAATGGCACTGAACCCGGAAGACTTCACCACCCTCCTGCTTGAGGAACGCGACGACCGCCTCACTGTCCTGCTGAACCGTCCCGAGGTCCGCAACGCGATCGACCAGACCATGGTGGACGAGCTTCACCAGGTGTGTGCTGAACTGGAGCGGAACCCCAAAGTACTGATCATCGCCGGGACGGACGGGGTGTTCGCTTCCGGCGCCGACATTGGGCAGTTGCGCGAACGACGCCGTGACGACGCCCTGCAGGGTATCAACTCCACCATCTTTGTCCGGATCGCCAAGCTGCCCATGCCCGTCATCGCGGCCTTGGACGGGTACTGCCTGGGCGGGGGCGCTGAACTCGCCTATGCGGCGGACTTCCGCATCGGGACTCCGAGCGTCAGGATTGGTAACCCGGAAACCGGCCTGGGAATCCTCGCCGCGGCAGGTGCCAGCTGGCGGCTCAAGGAACTCGTGGGTGAACCAAAGGCCAAGGAAATCCTCCTGGCTGGTGCCGTGCTTCGCGCCGAGGAAGCCTTGCGGATCAGCCTCATCACCGAAATCCATGAAGCCCCTGAGCTTATGGAGGCGGCGCACAAACTGGCCGATCGGATCGGCCGCCAGGATCCCTTGGCGGTGCGCATCACCAAATCCGTGTTCCACGCTCCGGCCGAAGCCCACCCGCTGATCGACACGCTGGCCCAGGGAATCCTTTTTGAGTCCCAGGCCAAGTTTGACCGGATGCAGGCTTTCCTGGACAAAAAATCGGCGAAGGCTACGCAAGACACGGACGCATCCGCCACCTCCGCTCCGACTTCCGGCAACAACGACAGGACCCAGAAATGACCGAAGCTCCCGCCATCCCGCACGTCGTAGGAGTATTGGGCGGAGGCCGGATGGGTGCCGGCATCGCCCATGCCTTCCTCGTCAAAGGAGCCACTGTGATTGTGGTGGAACGCGATCACGAGGCAGCGGCCGGAGCGCAGGGCCGCGTTGCTGAGGCCGTGGCCAAGTCTGCTGCCCGCGGGACCCTGAACGAAACCCCCGACCAGGCGATGTCCCGTTTCAGCACCTCCACGGACTACGAATCCTTCATCCACTGCGGCCTCGTGGTGGAGGCCGTGCCTGAGGACTACGACCTCAAAGTGTCGGCGCTGAAAGCTGTGGAGGAGCACTTGTCCGCTGATGCTTTCCTGGCATCGAACACGTCCTCGCTCTCCGTCACCGGCCTCGCCAACGAACTCCGCCGCCCGGGGAACTTTGTGGGGCTGCACTTCTTCAACCCAGTCCCGGCCTCCACCCTCATCGAGGTGGTGCTGGCCAAGGAGACGTCTCCCGAACTCGCTGTTGCGGCGAAAATCTGGACTGAGGCACTCGGCAAGACCGCCGTCGTCGTGAATGACGCGCCCGGGTTCGCTTCCTCGCGCCTGGGTGTGGCGATTGCCCTCGAAGCGATGCGCATGGTGGAGGAAGGCGTGGCATCGGCTGAAGACATCGATGCCGCCATGGTGCTTGGCTACAAACACCCCACGGGCCCCCTGAAAACTACCGACATTGTGGGCCTGGACGTCAGGCTGGGCATCGCCGAATACCTGCATTCCACGTTGGGTGACCGTTTCGCTCCGCCACAGATCCTCCGCGACAAAGTGGCTCGGGGTGAACTCGGGCGTAAGACGGGCAAGGGTTTCTTCGACTGGAAAGACTAACGCCAGCGGACGGTTAAGCTAACCGGGTGACTTCAATCCAACCCATCACCCTGACCGGAAAATTCGTAACGCTGGAACCGTTGAGCCAGGAACACCATGACGGGCTGGTGGATGCAGCCCACGACGGTGACCTCTGGAAGCTTTGGTACACCTCGGTCCCCACCCCGGAAGGCATGGCGGGTGAAATCGATCGCCGCTTGGATTTGTTGGCGAAAGGCTCCATGGTGCCTTTCGCCACGCGCTCCAACGCCACCGGCAAGCTCATCGGCATGACGACGTACATGAACATCGACGCCGCGACCCCTCGCGTGGAGATCGGTTCGACGTGGAACGCTGCGTCTGCACACGGCACGGGAACCAACCCGGATTCCAAGCTGCTGCTCCTGCGGCACGCCTTCGAGACACTGGGCTGCCCGGCCGTGGAGTTCCGCACGCATTGGCTGAACCACCAGTCCCGTGATGCCATTGCCCGGCTCGGCGCCAAGCAGGACGGCGTCCTCCGGAACCACTCGCGCAGCACCGACGGAGCGCTGCGCGACACCGTGGTCTTTTCCATCCTCGAGCACGAATGGCCCGCCGTGCGCAACGGACTGGAGTTCCGGTTGTCAAAGTACGGCGCGTAGCCACGAAGAGTGGGGTGTGTGTGCGGCGAGGGGTGAGCTCTCGCCTGTAAGTGTTCTCGTTACTCCCGAGAGCTAACCCCTCGACGGCTCGCAGGTGTGCGTGTTGCTCACGACGGCAGGTGCTCCCCGGCCAACGCACTCCGAACCGACGTCCACGATTTGAGCACCTCCAGCACCGCGGGGTCTCGTTCTGCCAGGATCGCTTGCTGGTAGGAGTCCTCCAGCAGCGAATCCACGGAAATCCGGACGCCCTTGGAAGCGCTGAGAATCGCGGACTCCACCATGGCCAGGCTCATGATGTTCTGATGAACCCGTCCCATAGGCGTGCTTCCGGTGCGCACAGCGGCCACAAAGTCCCGCAAGGACCCGGCGATTTCCTGGCCAGGATCCTCTGACTCTGCGGCATCGCCGGAAGCAGGGACAGAGGACACCGGCTCGTTGTCGCCGTCCCAGAGAATAGTTCCGTGCTCACCGCTGATACGCCACGAAGCATTCCATGAGGTTTCCTGGCCCGGGCTGCACCAACTGCCCGTGAAAACAAACCGCCCGCCGCCGGTCATCTCGAAAATGGCCGTGGATCCCGCATCACCGCTGTACCAGCTCCAAGAGGGGTTGTACTCCTCGCAGAAGACGGACACGGGGTCGGCGTCGAGAAGGAACCGGGCCATGTCGAACTGGTGGATGGCCATATCCAGCAGGAGCGGGTGATCCATGGCGTCGCGGAATCCGCCGAAGTGCGGGGCTTTGAAGAACTCGGCCGAGACGATGCCCACTGAACCCAGGGTCGACGACAATCGTTTTGCCGCGAACAAGTGCTTGTTGTACCGCCGGGATTGGCTGACCATGAACAGCTGGCCGTGGAGTTCGGCGGCGGCGGCCAAGGACAGTCCTTGCGCCACAGTCGAAGCTACCGGTTTTTCACCGAGGACCGGCAAGCCTGCGGCCAAGGCTTCGGCGGTGACCGGATGGTGCGCGGCCGGGGTGGTGACGTTGATGACTGCCTGGGCTCCGACGTCGGACGCCAACCGGGCGGTCCCGGTACCAAGGGGGAGGTCGGGGCGGCCCACGGATGCCGCCGCCTCAGCGGCAGCCGCAAGGTCCAGGTCAACGATGCCCACCAGCTCAACCAGCGGCGACGATTCAACAGTTCGAAGCCACGCGCGGCCCATGCCCCCGGCGCCTACAACGATGACGCGAAGGGGAGTACCGTCGTCGGGATTCGTGGCGAAAGGCGGGTTCACGCGTTGGCCCCCTGGTAGCTCTTGCCGTTGAAGAAGTCGTTGGTTTCGTAGCGGAGCAGCTCCGGAACAGCGCGTTCCGGGCGGTCGGTGACGGCCCATTCCACGGCGTTGGCGATCACGCGCCGGACGTCCTTGTGGTGGTAGACGGGGTAGTCCTGGTCGCCGGGGCTGAAGAAGAAGATTTTGCCGTGGCCGCGGCGGAAGGTGCAGCCGGAGCGAAACACTTCGCCGCCACTGAACGAGCTGATGAACACGAGTTCTTCAGGGGTGGGGATGTCGAAAAACTCGCCGTACATTTCCTGCTGCGGGATCTCGATCGGGTGCGGGATGCCCTTGGCGATGGGGTGGGTGGGGTCTACCGTCCATACGAGTTCGCGGTCTTGCTCGGAGCGCCAACGCAGGGTGCAGGAGGTTCCCATGAGCTTGGTGAAGATCTTGGACCAGTGACCGGAGTGCAGCACGATCAGCCCCATTCCGGCCAGGACGTGACGGTGGACGCGCTCCACGATCTCGTCCTCTACATCGCCGTGGGACATGTGCCCCCACCAGGTCAGGACGTCGGTGTTCGCGAGGACTTCCTCGGTGAGGCCGTGGTCGGGTTCGTCCAGGGTTGCGGTCCGGACCTCGACGGCGGCACCCAGGTTCTCTTCGATGCCCGCCTTGACGGCGCCGTGCATGCCGTCCGGGTAGAGGCGGGCCACCAGTTCGTCGCGCTTCTCGTGGCGGTTCTCGGACCACACGGTGACACGGATGGGATTGCTGTCAGTCATGATTTCTCCTTTGTAAGTGTGTGTGCGGTCTACTTGACCGCACCGCCGGTGGTGCCGGCGGCGATGTATTTTTGGGCCGCGACCAGCAGGACGATGGCCGGGACGGAGGCGAGTACCGCCGTCGCCATGACCGAACTCCAGTCATTCACGTAGGCACCGATGTACTGGAAGATGCCCAAGGTGACGGGCCGGACGGCTTCGGTGGTGGTGAGGGTCAGTGCGAAAAGGAAGTCGCTCCAGGCGAACAGGAAGGTGAAGAGACCCGCGGTGATCAGGGAGTTCCGGCTGAGTGGAAGGACGATCGACCAGAACGCCCGCAGGTGGCCTGCCCCATCCACCCGGGCCGCTTCGATCACTGATGCGGGCATGCCGTTCATGAAGGCCCGGATGATGAGGATGGCGAACGGGATCCCGTGGGCTGAGTCAGCCAGGATCAAGCCTGGGATGGAGTTCAGCAGGCCGAGGTCGTTGTACGCGGTGTAGAGGGCGTTGGCCACCACGATCCCCGGGATCATCTGGCTGATGAGGATGGCGAACAGGACCACACCAGCGCCTCGGACCTTGAAGTAGGCCAGCGCGTACGCGGCCGGCGCTGCGATGGCAAGGCTCAGTGCCACGCTGCCCAGTGAGATGATGAGGCTGGTTCCTAGATTGCCTGCTTGCTCATTGATGGCGGTGGAGTAGCCGGTGAAGTCGGGCTTCACAGGGAACCACGAGGTTTCCAGGGTGGTGCCGTTTGGTTGCAGGGAGGCGTTGATCATCCAGTAGACGGGGAAGAGCATGACGGCCAGGAAGAAGATGGCCAATGCTGTGTAGCCCCAGTTTTTGCGGCCCGTTGGTTTCGGGCCCATGGCCTTTCCACCGGCGCGCCGGAGCGTGGGTGCTTTCAGTGCCGTTGTCATGTTGTCCTCACTCGTCCACTGCGCGTCGGCTGGCCCGCAGGTACAGGACTGCGAAGACCAGGGAGATGATCACCAGCACGTTGCCCAGGGCCGCACCTTCGCCGAATTTGAATTCGTGGAAGGAGAGGTTGTAGGACTGCGTCGCGATGGTTTGGGTGGAGTTGGCCGGCCCGCCATTGGTGAGGCCCAGGATGATGTCCAGCACTTTCAGGGTATATACGACCCCAAGAACCAGCACCACGCTGACTACAGGCCGCAGCATGGGCCACGTGATGTGGCGGAACGCCTTCCATCCGGTGGCGCCGTCCAAGGAGCCGGCTTCGTAGAGCTCGTCCGGGATTTCCTGCAGCCCGCCGTAGAGAATGGTCAGGTTGAACGGGATGCCGATCCAGATGTTCACGCCCACCACGGCAATCAGCGCCAGGGATGTGCTGGTGAGCCACGGTATGCCGGTATCGATGATGCCGAGGTCTCCCAGGAACCGGTTCAGCGCACCGCTGTCCTTATCCAAAATCCAGCGCCACACAGCACTGGACACGATCAAGGGAAGGAGCCACGGGAGCAGGAGCAGCGATCGCAGGATGCCGTTGAGCGGGAACTTGCGCTGGAAGAAGATCGCCAGCGCCAGGCCGATCACGAACTGGCCCAGAATCGAGCCGATGGTGAACAAGGCGGTATTCAGCAGCGAGGTTGAAAACAACGACGACGACAGCACAGTTACGTAGTTGGCGAACCCTACCCATGGGGCTTCTCCGGTGAAGAACGTGGAGGTGGTGTACTCCTGAAAACTCATAATGACGTTCTTGACTACCGGGTAACCGAAGAACAGCGTCATATAGACCACTGCGGGAACCAGGAACAACCACTGGAAGATGCGTTCGCGGCGTTGGCGGGTGCGACGCCGGGGTGCCGGCTTTTGGGTGCCGGTACCGTGAGCCTTCGCCGCCTCGCCGGTAGCCTGCCCCCCTGAATGAGGTAAATCAGTTGCTAAAGACATGGAGGCTGCCTACTGACCCTGGGCTTGCTTGAGGGCGTCAGCCGGTGAAGCATTGCCCGTCAACGACGTCTGGATGGCCGTGTAAATCTTGGTAGCCTGCGCCGGCCATTCTTCTCCGAGTTGTCCAGTGCGAGCACGGGCGGTCTTGATCAGCTCGGTGAACGTGGCGAGCTTGGGGTTGTCGCTGGCGAACTTGTCCGAGAGCGTGGTCTTGGAGGGGATGGTGTTGCGGGCCGTCGCCATAGCCAGCTGGTTTTCGTCGCTGTTGAGGCAGGCCACCATCTCTGCGGCTTTGGCTTGCCGGGCTTTGTTTCCGGTCTGAGGAACCGTCCAGACTTCGCCGCCGAGCGGGGCCACTGATGTCTGCCCGGCTTCTCGGACAGGGATCTTCACTACGCCGTATTGAAGCGAGGGCTCCTTATCCAAGGCCGGGATCTGCCACGGCCCGTTGACCATCATGGCGGCTTTGCCTGCCAGGAACTGGTCTTTGACATCAGCCTGGGTCCAGTTGAGCGCGGAAGACGAAACCGAGCCACTCTTCACAAGGTCGGTCCACAGTTGCAAGGCCTGCTCGGTCTCCTTGGTGTCGATCTTCTTCTCATCGCCGCCGTTGGACCACATGACGGGAAGGAACTGCCACGTGCCCTCATAGGTGGGGTTTGCGTTGAAAGCCAGTCCATACTGGTCGCCCGCGGTGAGCTTCGCGGAGGCATCCTTGAGCTCATCCCATGTGGTGGGCGGAGTGACGCCGGCCTTGGACAGGATGTCCTTGTTGTAGAACAAAGCGATGGTGTTCACAGTGGGCGCCAGGCCGTAGACCTTGTCCTTGTACGTGCCTGCGCTCAGCACGCCTTCCGCGAAGTCCTCGGTGCTGACGTTGAAGTCGGCCAGGGGAGCCAGTGCTCCTGTGGCGGCGATCTGTTGGAGGTCTGGGTTGTCCAGCATGAGGACATCGGGCAGCGTCTTGGAAGACGACTGCTGGAGAACCTTGGAAATGAGGGACTTGCCCGGAACGGTTTCCCGCTTCACGGTCACGCCCAACTGGGTGCCGCATTTGGTCAGGGCGGCCCCAATGAACGACTTGTCCGGCTCGTTGTTGTAGTAGTCCATCACGGAGATTTCGGTGACGGCTTCTGTTGATGAAGCTGCAGTGGAGCTACCGCAGGCTGAAAGAGCCAGGGGCAAACCGATCAAGGCAACTACGGCGAGAGCTAGTGGACGGCGTGTCCTTTGTGCTGACTTCATTGTCTGTTCCTTTTGTGGGGATCGATTTATCGATGCGTATCGACGATGCGCATCGATGATTTCGGAATCGAGGTAGAGCAGGTGGTTACAGAGGGTGTTTAGCTGCCGTTGGGTGGGCGGAGCGTGCTTGCACGGTGCGTAATGACCGTAGGTACAAGTTCCAGGGATTCGTGTGGTCCCTGGTTCTCGGCTTCGAGGAGGTCGCAAATAATCTTCACCGCGCGGCGGGAAACTTCAGCCGGGCGGAGGTCAATGGTGGAGAGGGGAATGGGCTGGAGTTCTGCAAGCGTTGGAGATGCGCTGCCGATGACTGAGACATCTACGCCTGGCGTGAGTCCTCGGGCGGCCAATGCCCGACGCAAGATGTCTTGGACTGTACGGTCCGGTGCAATGAACGCTGGCTTGCCGTGGGTTGCGGCCAGTGCTTTATCCACGGAGTCGGTGATGATGCTGACGTCCGCGCCGCCTGGGAAGTGCTGAACCGTCACCTCCAGGCTCTTGGCGGCCTCATCCGCTCCGCCCATGAACCGTTCCACGTAATTTACATGCCGGTTCACCACTGCCGGCTGCCAGTCGATGATTGAAATGACGTCGTGCCCGGCTTTGGCCAAGTCCCGGACGCACTGATCGCCGGCCATTTCGAAGTCCGCGTCGATGCACACCAACCCGGACGGGTCGCGGGGGATGCCGATCAGTAGCACCGGCACGTTCAGGCTCCGCGCGATGGGGAGCCGTTCGTCCTCGTCCTCAACCTGCATGAGGATCAGTCCATCGCAGATTTGTTGACCGACGACGCGACGCAGCCCGGCGGCCCCCTCGTCTTCCGTCACCAGCAGAATGTCGTGGTCATATTGCCGTGCCGTGGAAGCGATTACGGAGACGAACTCCATGATCGAACCCATCTCCAGTTCAGGGATGAACGGAATGACCAGGCCGATCACGTGGGTCCTGCGCCCAGCCAGGGCTCGTGCCCCAGCGTTGGGCTGGTAGGTGAGCTGCTCTATGGCGTCCTCAACCTTTTTCCGGGTCTTCTCGGAGATGGGCCGCTTGCCACTCAAGACGTAGGAGACCGTGCTTTGAGCTACTCCGGCGGCCTGGGCTACGTCCTTGCTAGTGGGCATGCTGGCCTCCTTTTGCTCGCTGCTGAACAGTTGTGATGGTTGTCGATACGTATCGTCGATGCGCATCGAGAATGAGTATGACATGGGTCACTCGGGCTTCGCAAGGGTCTTGCCTGGTTCGATTCCCGAAACCTGCTCGCTAAGTCCCTCTCGCTTTGCACGCCGGGGGGTGGGTTCTCGCCTGTTTGTGCCCTTGTTACCCGCGAGAGCTGACCCTTCGGTGAGGGTGGTGGGGTGTGCGTGTGCCGAGAGGTGGGTTCTCGCCTGCTTGTGCCCTCGTTACCCCCGAGAGCTCGCCCCTCGGGCCCCTGTCAAGGCCTGTTGCCCACGCGCCATCAGGCGTATTCTAGCCAACACATTGCCCCGGTATGCGGCCGAGTGGTGGGGCGAGCCGTGACCTCCGCTCTTTCGGAGTGCCGGAGCCCCATTTGAGGAGTACGAAGGGGAAATCATGGCAACTCATCAAGCACGACGACGGCTGGCGGCTTTAGTGGGAGGGCTCGCTGTCGTGGGACTTTCGTTGGGATTCGTTGGGAGTCCTGCCAATGCCGCACCGCCACCATCAGCTGACTACGTGGCGCTCGGTGATTCGTACACGGCGGGGACTGGCGCAGGAGGGCTCTACCGGGACGCCCTTTGCTGGCAGAGCCACCCTGGCTATGTGGACGTGGTTGCGGATACTGGCCGGGTCAACTTACTTGAGAACCTCGCTTGCCACGGAGCCCTGCTCGTACCCGGGGGTCCTTTTTACAACGGTGCACCGTCCGTAGTTGAACAGATCGCGTCCGGCCAAACCGCACTCCGAAATGCCGAGTTGGTGAGCATCACCGCCGGCGCCATCGATGCGGGAAGCCTTTTGGCGCTTCAGGCTTGCGCGACTCCGGACACCGTGACGTGTGCAGGGACCGTTAACGCGATCATCGCCAACCTCCCCGTGCTTGAGGCCGGACTTGAGGGTATCTACCAAACCACTCAAGCTTCGGCTCCGCAGGCAACCATTGCTGTCATGGGCTACCCGCGACTTTTTGATCCCGTCAATGGTGCGCCGGTCATTCCTGTCCAGAACCAAGAAAAGGTCAATCAGGCCATCGACGCTCTGAACTCAACCATCGCCAAGGCGGTCGCTGACAGTAGGACCAACGCGAAGTTCATTGACGTCACTAAGAGGTTCGCCGGCCACGCTGCGAATTCCCTGGTGCCGTGGATCGTCCTGGACTTCAGGCTGCCTCTCCCGGACGCCAACTTCCATCCAAACATTGCAGGGCATCAGGCATACGCAGCCGCGCTGGTCTCCGCCGTCAAGCCGGCCCAGTTGGCCAAGCGTTAGGTCTACGCGTTCGTCGAGGAGCGGGCTTTCGGCAGTATGCACGCTCGAAAGTGCTGAGAGCCAACCCCTCGGCGGTACCCTCACGCACTTATCCTCAATGTGCTTAGCTGGCTCCTATGGAAGGAACCACGTCAGCTCACCAAGCCGTTCGCTGGGACGGTGCAGTCAACGCCTGGAGAATTGCCGGGGACGTCTACCGGATGGGCCGGCACGAATGGGTCACCGAGACGGGTTGGCAGCAGATGTACGACGACGGCGTCCGCACCGTGATCGATCTCCGCGCCTCCCGGGAGCGTCGCCAACGCGACACCGATCCCGAGGTGCCAAATGACGTGAAGGCGCGTATCGACGTCGTCCATTGCCCCACTGAGGATCCGGACCACAGCGACTTCAATGAGTTGTTCGGCCCGTATCTGAAGGACCCGGCGCAGTACGGTGACTATTTGCATCTTTTCGGGGAGAAGATCGCGGCGGTTTTCAAAGCGATAGCTTCTTCGCCGGGGAAGGTGGTGGTTCATTGTTCGGCGGGCAGGGACCGCAGCGGGGTGATCGCGCTGATGCTGCAGCGGCTGGCGGGTATGGGTGACGAGGACATCGTTCGTGGCTACGAGCTCGCCGCCCGTGGGATCAACGAGCGGCATCGAACGCATGGCGCCCCGCACGCCCATGATCCGTACCTCTCTGACGACGAGCTTGAGGCCCTGTTGGCGCAGCGGCGGGCGGGCCTGCGGGACTTCCTTGGTTCGATCGACGCGGTGGCTTTCCTGGCGGCCAACGGGGTCTCTGAGCTGGAGATCGCGGCGGTTCGGGCGAAGCTGGTCCCTGCGCTTCCGCGCGCTGCTAACATGCAGGATTGATCACACTTGCCGAACGGAACGGACCTGCCATGAATGCTGGTGCCCGCGTCACCATCGTGACCCGAACCAAGAACCGCCCGCTTTTCCTGGCCCGGGCCTTGGACGACATTTTCGCCCAGACGTTCCAGGACTTCGAGTTGGTGATTGTGAACGACGGCGGCAACCCGGCCGACGTCGATCGCCTCACGTCCCAGCGGGCCGACGGCGAGCGGGAGCGGATCACCACGCTCCACCATTCCGAGTCCGTGGGGATGGAAGCGGCGTCGAACGCGGGTATCAAAGCCGGATCCGGTGAGTTCATTGTGATCCATGATGACGATGACTTCTGGGCCCCGAACTTCCTGGAGAGCACCGTGGCTTACCTGGATGAGCCTGCGCATGGAGCCGAAAGCGGCGTCATGGTCCGGACCGAGATCGTCATCGAGGAACTGGTGGGGGACCGGATTGAGCCGATCCGCCGTGAGCTCTTCTGGGCGGGTATGCAGCAGATCACCCTTGCGGACATGCTGAAGATCAACCGGGCCGTTCCCATTTCCTTCCTGTACCGCCGGAGCCTGCACGATGCTGTGGGCTACTACAACGAGGACCTCCCCGTGGTGGGCGACTGGGAGTTCCACTTGCGCACCCTCAGCCACTCGCGCGTGGGGTTTATCGACGGCGAACCGCTCGCGTTTTGGTCTCAACGGCCGGAGTCCGAGGGACATGATGGCAACAGCATTTTCGCAAAGGCCGCCGAACATGCCCGCTACGATGCCTTGGTCCGCGATGAGCATCTTCGCGATGGCGTCGCCCAGGGAGGGCTTGGCGGGATGCTGTACCTGACCCGCGTCCTGGCTGAGCAGGAAGAGCTCATCCGCGCGCAGGAGCGTCGCCTCGACGAGGCAGGTGCCAAGCTGGACCATGTTCTGGAGCGGCTGGATGCCCTGAACCAGACGGTCATTGCCCGGACCAGTGTGGGGGAGTTCCTCAAGAAGCCGCTGTTGTTGGCGAAGAAGTTGGGCGGCAAGGGCTAAGCCTCCCCGCAGGGACGTCCCGGATAGGGGCGTCCCGCAAAATAACTGCTGTACTCCTCCGGGCATTCATGTACCCTGTATATATTACCGAACGGCCGGTCAGTAATGTTGGCTCCAGCCAGCAATGACCGTGCCGATTTCACGTGCCTTGGAAGGACCCGTCGACGATGACCACTACCGCAGTCGCCCCGGAAACCACAGCCGTTGCAACCGTCCCCAGCTACGTTCAGGATGCCTGGTGGACCCCGGCACCCGACGCCAGGAAGGTCCCGGTCCGCGATGCCAGCACCGGTGAAGTCCTGGCCAACGTGAGCACCGACGGACTGGACCTTGCCGCCGTCGTGAATTTCGCCCGCACCACAGGCCAAACTGAACTCGGGAAGCTGACGTTCCACCAGCGTGCGCTCAAGCTCAAGGAGCTTGCCCAGTACCTTAACGGCCGCCGTGAGGAGTTGTACGAGTCCTCGTCGCAGAGCGGCGCCACCAAGATCGACAACATGATCGACATTGACGGCGGCATTGGCGTGCTCTTCACTTTCGGCTCCAAGGGCCGCCGTGAATTGCCCAACTCGCAGGTCGTGGTGGACGGTCCCATGGAAGTGCTGTCCAAGGACGGCTCGTTCGCGGGCGAGCACATCTACACCCGCATCCCCGGCGTCGCAGTGCAGATCAATGCGTTCAACTTCCCCGTGTGGGGCATGCTGGAGAAGTTCGCTCCCGCCTTCCTCGCCGGTGTTCCCACCATAGTGAAGCCGGCGACGCCCACGGGCTACGTGGCCGCCGCTGCGGTCAAGGCCATCGTCGAATCGGGCATTTTGCCGGCTGGTGCCCTTCAGTTGATCTCCGGTTCGGCCCGGACCATCCTGGATGAACTCGACTACCGCGACCTCGTGTCCTTCACAGGATCGGCCTCAACGGCGAACTCGTTGAAAGGCCACAAGAACGTGGTCCAAGGCGGCGTCCGTTTCACGTCTGAAACCGACTCGCTCAACGCTGCGATCCTTGGCCCGGACGCTGTGCCCGGTACCCCGGAGTTCGACGCCTTCGTCAAAGCCGTCGTCACCGAGATGACCGTCAAGGCGGGACAGAAGTGCACGGCCATCCGCCGCATCATTGTTCCCCAGTCGCTCACGGCCGATGTTGCTGCTGCCATCGGCGCCCGTATCAACGAACGCGTCGTCGTCGGCGATCCCCGCGCCGAGGGCGTCACCATGGGTGCGCTGGCGTCGCTGGAACAGCTCGCCGATGTCCGCGCGGCAGTTCAGTCAATGCTCGACGCCGGCGGCGAGCTTGCGTACGGATCCCTCGATACGCCGTCGGTCACCTCAGTTGGCGGCGAAGTGGGGGTCGTGGAGGACGGCGCTTTCATGTCGCCCGTTCTCCTGAGCTGGGCGGACGCCGAAGCCGAGGAAGTACACTCGCTCGAGGCCTTCGGCCCGGTTTCCTCCGTGCTCGGTTACTCGGATCTGGCCGACGCCGTCCGCCTCGCAGCCCGCGGTTCCGGCTCCTTGGTAGCTTCGGTGTGCACCAACGATCCTTCCGTGGCGCAGGAGTTGGTGCTTGGCATCGCAGCCCACCACGGCCGCGTCCACATGCTCAACCGTGAAGACGCCCGCTCCTCCACCGGTCACGGATCCCCGGTTCCGCATCTGGTTCACGGCGGTCCGGGCCGCGCCGGTGGTGGCGAGGAACTCGGTGGCATTCGTTCCGTCCTGCACCACATGCAGCGCACCGCCATCCAGGGCTCCCCGAACATGCTGACCGCCGTCACGGGCCAGTGGCACACGGGCGCCGACCGCAACTTCACGGTGGAAACCGAGGGCGAGCACCCGTTCCGCAAGCACCTCTCCACCCTCCGGATCGGCGACGCGGTTCGCTCGGAACTTCGGGAGGTCACTCTCGAGGACATCACTGCGTTTGCCAACTCCACGGGCGATACGTTCTACGCCCACACCAACCAGGAGGCCGCAGAAGCCAACCCGTTCTTCCCTGGCATCGTTGCCCACGGCTACCTGCTCCTGAGCTGGGCAGCCGGCCTCTTCGTGGAGCCTGCGCCCGGTCCCGTCCTGGCCAACTACGGCCTCGAGAACCTGCGCTTCATCACCCCAGTAGCGGCGGGAGATTCGATCCGGGTCACGCTGACCGCAAAGAAGATCACCCCCCGTGAGACGGACGAGTACGGCGAAGTTGCTTGGGACGCTGTCCTGACCAACCAGAACGACGAAATCGTGGCCACCTACGACGTCCTCACCCTCGTGGAGAAGTAACCCTCTCTCACATCCCGCGGGTTTGGGTGGGTCGCTCTCTCATGTCCCGCGGGTTTGGGTGGGTCGCTCTCTCATGTCCCGCGGGTTTGGGTGGGTCGCTCTCTCATGTCCCGCGGGCTCAAATGGAAACTGATGTGCCGGCGACCGATCGAACGCCTTCCCACATGACGGGGAAGGCGTTCGACGTTTCGGTTGTGGGCGGACACGAGACCGTCCGACGAAGCTGCCTGTCGACTGTGACCTGTCGCCAAACCCATTTTTCGTGACCTGGTCTGACTCCTCAAACCGTTTTCGATGCTTCCAAGCCCAGTGAGAATGGCAACCCGTTTCGGGACCACTTTTTCGATGAAATCGGTCACCGCCGAGGTGAGTTGTCATGCCGGATATGCCGGGCAGAGACAGCACCAATAGTGTTGAACGCTTCGATATGGCCTTCCAAGAAAGCCTCCTGCGCGCAGGTCGGATATATCCCATGAACGGACTTTCCAGAGTTGCTAAGCCGGAAAGCGTACATGTAACAACGAGTCTGCCCGCCGTCCAGATCCACTCACACATCGCCGAAGTCCACCTCCGCCTCCGCACCCGGAGCGTGTTCCTGCGGCACGAACGGTTCCACCGGCGCATTGCCCGACTCAACCGCGATGATGGCCCGGCGTGCTTTGACGTGTTGACGAACCGATGAATACGAAATGACCGCCTGGTGTTCATCAACCAGACGGTCAAAACCCTTTGCGCGGTATGGCGCTGCGTTGGTGGAGCATCCAGATCAGCGAGCAGCTTCGCGTCAAGGGCAGCCTTCAAGGGACCCAGCTTCGTCGCCCGCCGCGCCGGGGCTTTCCGGTCAGGCGCTACCGCAGCCGCGAGTGCCTAACGGACCGTCCTCCTCGATACCCGGTGCACCCGAGCAAGGGCCCGGATGGATAGACCACGGACTCTGGCGTCGGGAGCCCCTGGGATGTGAGAGAGGGATGGACGGGAGCGCGCGGGAGGTGAGAGAGGGTTCGGCTCAAGCCCTTGGGAGGTGAGAGAGGGTTCGGCTCAAGCCCTTGGGATGTGAGAGAGGGTCAGGCGGCCGTGTGGAGGCCGTCGAAGGCCATGGTGATGACGTCGTCCGCGAGCTTCTCGGGGGACAGCGAGCCGCCCGGCTTGTACCATTCCACGATCGAGTTGATAGTGCCGAACAGCAGGCGCGTCACGGTGCGCGGATCGATGTCCTGCCGCAGGGAGCCGTCCTCGCGGGCGGCGGAGATGAGTTCGGCTACCTTGTGGTCGAACGCGCGGCGGCGTTCCAAGGCGTCGCGCTCAATCTCCGTGTTGCCTCGGAGTCGCAGGAGAAGCGTGACGAAGGGCAACCGGTCCACCAGCACCGCAATGGTCTGCCGCAGCACGAACTCCAGCCGCGCATCGGCGGGCCCGGACGTGGCGGCAGGCTCCTCGAGGATGGCCTCAAGGCCGCCCAACGCGTGGTCCAGGGCGAGCTTCAGCAGATCGCCCTTGGACGGCACGTGATGGTAGATAGCCGACTTCGAGATCCCGAGGTTCTCGGCCAGGATGCCCATGGACGTAGCATCGTACCCGTGGCGGTTGAAGACGTCGACGGCGATGCGGAGCACCGACTGCTGGTCGTAACCGGGCCGTCCGCGCTTGGTGGTGGTCTCAGTAGGCATGCTGGCATTTTCTCACGATCTCAAGCAAGGTCAGCCCTTGGGGCGCATGTCGTAGATCCGGCGAAGCTTGCCGTTGGACCGCTCAAGGGAACCGGGCTCTACTACGTCCACTACGCAAGATGACCCGATGTGGATCTTGATCTGCTCACGCAAGGTGTGCGCCGCCGTCGTGCCCGCATCGGTGGAAACGTTCTCGCGGCGCTCGATCTTAACGGTCAGCGAATCCATGCGCTTGCCCTCGGGACGGGTGATTTCGAGTTGGAAATGCGGGCTGAGTTCCGGGATGCGGAGCGCGATTTCCTCGATCTGCGACGGGAACAGGTTCACGCCGCGGAGGATGATCATGTCATCGCTGCGGCCGGTGATGCGGCCCATGCGGCGGTGCGCCGGGCGGGCGGTGCCGGGGAGCAGGCGGGTGAGGTCCTTGGTGCGGTACCGGATGATCGGGAGCGCTTCCTTGGTCAGGGAAGTAAAGACGAGTTCGCCGGGTTCGCCGTCGCCCAGGACCGTGGAGTGATCGAACGGGTCGATGATTTCGGGGCGGAAGTGATCCTCCCAGATGTGGCAGCCGTCCTGGGTCTCAACGGCTTCGCCGGCCACGCCAGGGCCCATGACTTCGGAGAGCCCGTAGATGTCCGAGGCCTTGATGTTCATGGTGGTTTCGAGCTCGTGGCGCATTTCTTCGGTCCACGGCTCGGCACCCAGGACGGCGTACTTGAGTGACGTGGAGGTGGGGTCGATGCCTTGGTGCGCCATGGCGTCGGCGATGGTCAGCAAGTAGGTGGGCGTGGCAAGGATGGCGTCCGGTTTGAAGTCCTGGATGAGCTGGATCTGGCGTTCGGTCTGGCCACCGGACATGGGGATGACGGTGCAGCCGAGCGCTTCAGCACCGGCGTGTGCGCCGAGGCCGCCAGTAAAGAGGCCGTATCCGTAGGCGTTGTGGACCTTCATGCCGGGCCGGACTCCGGAGGCGCGGAAGGAGCGGGCCACCAAGGTTGCCCAGTTGGCGAGGTCCTGCTTGGTATAGCCAACCACGGTGGGGCGGCCGGTGGTGCCGGAGCTCGCGTGGATGCGTGCCACTTGGTCCTGGGGGACGGCGAACATGCCGAACGGGTATTCCAGGCGGAGGTCTTCCTTGGTGGTGTAGGGGAACTTCCCCAGGTCGCTCAGCTCGCGGAGGTCCGAGGGGTGCACGCCGGCTTCGTCGAACTTGCGCTTGTACAGAGGCACGCGATCGTAGGCGTACGCCACGGTGTGTTTCAGGCGGGTGAGCTGCAGGGCCTCGAGTTCGTCGCGGGAGATGGTTTCTTCACGGTCCAGCACGGGGGCAGTTGCTTTTGAGGAGGAAACTGCGGGTGCGGCCACGGTGTTCTGCGTCATGGGGTTCCTACTTCTTGGAGATGGTGCGGCTGCGGCCACGGAACTCGGCAATGAGTTCACCATGCCCGGCGTCGGGGGCTGAATCGGCGTCGGGCGCAGCTGCGTAGATCTGGATGTCGTACAGGCCGCTTCGGCCGGTGCTCGCGCGGCGGTTTGCGACGGCGGTGATCACCTGGCCTTGGAACGCGGGCTTGATGAAGTTGATGTCGACGCCGGACGCCACCGTGATGTTGGCGGCTTGCTTGGGCGTGGGGTTGGCTGGGTTGCAGGCCAGCGCGAAGGCGGTGTCCCCGAAGGCGAAGATCATTCCGCCGTGGGCCATGCCGAATCCGTTGAGCATCTCCTGGCGGAGGTGCATGCGGATGGTGGCGTGCCCGTCGTCGAGCTTGAGGACCTCGATGCCCATCCATTCTGACGCGTAGTCGTTCGTCAGGATGTGGTGCGATGCACCGGAGAGGGTTGTTTCAACCATGCGTCATTGCCTCCAGCTTTATTTACCGAATGTTCATTAGGTAATCCCAGATCGCGCCACGTGTCAAGACTGGACCAGTATTCGCCTACACCTAGTAGCCTCGGAGACATGCCCGAAATTGAGCTCCCCATCACCACAGACCGACTCATTCTGCGCCGCTTCGAAGCCGAGGACCTCGATCGCTTCCACGGATACCAGTCGCTTCCCGAAACTGCCCGGTTCCTTCTGCGCAATGAGCTGACCAGGACCAAATCCATGGAAGTCCTGGGCCGGTACGCCAACTTCGAGTTCAACCAGGAGGGAGATTGGATTTGCCTGGCCATCGAGAGGAAGGACCACCCGGGCCTCATGGGCGAGGTGGTGCTGAAATGGCTTGAGGGGACAGGGCAGGCAGAGGTGGGCTGGATTCTCCATCCTGATGCCCAGGGCCACGGCATTGCTACCGAAGCCGCGGAAGCCGTGTTGAGGCTTGCGTTCGAGACACTCTCATTCCACCGCGTTGACGCCAAGTTGGATGCCCTCAATGAAGGATCGGCCGGCATCGCCAAGCGCCTGGGCATGCGCCTGGAAGCGACGCTGGTGGACAACTGGCACTACAAGGGCCAGTGGGCCACGGAGAACATCTACGCGATTCTCGACTCCGAGTGGCGGACCCGCCACCATCCATGGACGCGGACCATCAACTGACGGGCCACGTCTTGTGGTGCTTCAACTGCTCGGTCAGCTGCTCTTCAGGCAGCGGCCTGCTGAAGTAGTACCCTTGGCCGCTGGTGCACCCGATGCTGAGGAGATACTCGGCTTGGTCGGCACTTTCGACGCCCTCCCACACCGCAGCCAAACCGCAAGCCCGGATCAGCTGCAGCACGGCGGCCAGCAGCGCGGGTTGCGAGGGGTCGCTGCCCAGTGCTGAGAGCAGGGTCCGGTCCACTTTGACGGTGTCCACTGGAAGCTGGCGCAGGTAACTGATGGAGGAGTAGCCGGTGCCAAAGTCGTCGATTTCCAGTCCCACACCCAGTCGGCGCAGGCTGTTGAGCGTGTAGCGGTCCAAGTCATTACCTTGAATGACTGCGCTCTCTGTCAGTTCCAGGACCAGGAGCGACGGGTCCAGCCCGGCGGACGCCAAAGCCTCGCGGACGTCTTCAATGAACTCCAGCCGCTGCAGATCCGCCGCCGAAACGTTGATGCGCATGCTGAAGTTGTGGCCCGACGTGAGGGGATCGGTGCGCCATTGCTTCAACTGCCCGACGGCGGTGCGGAGCACCCAGCCGCCCAGATCGGAAATCATTCCGGTTTCCTCTGCAATGGGAATGAACTCGTCCGGCATGACGAGACCGCGGGTGGGGTGGTTCCAACGGACCAACGCCTCCACACCCTCGATTTCGCGGGTATCCAACCGGATGATCGGCTGATAGTAGAGCACCAGCTGGGAGCCGGATATCGCTTCCTTGAGTTCGCCCACCAGTTGGTTCCGCATTTGCCTGGCGTGCAGCATAGCGGGTTCGAAGACTTTGAGCTTGCCACGTCCGTCGGCCTTGGATTCGTACATGGCGATGTCTGCTTCCATCATCAGTTCCTCCGCGCGGTGGCCGGGATCGGCCATCCGGAGGCCCATGCTGGCACCGCAACGCAGGTGATGGCCCTCGACTTCCATAACGCCCACCACTGCGGCAAGGATACGGTTGCCGATGGAGGCGGCGATAGCGGGAGTCACGTCGGGGATCAGCACCGCGAATTCGTCTCCGCCCATGCGGGCCACCATGTCCTGATCCCGCACGGCGCCGGTGATCCGATAGGCCACCGTCTCCAGGACCTTGTCCCCGATAGTGTGCCCCAGGGAGTCGTTGATCGCTTTGAACCCGTCCATGTCCAGGAGGAGGATGGCTGCCTTTCGGCCGCTCTGCGCCCCACTGGACTGGGCTTCGCTGAGTGCCGTGGCAAATGCTGAGCGGTTGTTCAGGCCTGTGAGGGGATCAGTCATTGCCATGTGCTGCATCGCCAAGTGGGCTTCATTGAACTGCTGGGTACGGGCACGCACCCGTTGCTCCAACTCTTCGTAAACGATCTGGAGATCCTCGGCCAGGAGGTTGGTGCCCATGATCACGGCATCGATTTCGTCCCGTGCCTCTGAGACTTCGATTCTGGTGTTGAGATCCCCGGCGGCCAACCTCACGATTCCGTCCAGGAGCAGCCCAAGGCGCGGGTCGTTGCCGGAGTACATTTTCCCTTCGGACATGCTCACCCCCCGTGTGGCTCGCCTCGTTGTTCATCGCTATTTCGAAGGTACTCCCGAACGGCTGCGCTGCGTTCGGGCAATGCAGCCTGTTCGAACAGCATGGCAGCTTTTTCGAACGTCACCAGTGCATCCTGCCGTCGATCGGATTCAAGCAAGGTCCTGGCCAAGAGGAAATGTGCTTCCGCCGAGGTTTGCGTGGCCAGAATGGAGGAGCGGGCGCACAGGGGTTCAAGGATAGCGGTGGCTTGTTGCATATCGCCGCTGAGAAAATACCAGTGGGCGCGGACCAGCGACATTTCCAAGTGGTCCCGTTCAGAGCCGCCCACAATATCCGTGGCGAGCTCTGCCCTTTCAATGCAGCGGAGGGTTGCGGCATCACTGAGTTTTGCCTGAAGGCGCATTTCCGCTGATGCCCTGTTGAAGCGTGCCCACAAATCAACGTCCTTGGACGGTGAAAGCCGTTCGGCCGCCAGATCGTGGTAAAGGCCGCCGTCGGCAACACGATTGGCAAGAAAGGCAACGTTGCCAATCACCCAATAGCCTTTGCCGGCAGTGTCTTCGTCGACGTCGTCCGTCAGCAGGGTTTCCAGGACGAGGCATTCGCGCCAGGCATCGTTCAGGAGCCGGCTCTCCGCCAATGCCGCGATCAGGGCGCGCTGGGCGAGAATCTGAACGTACAGCAACTCGGCGTCCCCGGCCGCAAGTTTGGCCGCCTCTGCAGCCATGGTGGCAGCCTCGGGGAGCCTGCCCAGGCCTTGGAATGCCACGGCAACCATGGTTCCTGCTTTGGCCCCGAGTTCGGGCGAGGACGCGGTCAGGCTGTGGTTGTTGAGCTCCATGGCGACGTTGAGGTATTCCTCAATGCGGCCTTGGTCCCGGAGGCATTCCGCTTGCAGGTACCGCATGTTCCACCAGGACTCGTCATCTCCGGCCGCGGTGGACAGTCCGGCAGCCTCTCCGGCCAGGCGGTAGGCCTCGCCGAAATCCCGCTCCTTCCACTTGGCGCGTGCCGTGAGACCGGCAACGAAGTGGGAGGCGAGGTGCGGACTTTGCATGTGCCCATTATCCATGTCATTGCGGAAGAAAAGCTCGTATAGTTTGCACCGTGACTTTATTCAAGTCACAGACAACAAATTCGCATCAGTACGAAAGGGCATAGCGGATGAAAAAATTTGCGGCAACCCTGCTCATGGCGGCGGTTCTGGCAGTAACGGGTTTCGCTGCCCCGGCTAATGCCGAGCCCACGCAGGACAGCACGGCAATCGGTTGGTGGCCCAACAGCTTCACCACTACTAAGACGAACACCACCAGCATCGGTTGGTGGCCGAACTAAACATTGGGGGAGCGCCTCTCAAGGCCATATAACGTCAATTGATGCCCCGGGCTGCGGCCCGGGGCATCAATTTTGTTTCGCAGTATGTCGAGCATTAGTGACCGTAGAGCACTGGTACGGACCTCACGTTGACACGCCTGTCACGCCGGGCAGGGGCTTGACTACGGCCCGCCCACCGGCAACTCCACGGATACCGTGGTGCCTGACCCCAGGGTGGAGTCCAGCAGGAGGCGGCCCATGTGGCGGCTGATGATGTCGTGCGCTATCGCCAGTCCGAGCCCACTGCCGGGGACCGCCGCGGATGTTGCGTTGGAGGCCCGGTAGAAGCGGGTGAAGATGTGGGGGAGATCGTGCTCGGGAATGCCCAGGCCGTTGTCTGCGATCTCTACCAGCGCCAGCCCGCCGCCCTCCGAGTCCGAGACCGAACTGGTGATGCCCACCCTTCCGCCCTCGGGCGTGAACTTGATGGCGTTGGCCACGATGTTGGTGAACACCTGCTCCAGCTTCGCTTCGTCGGCCGTAACCTCGATGTCGTCAGTCCCATCGGTAAAAGACAACGAAACGTGGCGGGACTCTGCCAGCGGCCGAAGCGTGGCCACCACCACCTGGAGGAGCTTGGCAATATCCACCGGTTTGAGGTCCAGGTTGCTGCCGTCCTGCATGGACACGGTAAGCATGTCCTCGATGAGCCTGCGGAGGCGGTTGGAGTTCCGGGCGATGACATCGAGCATCTTCCTGATGCCGTCGGGAACCGGCCCGCCGGATCCGTCCTGGATCATGTCCAAGTAGGCGGTGATGGAGGTCAGCGGAGTCCGGAGTTCATGGTTGACGGTGGCCAGGAAGTCGGTCTTGGCCTTGTCCAGTTGCCTCAACTGGTGCAGGACCCGCTGTTGGGCGCTGATGAGGTGGCCTTGGATGAGTCCGTGGGCCACGTTCCCGGCCACGTGTTGCATCAGCGCGATCTCGGGGCGGGTCCAATCGTGCCGTTCCCGGACGGTGGAGAGCAGGATGATGCCCAACGCCGTCGCTCCCTCACCCACGGGGAGAAGGACGGTGGACACAGGGTCGAGCTCGCCTGACCACTCCCGCAGTGCCGTGGCGATCCTGGAGTCGGGGTCTTCGCGGTGGTCCGCGACCGCCAGGACGTCCGCATCCGCCCACAGCCTGTTGGCGGCCTCGATAATGGCGTTTTCGCTCTCACCCAGCCTCGCGGGAAGCAGCGGAAGGCCAAGACGGTTCCACTGTGCACGAATGGTGGGAACACGTTCGTCGCGGAAGGTAGCAAACCATACGTGGTCCACGTCCAGCGCCTCCCCGAAGCCACGCACCACGTGGTCTGAGATCAATTGGGGATCATTGGTCTCCCGGATCGCCGAGGAGACATTGCGGAGGCTTTCGCGCAGTGCTTCGATTTCGCCGCGTGAACGGGCGCGCTCGGCGGCCCGGCCGATAAGGGTTTCAACCCGGTGGACCAGTTCCCCGGATTGCACGGGGCTGATGACGTAGTCCGCTACGCGCCAGGATTCCACTTCCCGGAGGTCAAGGGATTCCTGGGAGGCAAGGACCAGGAGCATGGGAACCCCGGGGCTGCGCAGTCCGTGTGCCAGGGAACTCTCAGCCACCGCAACCGAGGGGCGCTGGTGCTGTAGATGGGCGGCCAGGGCGGCGGCATCCACGGCGGGGAACACGCTGAATCCCGCGGCGGCAAGGGCGGCCGTCGTCGCGGCCAAACGGTCCTTGTCTGAATCCGCCACTACGGCGGAGCGGGCATGCTGTACGCCGGCAACGGTCTCGCCCACTGAGCCCCTTCCGTTCCAACGGTTCATTCACGGTGTTTTCATGATGTGGCAACACCCTATCAGCGGCACTGCGGCCAAAGGTGACCACGCGGCAAATGGGTTGGATGAGTCCTGGGACACACCTTTACTTTGCCCTGTGGATTCGACAGCCTTGAGGGTGTCAGCAGAGGTAACCCGCTGCAGCAGCACCAACCGCGCGAGGAGCACTGTGGACCACCCAGCAACACCGCAGGACCACCAACAGGTGACGTTCGAGCTGGAGCTCGAAGAACAAGGCATTCTTCGCCTGACATGGCCGCGCGGGGCAAGGATCAAGGAACCTGACGCCCAGCGGGCCATGGACCGGGTGAACGAGCTCTGCGGCGAGGAACGCCATCCCATGATCGTTGACATGGCCACCACGGACGATGTCACCCGGGGTGCCCGTTCCGTGTTTGCCAAACCGTGCCAGGCCAACCGCATCGCGCTCTGGGGCTCATCTCCGGTGGACAGGGTCATTGCCAACTTTTTTCTGGGCATCATGAAGCCTCCGTGCCCCACCAAGTTCTTCACTTCTGAAACAGAGGCGTTGGAGTGGCTGGTGGAGGCGTAGGGCCACCTATATTTGGAGAATGTTCTCCGCTTTCAGGAAGTACCTGCTGATTCCCCGCCTCATCAGGCTCTCTTCCGCTGCGCCCAAGGATCCCCGCACTGCCTGGGACCGGTTTTGGGGCGATATCCGCTCAACCGGTGCCACTGGCGACGTCCTGTGGGACTCGGGCAGCGACCATGAACTCAACGGCTACCTCCCCCAAATGGCTAAGTTGGACCCGTCTTTGCCCGTGGTGGACGTCGGATGCGGCAACGGCAGTTTCACGCGCCTGCTGGCCAAACACTTCCCGCACGCATTAGGGCTGGACTACTCTGCAAACGCGGTTGAGCGGGCACGGCAGGAGTCAGCAGGAACCACGACGGCGTCATATGCGGTCTGCGACATGACGGCACCGGACGCAGCGCAGACTGTCGCTACGGCCCTCGAAGCGGCAGGCTGGACGGGGGATGCGAACATCTTCATCCGTGGTGTCCTGCACGTTCTGGACCGAAGCGGCCGCGCCGCGTTGGCTGCGAACCTGCTGCCCGTCGTCGGGACCCGCGGAGGCGTGTTCCTGACTGAAACCAACTTTCCGGGCACGCCGGTGGACTACGTCAGCCATCTGGGTGCCACCCGCAATTCCATTCCCGCCCCGTTGGAGTGGGCCATCCGCGGGCTGCCGATGCCCGGCCGGTTCGGGGCGGCACAACGGGCCAAGGCCTTCGCGGCGGCGGACTGGAACCTTATTGTTGAAGGCTCGGCGAGCATCGAGACGCGCCCGCTGAGCAATCCGTCAACCCCGGACCTGATCCCTGGATACTTCGCACTCCTCCGGGCCCGCCAGCGCTAAAAAACTCCTACTTCAGGCCGGCTCCAGGCAGGAGTTCGGTGGCTCCAAGGGAGTCGGCGACGAACGCGTAGTCCCAGGCCCGCTCACGCCACTGGACGTACCGGCCCGAGGCCCCGCCGTGCCCGCCGTCCATTTCGATCTTCATGACGATCGGCTCGGAACCGGTAGACACGGAGCGCAGTGCCTGAACCCATTTGGCAGGCTCGACATACAGCACCCGGGTGTCATTGAAGGATGTCACCGCGGCGATCTTGGGGTAGGCAACGGCCCCCACATTCTCGTACGGAGTGTAGGACTTCATGTAGGCGTAGGCCTCTGGGTCCGTGATCGGGTTTCCCCATTCCTCCCATTCCAGGGCGGAGAGCGGAAGCTCGGGATCCAGGATGGTGGTCAGCGCATCCACGAACGGCACCTGTGCCACCACGGCAGCGTATTTTTCCGGGGCCATGTTGGCGACTGCTCCCATGAGCAATCCTCCCGCCGATCCACCCATCGCCGCGATGCGGGACGGGTCAACCCACCCCGATCCAGCCAGCCAATCGGTGGCCGCGATGAAGTCGGTGAAGGTGTTTTTCTTGGTGAGCTTCTTGCCGTCCTCGTACCACTGGCGGCCCAATTCGCCGCCGCCCCGGATGTGGGCGATCACCATGACGATGCCGCGGTCCAGGAGGGACAAGCGGGCTACGCCGAAGCCTGGATCCATGCTCATCTCGTACGAGCCATAGCCGTAGACCAGCCCTGCGCCCGTGCCGTCCTGCTGTACCGACGCGTGACGCAGCACTGACAGCGGGACCCGGGTGCCGTCGTCGGCCGTTGCCCATTCGCGGGTAGCCACGTAGTCCTGCGCCGTGTAGCCGCCCAGGACGGGGCTTTCCTTGCGGAGGAGCAGCTGGCCGGATGGCAGTCCGGCGGTGGGGAGCACAAAGTCGTAGACGCGCGACGGCGTGAAGTAGGACGTGTAGCCCATGCGGATGACCGGCGCCTCGTAGTCCGAACCTGCCACCCCGGCGGTGTAGAGCTCTTCGTCAAAGGCCGGTTCCACCGGCGCACCCTGGGCCTCGGTGCCGAGGCCGGCCAAGGGCAGCACCTGGACCCGTTCGATGGTGTCCTTACGAACGGAGAGCACCAAATGCGTGGATGTCACGCCGGCGCCGTTGACCCGGACGTCGTTGGAATGTTCGACGACGGTACGCCAGTCCTGCTCTGCCAGCGGCTTGGTCAGCTCAGCGGGGTCCACCAGGCTGACCATCGAGTTGATGGCGTCCTTGTTGTGGGTCAGGAGGAGTGTTTCCCTGCCGTCCAGGAGGAAGGGCTCAGCCTCGTACAGAATATGGTGGTCGCGGGAGATCACAGTGCTGAGGCCGGCGTCGTAGTCGTCGAAGCGGAGCAGTTGCGTCTCGCTGAACTCCGAACAGCCGATGCTGAGCACCAAGTGCCGTCTGTCCGCGGAGAGATCGAACCCCAGCCACATGGCGACGTCGTCCTCCTGGTAGAGAACCTGATCATCGGCCACCGGCGTACCCAGGACGTGGGCCTTCACCTGGTAGGGGCGCCACGAATCATCCACCACCGTGTAGAAGAGGCGCGTGCCGTCGGGGGAGAAGGCCACTCCGTAGAAAATATCCTCGATGATGTCCGGGAGGAGCTCCCCGGTGCGCAGGTCCTTGATCCTGAGGGTGAACCGTTCGTCGCCTGAGTTGTCCACGGCATAGGCGTAAAGGTTGCCGTCAACTGTCACCGCGGCACCGCCCACGCTGAAGAACGGCTGGCCCTCGGCTTCGATGTTGCCGTCCAGGAGGATCTGTTCGCCGTCGATTTCCACGCCGGGCACCACGGACGGGGGCGTCCAGTCCGCTACGGGGTCCCCGGTGTTGTGGGCCAGGACGCGGCACTGGATGCTGTACTCCTTCCCTTCCACCGAACGGCTGTAGTACCACCAGCCGTCCTTGCGGCTGGGCACGGACAGATCCGTTTCCTGGGTGCGGCCCTTGATCTCTTGGAACATGGCTTCCCGCAATGGTTCCTGGTGCGCTGTGACGGCTTCCTGGTAGGCGTTTTCGGCCTTCAGGAGGTCCACCACCTCAACGGATTCCTTGTCCCTGAGCCACTCGTAGTTGTCCACAAAAACGTCGCCGTGGTGTTCACGGCGTGTGGGGACCCGCTTGGCGACAGGAGGCACCGCTGTTGGTTCCGGAGCAGCGGCAGGGACGGAAGATGTGTGGCTCATGTGGCCACTCTATAGACGGGGTCAGACAAGGAACCAGCAATTTCGCTCAGAGCGCCCGGCACCGCTCCCGGTATTGAGAGTGGTCCATGACTTGGAGCACTACGGCTGGATTGGCGTCATGACTTCCGGGGTGCCCCCACTCCTTATATTGCGAGCACGTTTTTGTGCCGTACCCGGATATATGGAGGTTCAGATGGTCCTTCTTCAACAGCACAGTGTGCACATAGGCAAGAGAGGGAGCCTGCAGGCGCGCCGACATTCAGACTCGCTGCGCCGCTCCCGCGTGGATCTGGAGGTGGTCATTCCCGCCTACAACGAGGCCGCGAGAATCCCCGACACCTTGAAACAGACGGTCGATTTCCTGGCCAACCAGCCGTGGTCTTCGCGGATTGTTGTGGTGGACAACGGAAGCGTTGATGAGACCGCCGCAGTGGTCCGCAGGATCTCTCGGGAAGAGGGGGACGCAGTTCCCATTTCCGTGGTGGGGTGCTCACGGAAGGGGAAGGGAGCGGCAGTCCGTCGCGGCCTCCTCAGCGGCACGTCCAGGTTCACGGGCTTTTTCGACGCCGACCTCGCCACGCCGCTGGAAACCCTCACCGAGGCCATGGCCCATCTCTCAGACGGTGCAGCAGCGGTGATCGCTTCCCGCCACGCACCCGGCTCAACCCTGGTCCGGCCCCAACACCTCGGACGAAGGGTGGGCGGCACGGCCTTCCGGGCGCTGACCAAATCAAAGGTCAAGGGCATACAGGACACCCAGTGCGGCTTCAAATTCTTCGAACGCGATGCCCTCACAGCAGCCATGGTTCAGTGCCGCAGCACTGGTTTCGCCTTCGACGTTGAGCTTCTGCTGCGCCTGCAGGACAACAACGCCAGCATCATCGAACTTCCCGTGGCATGGACCGATGGAGCTGCATCAACGTTCCGTCCCTTCCAGGATGGGGTGGCCAGCTTTGCCTCGGTGATCCAACTCCAGAGGGCAACACCATGATGTCCGGCCTTCCTGACATCAACTCACCAACCCTTCTCGCCGGAAAGCACGTGCTGGTCCTCAACTGGCGCGACGTCCAGCACTCACAAGCCGGCGGCGCCGAGCAGTACATGCATGAGATTTCCAAGAGGTGGGTGCAGAACGGCGTCCAGGTCACCTGGTTTACAGGGCGCGACGACGGCCAGTCACCTGAGGATGTCATTGACGGCATCCGCATCCTGCGCGGAGGCGGAGCCCTGTCCACTTATGGACACGCCGCGCTCAGGCTCCTGCGGAACGGCGGGCAATTTGATGCCGTGGTGGACTGCCAAAACGGGATACCGTTCTTTTCGCCCTTGTTCCTGCCCCGGGACCTGCCGATCATCCAGGTAATCCACCACGTCCACCAGGAGCAGTTCCGCACAAGGTTCTCGCCACCTATGGCCGCCGTGGGCCGGTTCCTGGAAAGTTCGGGAGCCAAGACGGTGTACGGCAAGCGATCCATTGTGGCGGTTTCACCCTCTACCCGGCTGGAACTGAGGAAACTCGGTTTTTCGGGTCCCGTCCACGTGGTTCCGAACGGAACCATCGACATTCCGGACGAGGTTGCCGCCCGTGCACCCCACCCGACCATCGCCGTCGTCAGCCGCCTGGTGCCGCACAAGAGGCTGGACCTGCTGATGGGCCAGTTCGCCGTGGCAGTGCGGAGCATTCCGAAGCTGCGGATGGACATTGTGGGGGACGGCCCGGAGCGGGCGCGGTTGCAGCAGTTGGCCACAGACCTTGGCCTGGACCACGAAGTAACGTTCCATGGCTACCAGCCCAATGAGGTCCGTGACAGGTTGTTGAGCCGGGCTTGGCTGACTGCCTCCACCTCGGCGTCAGAAGGTTGGGGCTGCTCGGTGATCGAAGCCGCCGCGTGGGGCGTGCCCTGCCTGGCCCTGCGTGTTCCAGGCATACGGGACTCCGTAGTGGAAGGCAGAACCGGTTGGCTGGTGGATACTCCCCAGGAATTTGGCGCCGCCATGGTTGAGGCCCTCACCGCCTTGAGTGAGCCGGACTCGGAAGCGTTGGTCTCAGCCGAGTGCCGGGAATGGGCCCGCTGCTTCACCTGGGACCGCAGCACCAGACTGCTCACAGGCGCAGTTCTGGAGGAGGAGAAGATACGGCGCGACGGCGCGGATGCAGGGTGGTGCCACTCGGACCTTTCCACCCTGGCCCGGTTCGTGTTGCCTGAAGATGCTGATCTTCAGTCCATCCTGCACCGGACGGATGAAGTTGCAGTTGCGGATGATGGACATGTCGCCGTGCTGATGAAGGGCCGTGACGAGTTTGAGGCCTTCGCGGCAATGCAGAAGATCGGCGTGACGTCTGCCGAACTCCGTTCCGCCGGACGCACTGCTTTGCTGGCCGGCCCAGGGAGCGCCTTCGCTCCCGCCGATGCTCTTGACGGCCAGTAGCGGACGTTCATCCATGGATTTATCCCAGAAAACAATGACTCTTGCTGTGCGGGAAAGACCCCGGTCACACCGCAGGGCTTCGGAAAAAGACCCGGGTATTGCAGCAAACAGCGGCTTCCTTGCCGTGTCCGCAGGGGTTGTAGGCGTGATGAGCTACGCCTGCACGCTTCTCATGGCCACCATGCTGGATACCGCGGAATACACGATCTTCGCCGCCGCGGCGATGATCCTGGGGGTGGTGGGGATCGTGGCCAATGCCTTGGTCCCGCTTCCCTTGTCGCACGTTGTTGCCGTCCACCCGGCAGGCTCCGAGGAACGGCGTAATGGCGTGGCCTTCTCGGTCTTCGTGTCCTGCCTGGCGGGCGTTGCCGCTGCAGTGATCTCAGGCAGCGTGACGCTCGCGCTCGCCGACCCCGTCCTGGCCGCAGTGGTGGCGTTGGCGGCCTTTGTCATCTTCGTGGCGAATGCACCCGCTGGCTGGTTGCAGGGTGAGCTCCGTTTCACCTGGTACGCGCTGTCCACTGTGGGCGAGGTTCTCCTGAGGCTGATCTTCAGCGTGGTGGTGATCGCCATGGCATGGGGTGCCGGGGGAGGGGTCCTAGGTTTCGTAGTGGGGTGCCTGGCGCCGTTAATAGTGCCGTGGTCCTTCTACCGGGACTTACGGTGGCGTCCGCGGGTTGTGCTGGAGAAGTGGAGATGGGCCGAGACCAGTGACATCGCCTCCGTTCTCGGCGTTGTCTCCGTGCTGGTGGGTGTCGACGTCGTGGTGGTCGGCTTCCTGGACAGCGGATCGGCCGATGCAGCAGGTTTCCAGGCGCTTGCCACCATCGCCAAAGGGCCTGTCTACGTGGCAGCCGGAACCGCTTTGGTGGCCTTCCCGTTGCTTCGCACGCCCGATGCCAACGCGGGCGAGGTTCTTGGTGCTGCCTTCGCGTCGTTCGGGCAACTTGCCGTGGTGGCTTTCGCCATCATCGCCACAGCTCCACCACTGATGGCCGGATTCATCGTGCCGCAGAAGTACCACGGCTCCCTGGGGCTCCTGCCGTGGCTGGCTGCTTCCGGTCTTGGTTACGCGGTCCTCATGGTGCTTTCCACGGTTCTCCTGGCCCTGCGCGCCTACCGCCGATGCCAGATCGGCCTCGCTTGTGCGTGTCTCCTGGTGGTGGTTGGACTCTGGGTTGGTTGGCAGTTGAACGCGGTCACGGGCATGGCTGTGGGCTCCGCTGTGGGCGCACTGGCAGCGGGCGTGGTTCTGGCGCTCCTGGCACGTCCGGTACTCATTGCGGCACACCCCGGCCGGGGAGCCGGCCCGTTCCTGGTTCTGGCCGTCGCCTTGATAGTGGCGCTGGCTGTGGCCGCCTCACTCCAGCCACTGGTGTGGCTGGCCCTGGCCACTGTCAGCGGCCTCTTCGTTCTCGCTCACCAGCGGAGGCTGTTGCCACACGGGAACGACTTCAAAATTCGACGACGACGGCACTCTGGCAGCCGGGCTGCCGGCCGCCGTCGGGGTTCCAAGCGCGGAGGTGACCGCCATAGTCACGGCGACCACAGTACGTGGCCTCCCAACGCCCGAAGGATGGAAAGACAGCTATGAGAGTTTTGCATTTGGGATTCGAAGATCCGCGCATGCCGGGGGCCGGAGGGGGATCCGTGCGGACGCACGAAATCAACCGTCGGCTTGCAGACAAGGGTTATCACATCACGGTGCTCACCACCCGGTATCCGGGCTGGACGGAACGCGTGGAGGACGGCGTGCGCTACGTGCCGATCGGGTATGGATCCGGCCGCAATCGACTGACCCGGTTGGTGGCGTACGTGGCACGGCTGCCTTTCGAAGTGAGCCGGCGCCGATCATCGGTTGACTTGGTGGTGGAAGATTTCTTCGCCCCGTTTTCCACCATGGCAGCCCCGCTATGGACCCAACGCCCCACCATTGGGGTTGTCCAGTGGCTCCATGCCAGGGACAAGGCGCGGCAGTACAAGTTGCCGCTGCATTGGATAGAGCGGCTGGGGGTACGAAAGCACCGAAGACTCATCGCTGTCTCGCAAGGCATAGCCGAAAGGTTGAAGAAACTGAATCCAGACGTTCATGTGGACGTGATCGGCAACGGTGTGGACCCCTGTGTGTGGAGCACCCCGCCGCGCCTTGGGAAGGATGTCCTCTTCATCGGCCGTCTGGAGTACGGGCATAAGGGGCTTGACCTCCTCCTGCAGGCTTGGTCCCAAGCGTGCAGCAGGGTCGAGGGAAATCTGCTGATTGCCGGCACCGGTCAGGACGAAGACAGATTGCGTGCAGCCGTGAAAGAAGCCGGTCTGTCCGAACGTGTTCAGCTGCTGGGCTGGTTGTCCGGGGAGGCGAAGTTAAGGACCATCAGCGAGGCCCGTCTGGTGGCGGTGCCTTCCCGGCACGAGACGTTCGGCTTGGTGGCCATTGATGCCTTGGCTGCTGGTACGCCAGTGATTGCTTTCGATATCCCGTGCCTCAGAGAGATCCTCCCTGCCGGGACCGGATGGCTTGTCACCCCCTTTGACGTCACTGCTTTCGCCCATGAGATTGCCACCCGCTATTCCCAGCCAGGGCTGGAGCACGTGGCAGTGGAAGGACGCCGGTTTGCCGCCGGCTACAACTGGGATGCGCTCGCAGATTTGCAGGCTCAGGCCTACGTCACCGCACTGGGTGAATTGAACACCTCCCAACCCCGGCAGGAGCAACTCCGCCGCGCAGAAAAGGGCCTGAATGCCGTTCCAATCCAGAGTTGATCGTTCCATGGCCGGAGACGCTCCATGGCTGTTCTTGTCACCCCATCTGGACGATGCTGTGTTGTCCTGCGGGGCTCTCATCGAAGCGCAGGCCCAGAGGCGTCAGATCGTCGTTGCGACTCTTTTCACTGAGTCATCTCCCGCTCCGCACACCCGCGCGGCAGGCTCGTTCCTGCGTCAGTGCACGGTCCCGGATGCCGGGGAACTCTTCGAGGCCAGGAGGTCGGAGGACCGGGCCGTGCTGGAAGACATGGGAGTCCAGTCCCTGCATCTAGGGGAAGTGGATGCGCTGTTTCGACGCCGGAGCAAGCCACCCAGGTTGGGAAGCAGCACCTGGGACAGGCTTCTTCCGGAACTGACGCACAGATACCCCACCTACCGGTTCGACATCGCCTTGGGCAGAGTCTCCCGGGGAGACCGGGAGATGATACGTCTGCTTCGCGCACGGGTCGCCGGGCTCTTGCAGCTGACCGGGGCGGAGCTGCTCTTTTGCCCCGCGGGAGTGGGCCGTCATGTTGACCATCTGATTACCCGCGACCTTGGCAGGGACCACCCTGCAAATCTCGTGATGTACTCGGATTTTCCCTACGACCTGTTGGCCGGACCGGATGAAGCGTACCTGTCCAACAGGGGGTTTGTGCGGTGGTCCTGGGACATGGGCCTGGATACTAAGCCCGGCCGCATCCGACAGTATGCCACGCAGGCCGACGCCTTGTTTCCTGCAGGGGAGATCCCTTTGATTCCGGAAACCTACTTTGTGCCCGCAGTGCCGTCAGGCGTGCGATGACTTCGCTTCACCGCGCTGATGCGCCAGCGCTAAAGTTCACAGCACGCCGGTCTGCCGGGAAACGGCGTCAGGTAATCCGGCACCCGCTCTGGGTCGCAGCGCTTGTGGGAGTGCTGGCTCTGGTATTTCGGCTATTCGGAGTCCAGCGGGCAAATGATGTCTTCATCGACGAAGTGACGTACGCAGATTTGGCCCAACAGATGGCAGACGGGCAGATGCCAACAATTCTGGGCACTCCCTTTTTCCTGCATCCTCCGGGCACCTACGCCCTCAACGCCCTGGTCATCCGTGGCTTGGGCCTTCAAGGGAGTTCGATGGACCTGGCGCTGCAATTGCGGTGGGTCAACAGCATCCTGGGGGCAGTGACGGTGGTGGTGTGCTTCCTGGTGGTTCGCCGCCTGGTGGGCATCGGAGCTGCCGCGGTGGCAGGGGTGGTCCTGGCAAGCGATCCCTTTGTCCTCCGCATGGATGGCCGTTTAATGATGGAGACGCCGGCAGGTTTGGCCGTTCTGACGGGCTGGCTTCTGGTCCTCGTGGTGCTTGACCGCCGGAAAGGACGGGCACGTCTCTGGCTGGAGATCAGCGCTGGCCTGGTGTTCGGGCTGGCCATCGTCATGAAGGACATGACGGCCGTGTTCACAGTGGTTCCGTTCGTCGCCGGGGTGTTCTGGCGCAGAACCATACCGCCGTTGACTGCCTGGCGGATTCTCGCCTCAGCCCTGGTTCCCTATGCGGTGTACCTTGGTTTGCTGACCTCCATGGGGCTTCTTCCAAAGTTCGTCGACCAAAAATTGGTAGGCATTCTGAGGATGGTAGGTGCCATTCAGATGACCGGTTTTAACTCGGTCTCCGAGGTAAGCCTCGCAGACCGCCTCGTGGATCTAGTGGGACGGTTCGGCACCAGCTACATGCTCTTGGGACTTTCCGTACTGGCCGGCGCCCTTGCCGCCACGTCGCCTGCGGCCAATCGCCGCGTTATCGGTCTGTTCTCGATATTCACAGGCTTGGTGGGCGTCTACTCGGTCTTTTTTGGTGCTGCAGAAGAACAATTTGGTTACTGCGTGGTCCTTGCAGGCGTGGTGTCACTACCTGTGGCTGCAGTGATGGTGGTGGCGTGGCGGCCCCGGCTTGGTCGGTTGGTGGTTGTTGCGACGGCGCTCATCACTGCCCTCAGTCTTTTTCTGGGGGTTCAAGCGCGCTCTTTAGTGGATGACGGGCTCATCCAGGCCAGGAATTGGATGATTGCCGAGCTGCCCGCGTCGGCAAAAGTGGGCTTGACGTCCGTGACGGGTGAATTCGCCTTGCTTCCGCATGAGAACTGGGAGGTCCTGCCCTCGTTGGAATCCTTGAGGGACGGGGACGCCCAATACGTTCTGACCCAAGGCAGGCAGCTAAGCCAAGGGTACGGTTTTGCTTCTCCTGGCTTTTTGGACTGGCTGCAGAACAATGCCCGGCCCGTCTTTACCTTTAGTGGACCAACGTCGGGTGAGACCGTGGTGTGGCGATTGGATCGAACCAAGCTGGAGGCGGCCGTTGCAGGCGGACTGGTACTGCCGCCTGTATCAGGTGGGTACAGGTGAAGCGCGTGGCCCTTTTGCTGGTGCTGTCGACGGTGATGGCTGCCATGGCTGCCGGATGCAGCGCTGGCTCCCAGCGCGCAGTACCGGAGCCTTTGGCATTTGGAGTTTTAGGCGCAACCTGTGAACCTCAACGCCTCGCGGCGCTTCGCCAGGCCGGGGTTTCGATCGTGGAACTGCCTGTGGCTTGGGACCGTTTCGAGCCTCGCCAGGGAAGAGAGGATGGCCAGTATATTGCCGCCGTCGTGGCACAGCTGGAGCAGTGCCGTCAGGCCCGCATCAAGGTGATTTTGTCCCCCGGTCTGCACTACCCGCCCGCTTGGGTACGAGGATTGCCTGGTGGTGAGTTGAGGGGAAGCAAGGGAGGCGTGCCACGGGGCAGCGGTGCCGAGCTGATCTTCAGCTCCGAGGTGAGAAAAGCCGCCCACAGGTACTTGTCGCGCCTTGTCTTGCGATTAGGGGCGGACCAAGGAATGGAGAATATTGCAGCAATAAGGGTCGGGACAAACTCCAGCGGGGAACTGGGGTATCCGGGGCCAGACGACGGTGGCAACGAGCGCGAGTTTTGGGCGTTCGGCGACGCTCCACAAAAGGGCACGGGTTTAGCCGAAGGGGTGGCCCTCTCCCCGATGCCGGGATGGGTACCCGGCTCGGCTGTATGGAATGGCCGGGCTGTGACTGGCCAACAGGTCCATGAGTGGTGGGACTGGTACGCCGGATCGGCTGCGGAGGCAGTGGTGTGGCAGGTCAAGGCGTTGCGTAGTCTGGGTTATCAGGGACGGGTCCACGTTCCTGTCGCAGGCCGCGGCGTCCTGCCTGCTGACAAAGCAAAGGCTGTTGCCGGGCATCTGGATGGGCGGGCGAACCCTGATGGTGCCCAGGAGCGCGGCTTGGATTACCTGGCACAGTTCGCCGTCTTGTCGATGGTTCCCGGCGTGGACGTTGACTTCACCGGACTGGATGACGTCTCGGCAGTCGCGGCCCGTTCCACCACTCCGCGCCAGGATCGGTGCAGCCCTGGCGACGAAGAGACGGCGGTCAAGGACGACGTCTCATCCTGGTCCTCGCAGCGGTATACGAGCGCCTTGGCCCGACGTGCGGGACTCGGCTTGGTGGGGGAGAACCCCGGTCCGCCGGACTTCCCGTTTACGGGCGGCTCCTCATTGTCGGACAGTCTTGCCGAACAACTGCGGACCGCTCCCGGCTACGCCGTGGACTGTGGAATGACCATGTTCCTGTTCGGCTTTGAAGAGAATCTGTTCGACGACGGCGAAGGTGGGGTCACCCTGGATGACTACAAAGAGGTCATCCAGCAGAGCCACTGATTCTGGCGGCAGTCCTCGGCCCTGCGTCATGTTCGGCGAGCTGCGCTCACTTATTAGATGAGTCGGCCGCGGACCCCGCTGCCGACCACAGGGTGGACGCGGGAATTGCGTACATAGCGTTGTCGCCTTGCTGACAAGGTTCGATGAGGAGAACATCCATGACCAATGGCAAAAATGCCGCCGTACCCATGCCCCTGTCACCCAGCGGTGCAAAGGGCAGCACCTCCTTCACAGCTGCCCGGCCATTGCGCCGTGAGGATCGGCGGAAGCAGGGTCCACCTCGACTCCTGTCGGCCGTGGGCCCCATGCTCTTGTTACTGACGTCGATGGCGCCCGTTGCCATCCCGGCTGCAGCGGCCATGCCGGTTCGGAGTTCGCTGCCCGTTGCCGCGGCGCCCTCTGCCTGTGCCCAGAGCGGCGCCACAGGCAGCAGTTCCACCAGCGCCTACGCAGTCAATGCCACCCCCAACGACTCCATTGATGACACCGCAAGCATCCAAGGCAGAATCAACGCGGCGGGTATTGCCGGCGGAGGAGTGGTGAAACTCGCAACGGGAACCTACATCATCAATGGAAAACTGCAGATGCAAAACAACGTCACGCTTGAAGGCCAGGGGCCGGGCACAATCCTCAAGGCCGGTCCTTCGTTCACGAACAACACCGGACCTGCCGGCGGATATCCCCTGGTGACTACGGCTGGTGCAGACAATACAACGCTGTCGCACTTCACAGCGGACCACTCCGGGGACACCTTGAACGGCAATGTTGTGGGACGCCTCAATGAGTACGTCATTGATGTCCGCGAGTCCAGGAACTCACTCGTCCAAGACGTCCATACCAAGAACCCCTTCACTTACTCGATCGCCTTTGTTGGCGGTTCCGGATGGTGTGTCAGGGACAGCAGCACCCAGTCAGCCACAAACGGTAAGTACGTGGAGCTGGACGGCATCCACGCGATGAACACCAGCGACGGTGACATCGTGGGAAACATCGTGGATCAGCGCAAAGGCACGGATGGTGACGACGGTATAGCTGTCCACACATTTGGCGACGAAGACGTTCACGACATCCGGATCGCCAACAACAATGTGCGTGGAGGCCGGCATGGTGCTGGGATTGACCTCGCCGGAGGATCCGGCGTCGTCTACAACATCAATCTCACGGGTAACACCGTCTGGGGCTCTCCGCGTGGGTTACACGACGCATACTATGACGGCACGGAGCAAATCCACCACATACAGATTGTGGGCAACACCTTTATGAATAATGACATCAAGACAACGGGCGGTGCCGTTGACTTCGAAAGGCCAGTGACGTACGTGACGATGACGGACAACACCGCGTGCAACTCGGGGGACTATCGTCTTCCTCCAGGTACAGGGAACATCAATGCCCGGAATACCTACACTGCGTTGTGCTGATGAGATCCACTGACCCTGTTCGATCATTCCGTGCGGAGCGCGCTGGCCAGAGTCACCCGGTTCCGGCCGGAGGCCTTCGCCGCGTAGAGGGCAAGATCGGCTTCACGCAGGAGTTGCTCGCTGCCTGCCCGGTGCCCGTCCGTGAAGGCCGAGACTCCGGCGCTGATGGTCAGGACACCGTCCGGATCTCCGGAGTGCTCGATCGGTGAGTTTCAGGCGGTTGTGCAACTTGGTGAGAGGGTCAGTGCGCGCCTGCTCGGTCAGTGCCGATCGGTAGCGGGCAAGGTCTGCGTGCAAGGAAGTGATCCGCTGGGCAGCCAGGAGCCTGATGTGAAGGCTGAAGGGGTCCAAGGGCTTGGTGACGTAGTCGTCCGCACCGGCCTCCATGCCTGCCAGCACATCCTTTCGGGAACCGTGCGAAGTCACCAGGATGATGTACGTGTAGCTGTCCTCCTCGGACGCACGGATGGCGCGGCAGAGGTCCAGCCCGTTGAGGCCGGGCATCATGAGGTCCGTGACTACGGCTTCGGGGCTGTGCTCCTGGTAAAGCTGCCAGGCCGAGTCGCCGTCCTCCGCCACGATGCACTCATGGCCGGACTGCTCGACGGCGGCCTTGGTGATCATCCGGGAGATCTGGTCGTCGTCGGCGATCAGGACTTTCATGAAGCTCCTTGGAGAGTGCGTTCGAGGGCAACGTCCACCAGGATGGGATCCTCGCCAATGGGACGGCTACGCGAGAAGAATACTGCGCTGAAAACGGGCAGGTAGGGAAGCAGCACAAGGGCGGCGGCGTAGGCACGTCCGTCTTTGTGGGTGCTGTCAGTTTCGGGGAGCAAGGGACTCAGCCCCACCAGCAGGAAGGCGAACACCCATCCCAACGCCAAGGGTGACCCGGTGACGCCGGTGATGCCTTCCAAGGTGAAGCGCATGTACGTGAGGTCCGTGATGGCAAGGGTCCAGAAGCCAAGGCCCATGCTCAGCCACGGCAGCCTGCGGCCGCGGGCTGCGCGCATGGTCAGGACAATGACCACCGAAACCATGAAGACGTCGGCAATGGGATAGGCCATCTGGGTTATGTGGGCAACGGTCTCCTGTTCCACGTCCCCGCCAAGGGACCCAGTACCGAGCTCCACGCAATGAAGAACGTGGAGCTCGCCACTACTCCGGCGTCCAGTATGGTGCGGCGAAGAGGAAGACGCAGTCCCTGGCCCCTCAGCAGCAGGATCAGGCCAATGGAGGTGGGCAGTGCGTACCAAACAAAGCCAATGTCCGCCAAGGACGGGAAGGGGTACTGGTGGTTCAGCGTGATGCCGTTGAAGGTCCACACAATTTGCCCGGCGCTCCAGACGGCCAGGCCTGCCACGATGAAGCAGCGGCCCGCGGACTTGTCTTGTCCTCGCCGGGCCGCGAGTGTGGGGTGGTCAAGGCCGTGAGTACGGCGAGGAGGATAGCCAAGTCGCCGGCAAGTTGCGCTGTGGGCGTTCCTGTCCCGCTTGCCAGTCCGACGGCCAGGAGCACCAAACACAACGCCACGGGCACCAGAAAAAGCGGCCAACCGTGCCGTGCTGACGAGCGCATCGGAAGAACCCCGTGCTTCACTCCTGCCACTGAACCCCTGCCTTCGAAAGTGGCCCCACCAAAAGCGAACAACGCGCCTTGCCTGCGCTGAGGAGAGCATTCGCCGAAAACACGCCCAATAGCAGGGCAGGCAGCAAGGAATCCTGACAAATCAAGGGCAGACGCGGCTCGCCCCTATAGTTGATGGCTGCAGGCACACACACGCTGGAGGAGGTTGCTGGTGGTTTACCCTAAGGTCGCCCGTCGTTGGATCCAGGTCATGTTCGGCGCGTATCTGGTGGCGTTGGCCTTGGTGGTCTTCCTGCCGGCGCGTGAAGCCAGCGCCGTCACTGGGTTTGTGGGGGTCATTGCCGGGTGGCTTTCGATGCTTGGCCTGCCGGTCGGCGCCGCCGCAGTGGGCGTGGAGTTCGCTGCCAACATTGTCCTGTTCATCCCGTTCGGGGCGTTTCTCCGCCTCCTCCGGCCCGCGCTGTGGAATTGGTGGGCGGCGGGGCTGCTCGCCGTCGGATCGTCGGCATTGATCGAAACGGTGCAGCTGGTGGTTCCGGGGCGCGTCACAGCGTTGTCGGATGTTGTGGCGAACACCCTGGGCGCCTTGCTTGGCCTCGCGGTGATGAAGAGGCTTGCGACGGCTATTGCTTAGAGGTGCTTCCGGAGGATGTCGGCAACGTCTTTGCAATGCCCGGCAATGCGCTGGGCAACGTCGCGGTGCACGGCCTCGCAGGCAAGATCAAGGAATCTCATCTTGATGCTTTGGGTTCGCAACCATGTAGAGCCCGCAGCGAAAGCGACGTCGCGGGAGGCAGAAACAAAGGCAGTCATTGCGGTCAGCTCAAGAACAGAGTGGCAGCGCGGAGTTTCCTTGTGGTGATCCGTGATACCCCGCACCACAACACAACAGTTTATTCACGAACCAGCCCCCATAGCCATGCCCCCAACGCCCCCTGCGGAGCGAACAAAGTTGAATGCGTCGTAACACCAGACGGTGTGACTTGACGTTTCAAAGTAATCGTAAAGGGACTTTAGATGCATCTCAAATTGCGGCAGATGCCCACAGCGTGATTTACCTCAAGCCATGAGTTGCAAGGTTGCTGGGAAGGTCTATTGCGCGCAGAAAATAATAATAATCGCGCATTCAAAGGCTGCTGATAAAGTCTATATTGCGCAATCAATGGTACTTTTTGCGTCGATGGCGGTGAATCCCGACTGGTCAGTTGCCCTTTTCGAGGCCGTGCGCCGTCACGTACTGGCCCAACTGGTCCTTGGCCAGCGCTGATGCGATGTCAGAGATTGCGGTGGTGTCCGCTACAACAATGGATTGACCATCGGCAGAGGTGCCCGTTCCCAGCGTCGGGAGGGTGAACATCACGGTGTCGGAGGCCCGGATGTCTTTCATTCCCAGGGCAAGGCTTCCGATTGCGGCCGCATCCAGGCTCTTGTCCACGCTGATGAAGGGTGACACTGAGGAGACCATGTTGTTGATCGTGATCGGGTTGGTCAGGGTCTCCCTGGCTATGGTCTTGCTGATGATCGCTTTGAGGTAGGCCTGCTGGTTCCGCACCCGCTGGTAGTCCCCGTCGCTGAAGGACTTCCGTTCGCGGACAAAGGCGAGTGCTTCATCGCCATTGAACGTCTGTGGGCCGGCTTCATAGACATGGCCCTTCATGGGGCCGGAGTTGGGTGAGAAAGGAATCTTGACGTCGATTTCCACTCCGCCGAGGGCGTCTGTGAGGCCCTTGAAGCCTTCGAAGTCCACCATTGCCACGTGGTCGATGCGTTGCTGAAAGAGGGATTCCACTGTCTGAACCATCAGTGGGACGCCGCCGTAGGCAAGGGCTGCGTTGATTTTGGATTCGCCCTTCCCCGGAATATCAACCCAAAGATCCCGCATCAGGGACACGGCGTAGACGTTCTTTCGATCAGCAGGGATGTGCACCAACATCAAGGTGTCAGCGCGTTGATCGGTGGAAGCGTCGGTTTCCACGTCTACCTCGGAGGAGCCCCGGGTGTCGCTGCCCATGACGAGGATATTCATCGCAGCTGTACCGTTAATGGGTTCGGATTTTTGGGGTCGGGTGGACTCGTCCGGAAATGCGACATCGATCTTGGTGGTCCCGGAATTGAAGGTCTGGGCCAGATTGAATATGTAAGCTCCGGCCACCAGGCCGACCACCAGTACCGCGGCGGCGAAGCCGAGGAGTACGTTTCGTCCGGTTTTCTTGCCACTCTTTCGACGTCCGGAAGGGGAGGCTTCAGGTGAATTGTCGGTATCTGTTGGGAGTGTCATGTGTTCCTCGGTGTCGGCATCAGCAACGTTGATTCTATCAACCGGAAAACAAGCGGCTTGAGCTCAAAAAGTTTTGGCACAGTTAAGCCCGCTGCTGGCTCTCATCCAATTGCGGTATTGGATGAGCATAATGCGAGGTGAGCCCCGGTCACGGGAAATTCGACCGGGGCTCCGCCAAGGAAGATTCCCTGCTCAGCGCTCCGGAGTAAGCGCCTTTGAATACAGAACCGCACCGTTGGCGTTACGGAGGCTCACAATAAACAAGCCGTCGGCCGCCAGGTCCACATGGCCGAAGTACTGGTTCTCGCCATTGCGCGGTGACTCGCCCGGGAAGCGCCCTGCCTTGGCGAACAACACCTCGGGCCCGAAGGTCCCGTCCATTTCGCTCGGGCCGAATGAGCCTGCGTTGATCGGCCCGGCCACGAACTCCCAGAACGGGTCGAAGTCCGTGAAGGAGGCCCGCTCCGGGGAGTAGTGGTGCGCCGCGCAGTAGTGCACGTCAGCGGTCAGCCATACCGTGTTCTTGACCCCGTACTTCTTGAACGCTGAAAGCACGCCGGCGATCTCCAGTTCGCGGCCCAGGGGAGCGCCGTGATCCCGGTTGGCCAGGCTTTCCTGGTTCACGGCGCCGTCGGGCACGATGATGCCCAGTGGCAGGTCTGCGGCGATCACTTTCCAGGTCGCCTTGGATTTCCGGACTTCTTTGATCAGCCAGTCCACTTGCTCCTGGCCCAGGATGTTGGTGGCGTAGGGTTCCTTGCCGTCGGTGTTGGGCGATTTGAAGGTCCGCATGTCCAGACAGAAGATGTCCAGTTGCGGTCCGCGCGAAATCTTCCGGTAGATGCGCGCCGGCTGGTACTGCCCGGCGTCGTCGACCTTTCCTGGGCGCCAAAGCGCCGCTGCATCGGCGATCGGCATGTTCTCCTGCCACGCCTGGCGGCCCCTGGCGGCGAGGACGTTGACGTTCCGTTCGGTGTAGCGGGGGTCGTCCAGGATTTCACCGGGGTACCAGTTGTTGGTGGTTTCGTGGTCGTCCCACTGTGCAATCACGGGGACGTCGGCGAACATGGCGCGCATGTTGGCATCAAGGGAGTTGTACCGGTGGCGGCCGCGGTACTCCTTGAGGGTCTCGGCTACCTTGGCGACTTCCTCGGTGACGATGTTCCGCCACACTTGGCCGTCCTTTTCCGTGACCGTGGCCGCGATGGGGCCGTCGGCGTAGATGGTGTCCCCCGAGTGGATGAAAAAGTCCGGGCCGGTGGCATGCATGGCCTTGTAGCCGCGCATCCCGCCGAGGTCCTCGTTGATGCCCCAGCCTTGGCCGGCGGTATCGCCTGTCCAGACGAAGGACTGCGAGGAAGACGACGGCCTGCCGCCTCCGCGCTCGTCTTTCGCGCCGTCGTCGTGCTTTCCGGGCGCTGTGCTGAACGTGCCGCGCACTGCTTCGCCGGCTCCGTTCTCGTCCTCGAAGTTCAGCTCCAGCGCGAATCGGGTGCCGGCGGGGAGCCCTGTGGCGTGGATTTTGGCCGTGAAGTCGCTGGCTTCGGTGGCGAGGGGGCCGCGGATGGTGCGGCTGAAACCGTAGCGGCCGCGCAGGATTTCGCCGGACTTGTCCACTGCCTGCAGCAGGGCCGTCAGCCGGCCCGGGCCTGATGCGCGGGACCAGAGGACGGCGGAATCGGTGGTGACGTCGCCCGTTGCAATGCCGGTAGGGAGCGTCAGCCGCTTGCGGACCAGCGGTACAGCGGATGGTGCGGCGGTGGCGGGAGCTGCGTTGGTGGCAAGGCCGGCCAGGGCGATGCCGGTGAGGGATGTCTTGACGAGGGTGCGGCGTGTGAGGTCAGTCATGCAGTCCACTCTTGTCAGCACCCGTGAACGGAAAGTGAGGTGGAGGTAAAGGAACCCGGACCTTGACTGAAAACACCCGCTCCGCATATTCTGAACGAACGGTCGGTAATTTATTAGGAGCAACCATGGCATCGCAGAATCTGCAGTCAGTGCCCGCTGAGCTGTCCCCGGAAGAGCAGGAGCGGGAGGCAGCCGGACAGGCGTATTTTGATCGCATCATTTCGGAGGACTCGCGCATTGAACCTCGCGACTGGATGCCGGCGGCTTACCGCAAGACTTTGCTGCGCCAGATCTCGCAGCACGCACACTCGGAAATCATCGGCATGCAGCCGGAAGCCAACTGGATCACCAGGGCACCAAGCCTGAAGCGCAAGTCCATCCTCATGGCCAAGGTCCAGGACGAGGCCGGCCACGGCCTGTACCTGTACTCGGCCGCCGAGACCCTGGGCCAGTCCCGGGACCAGATGATGGAAGACCTGATTGCCGGCAAGGCCCGGTATTCGTCCATCTTTAACTACCCCACGATTTCCTGGGCGGACATGGGAGCCATCGGTTGGCTTGTTGATGGTGCTGCCATCTGCAACCAGGTTCCCCTGTGCCGCGCCTCCTACGGTCCTTACGGTCGCGCAATGGTGCGCATCTGCAAGGAAGAATCGTTCCACCAGCGCCAGGGTTTCGAGATCCTGCTGGAGCTCGCCAACGGTACGCCTGCGCAGAAGCAGATGGCCCAGGACGCAGTGAACCGCTGGTACGCGCCGTCGCTGATGATGTTCGGCCCACCGGATGACGATTCACCCAACTCGAAGCAGTCCATGGCGTGGAACATCAAGCGCTTCAGCAATGACGAGTTGCGCAGCCGGTTTGTCGGCATGATGGTGGAGCAGGTCCGGGTCCTGGGCCTGACCTTGCCCGACAAGGACATCCGTTTCAACGAAGAAACCAAGAAGTGGGAGCACGGACCTTTGGACTGGAACGAGTTCAAGGAAGTCCTGGCCGGCCGCGGTCCCTGCAACTCGCAGCGCGTCGAGCGCCGCCGAGAGGCCCACGAAAATGGTGCCTGGGTTCGCGAAGCCGCGGTGGCCTACGCCCGTAAGCAAGCACAGAAGGAACATGCAGCATGAGCCCCCACGGTAACCCGGAAGCACCGGCCAGCGCCGCCAGCGAAATCGCCCGCGAGGCCCCCAAGGTTGCGGCCACCAACGCTGAAAGCACGACGCCGGCACCCGCCTCAGGCCCGGCCGTCACCCCGCGTGGCGCCGCAGAAGAAACGCCGTGGTCACTGTGGGAGGTTTTCGTGCGGTCCAGCCGCGGCCTGTCCCACGTGCATGCCGGTTCCCTGCACGCACCGGATGCGGCCATGGCGCTCCGGAACGCCCGCGATCTCTATACCCGCCGCAACGAAGGCGTCTCCATCTGGGTTGTTCCGGCCGAGGCGATTTCCTCCAGCGACCCTGACTCCAAGGGCTCGTTCTTCGAGTCCCCGCAGGGCAAGGATTACCGCCACGCAACGTATTACACCAAGAGCGAAGGCGTGAAGCACCTGTGAATACAAAAGACACTGACTTCGCCATCGACGGCCACGGCGACATTTCCGTCGGCGTCCACGGTGCCGGTGCCTCCGGCGACGGTTCGGCCAGCGCCACCCGCATCACGCCGGGCAACGCACTGCGCCCGGAGGACATCGCGCTCGAGATCAGCCGGGGACAGGTCAAGCCCACCGAGGATGTTGCAGAGTTCGCCCTGCGCATCGGCGACGACGGCCTGATCCTCGCCCAGCGTCTGGGCCACTGGATTTCCCGTGCCCCTGAGCTCGAGGAAGACATTGCGCTGGGCAATATTGCGCTTGACCAGTTGGGCCACGCACGCTCTTTCCTGACCTATGCCGGCGCCGCGTGGGGCAAGTCCGAGGACGATCTGGCGTACTTCCGCCGCGAGCACGAGTTCCGTTCCGCGCACCTCTTTGAGCAGCCCAACGGCGACTTCGCAGTCACCATCGCCCGGCAGTTCATTGTGAGCTACTACCAGTACGAGCTCTACACGGCGCTTGCGGCATCTAGCGATCCCACCCTCGCAGCCATCTCCGCGAAGGCCGTGAAGGAAGTGGATTACCACCGCGATCACAGCGCGCAGTGGGTGCTTCGCCTTGCCGGCGGCACAGATGAGTCCCGCGCACGCATCATCCAGGGCTTCAAGCTTGTGTGGCCTTACGTGGACGAACTCTTCGAAGACGACGAGCTGACCACCCGACTGGCCGAGGCCGGCGTGACCGTTCAGCCCTCCACCCTACGTGCTGGGTTCGATCGCCTCACTGGCGGGATCATGGCCGAAGCGGAGCTGGACATTCCCGGCGTCCCGCAGGCTCTGGGCGGCGGTCGCCGTGGCAAGCACTCCGAGTTCCTGGGCTACATCCTCGCTGAAATGCAGGTCCTGGCCCGCGAACACCCGGGCGCGAGTTGGTGACCGGCATGACCGCCCTGTCAGGGACGCAGTCAAAAACCGCTGAACAGCGGGCCTGGGACATAGCATCCACGGTCTGCGATCCGGAGATCCCTGTCCTCACCATTGAGGACTTGGGGATCCTGCGCGGCGTACGGGTTGTCCCGGCGGCCGAAACAACAGACCAGCACGACGGCGGCACGTCGGGTAGCGCCGTCGAGGTCACCATCACGCCCACGTACTCGGGCTGCCCGGCGATGGACGCCATTGGCGACGATCTGCGGACAGCCTTCGAGAAGGAGGGCTACGCGAGCGTGCGCATCAACCTGGTGTTGTCCCCGGCGTGGACCACTGACTGGATGACGGATTCCGGCAAGGCCAAGCTGGAGGAATACGGGATTGCCCCGCCCAGCGGTATGGCTGCCGCGGGTGGCCATTCCGGTCCTGTCCGCCTGAGCCTGGCCGTGAAATGCCCGCAGTGTTCGTCGTTGAACACCAAGGAACTCACCCGCTTTGGTTCCACATCCTGTAAGGCGCTGTTTGTCTGCCAGGACTGCAAGGAACCGTTCGACTACTTCAAAGTCCTCTAAGGAACTCCATGACCACCGAAACCCAGACAGCCAGCCGCCGTCGTGCGTCTTTCCATAACCTGACCGTCTCGGAAGTCCGGCGCCTCACGGACGATGCCATTGAAGTCTCGTTCGGTGTGCCCGCCGAGCTGGCCGGGCAATACGACTACCTTCCCGGTCAGTACGTGGCCTTGCGCACCTCACTGCCGGATGAGAACGGTGAGCCGCACGAGGTCCGCCGCAGCTACTCGATTTGCGCAGAGCCGCGCAGCTTCGAGGACGGCAGCAGTGAGATCCGCGTAGCCATCAAGAAGGACCTCGGCGGCGTCTTCTCCACGTGGGCCAATGCCGAGCTGAAGGCCGGTGACGTTCTGGACGTGATGAGCCCGCAGGGTGCGTTCATTTCGCGGCACGGCAAGGACGGCTCGGCCGTTCAGCACAACGTCATGAACTCCATGAACCACCCGGAGGAGCTGGCAGGGGAGCCGGGCAACTTCGTGGCGATCGCCGCTGGTTCCGGGATTACCCCGGTTATCGCTATTGCGAGCACGTTGCTGGCGGCCAATCCGGAAACCACGTTTGACCTGGTCTACGCCAACAAAGCTGCCATGGACGTCATGTTCCTTGAAGAGCTGGCTGACCTGAAGGACAAGTACCCGTCGCGCCTGGCGCTGCACCACGTGTTGTCCCGCGAGCAGCGGATCGCGCCGCTGATGACTGGACGCATTGATTCCGAGAAGCTGCAGGCGCTGCTTAGCAGTGCCATCCGCGCCGAGGATGTGGACGAGTGGTTCCTGTGCGGGCCGTTCGAGCTCGTTCAGCTGTGCCGCGACACCTTGGCTGCCCGCGGAGTTGAGCCCGAGCACGTTCGCTTCGAGCTGTTCACCACTGGCCGTCCGGACCGCCCCGAGGGCAACGCCGGCCGCCCGGTTGTGGAGGACGAGTCGCAGGATACGTACAAGATCACCTTCACGCTGGATGGCCTGACCGGCGACGTCGCAAGTCCCACCCATGCCCGCGAATCCATCCTCAACGCCGCTTTGCGTGTCCGCCCGGACGTTCCGTTCGCATGTGCCGGTGGCGTCTGCGGCACCTGCCGCGCCAAGCTGATCACCGGTACGGTGACCATGGATGAGAACTACGCCCTTGAACAGGACGAGTTGGATAAGGGCTACGTCCTGACCTGCCAGTCCCACCCCACCAGCGAAGAAGTTGCCGTCGACTTCGACGTCTAAGGAGTCCCCATGATCGAGCTCTCCATTGCCAACGGCATTGCCGAAATTGTCCTCAATGCCCCCGAAAAGCTGAACTCGCTTAACGAGGACGCGCTGGCCGGCCTGGATAAGGCGTACGACGACGCTGCTGCCGCCGCCTCACGTGGTGAGGTGCGGGCCCTGCTCCTTCGCGGCGAGGGCCGTGCCTTCTGTGCGGGCCGTGACATTGCTGCTGTTACTCCCGAAACCGATGACGCCCAGGCTTACCTCGGCGGTCTCGTGGAGCCGCTGTTGAAGAAGATGGCGGCCTTCCCGGCACCCACGTTTGCAGCCGCGCATGGTGCTTGCCTGGGCGTTGGGCTGGGGTTGTTGTTGGCCACTGACGTCGTGTACGTGGCGGAGAATGCCAAGTTCGGCTCACCCTTTGCCAAGCTGGGGGCCACGTTGGACTCGGGCGGGCACTGGTACTTCACCGAGCGCCTGGGCATGCACCGCACGCTGGACCTGATTTACACGGCCGATCTCATCTCCGGGGCCGAAGCCGTGGCGCAGGGGATGTTCAGCCGTGCCATGCCAGCCGATGTTTTGCTGGACGAGACGCGGGAGATTGTTGCGCGGGTGGCCGTCGGCGCCACTGAAGCTTTCAATGCGTCGAAGGAACTCGTGGCCCACATCCGCGATCAGCGCCTGGGCCTCTGGGCTTCAATGACCGAGGAAAACGCCGAGCAGGCACGGCTGTGCAAGACCGACGACTACGCGGAGGGCTTCCGGGCGTTCCAGGAGAAGCGGGCGCCGGTTTTCAAGGGGTAGCCGCAGGTTCTTCCAAGGTAGTTCGGCCTAGCATTGGTCACATGATGGCTCCTCAACAAGTGCGCTCAGCGGCCGTGGTGATTAATGCGGCATCACGTCGCGGGGCTGCAGCGAGCCAACTGGCCGTGGACGCAATGAAGAAGTCCGGCGTGCCAGTCCGTTCCGTGCATCCTGTGACCTCGGGCGCGGGATTGTTCGATGCCCTGCGCCAAGTGATTTCAGAAGGACATGACCTGGTGGTTGTGGGTGGTGGTGACGGCACCGTGACCTCTGCTGCCGGACTCCTTGCCGGGACGGACGTCATACTCGGTGTCCTACCCTTGGGCACCGCCAATGATCTGGCCAGAACGCTGGATATTCCAAGTGGTGTACCTGAGGCCTGCGCCGTTATCGCGGATGGAAAGGTGGTGGACATTGACCTTGGCCGGGCCAATGGCGAACCGTTCCTCAACGTCGCGTCGGTGGGGCTGTCGGTGGGTGTCACGGAAGCTCTTAGTCCTCGCCTGAAGCGGCACATGGGGCCTTTGGCTTACGGCATCGCGACCATCCGGGCTTACACACGGCACCGACCTTTCCGGGCTCGCCTGGAATTCCCGGACGGCGATCACGAGCCGATGGACCTCGACCACGTGCTTCAGGTGGCAGTGGGCAACGGCAAGCACTACGGCGGCGGGAACATGGTTGCTCCGATGGCGGGGATCGACGATCACACTCTGGATGTCTACGCGATCCTGGCGGCACCGCTTAAAGAGCACGTCAAGATTGCACGGTTACTCAAGGATGGCAGCTTTATTGATCACGATCGGGTCCACCACCTGGCGACCCGAAAGGTCCGTTTGGTCACGGAGCCGCCCATGTCCGTGAACCTCGACGGCGAAATCGCAGCGGTAACTCCCACCGAATTCAGTGTTCAGCGGAACGCCGTGCAAGTCATGGTGCCGCAAGGCAGCAACAGCGCTTCGTTTGATGGACCGATGCGGGGCTGACCCACAACGAGTACTGCCGCCGCAGGCATCAGCGGCTTAAACTTTGAGGACACGCATTGAATGCGCAGTGCAGTCCGAGCGTGCTTCGAACGGAGATGGCCATGCTCCAGAAGATGATGTGCAAACTGAACCTCCACCACCACTGGCATGTGGAGTCAGCAGAGGATGGCAGCGGGCGTTACAGGCGCTGCACCAGGTGCGGTAAATATGATCGCGACTGGGACGGCAGCGGTTTCATGCACTGACTTTGCCGACACCCGGTTGCCCCGTGGCGGAGGGAGGCTCACTTTATAGCAAACACGAAAGCTTCCATCCGGAGACCCTGGCCGGTTGTACCGATTGTGACGTGCTGTCCAGCGTATGAGGTTGCCTTCTGGATCCAGCCGATGTTCTGGACGTGCGCCGTTGCCCCGAGGTTGTAGCCCGGGGTCCAGAGCTCCACCGCTTCAATCGCCAGGCTCCGCCCCTGGGTCCCGAGTATGATCTGTCTGTTACTGGTTGAAGTGCACTGGACGGACTGCCACCCCAGTGTGGCAACGTGCGCCCGACCGCAAAACTGACGCGTGTTCACCTGATACACACGGATCGCTTCAAGCCGTAGCCCTTGCCCGGCCGTTCCGCTGTCACTCGTCCACCCGACGTTCTGCACGTGAGTATAGACATGAAAATCGCCTGAGTCGTAGGCCACCGATGCCGGGGCAGAACCCATCACTGAACCAACGCTCAATGTCAGCACCGCCAGTAAGGTACTAAGTCGGCGTCGGCCGCGTCGTACATTTTTCAGGTTGTCGCGAACTCGCATGCTTGATCCTTCGGTCAGGGGGCAAAAACAGCCAAGCGGGGTGTACCCGTCACTCCTATGAGTGACATCCAAATGCAAAACGTGACGCGCGTGGCAAAACCAGATGTGAGGCAAAGCCCAAGTCCCCAATGGATCTCCTGCCACAGGCAGTGGTTCACATGCTAGCCGGACCGTACCGTCATTTCGCGCCGGCAGCAGCATCTATATCCTTGAGTGATGAGTGACATAGCGCGTTCCACCATCGCTTTCGAGGGGCACTTCGCCCGGGACTTCCCCGAGCTTGCTGTTCCCTGGCGGGCGGAGGCGGCTCCCGAACCGCAGCTTTTGGCACTCAACGAGCCACTCGCCGTCGAGCTGGGTCTTGATCCTGCGTTCCTCCGGAGCCCCGAGGGTATTGGGCTGTTGATTGGTAATGCGGTCCCGGAGGAGGCAACTCCGGTGGCACAGGCCTACTCGGGCCACCAGTTCGGCTGGTACTCACCGCGGCTTGGCGATGGGCGGGCGCTGCTGCTCGGCGAGGTGACCGGAGCTGACGGGAAACTCCGCGATCTCCACCTGAAGGGATCGGGGCGCACGCCTTTCGCACGGAATGGGGACGGCCGGGCGGCCGTTGGTCCGATGCTGCGGGAATACATCCTCAGCGAGGCGATGCATGCCTTGCGCATTCCCACCACCAGGAGCCTTGCCGTCGTCGGGACAGGGCGTCAGGTTCAGCGTGAGACGCTCCTTCCTGGGGCGGTTCTGACGCGGGTGGCCAACAGCCACTTGCGGGTGGGCAGTTTCCAATATGCCAGAGCCACAGATGACCTGGATTTGCTTCGCCGGCTTGCTGACCATGCGATCGAGCGCCACCACCCGTCGGCGGCCGGTGAAAGCAACCGCTACCTTGGCCTCCTCAGGGGCGTCATTTCGGTCCAGGCGACCCTGATGGCGAAGTGGATGCTGGTGGGGTTTGTGCATGGGGTCATGAACACGGACAACATGACAGTGTCCGGCGAAACCATCGATTATGGTCCGTGCGCCTTTTTGGAAGGCTTTGATCCGGGAGCCGTGTACAGCTCCATTGACGAGATGGGACGCTACGCCTACCGTAGCCAGCCTGTTGTGGCGGAGTGGAACCTGGCCCGTTTCGCCGAGTCGATCGCGCCGCTCATCCACGAGGATGAGGAGCAGGCAGTGGCCCTCGCCGTCGAGGCGCTTAACGGGTTCCGCCAGCAGTACAGCGCTGCCTGGTTCAACGGCATGAAAGCCAAGCTTGGGCTGCCGGAGAACATTGACGACGACGTTGCCTCACCCTTGGTGGATGATCTGCTGGAGCTGGTCCAGGAGGCGCGCGCGGATTACACCTCGTTTTTCCGCAACCTCGGCAAAGCGGCCCGAGGGCAGGTTGAGCCCGCCCGCGGGACCGTTCTTGACCTGGCAGCGTTTGACGCATGGCTGGAGCGTTGGCGTCCACTCACGCCGGACGCCGATGCCATGGACAGCATCAACCCTGTCTATATTCCACGCAACCACTTGGTGGAGGAGGCGCTCGCTGCCGCAACTGAGGGAGAGATGGGACCGGTAGAGCACTTGCTTACAGCCGTCTCCGACCCTTGGACCGAACGTCCCGGCCTGGAAGAGTACGCACTGCCGGCGCCGGAGAGCTTCGGACCCTACCGAACCTTCTGCGGCACCTAGGGGCTAGCTCCAGGCGGCTCGAACCACCATGTCTGCGCCTGCCGCGAGATGTTGCCCGGTATGCCCTGCATCAAGGATGCAGACGTCCTCTGCTTCTGGAGCACGTGTTGATACCAGGCATTCTGTGGCCCTGAAGCTCAGGAGATCTATTGGAAGGGTGTCGCCGATTTGAAGATCACTCATGGTGTCCTTTTGGTTAGCCCGGGTGTCACCAATAATGCGGCCGGCCCGGTGTGGTGGTGGAGAGAGAGTTTTCTCCTTGGGACGCCGGGCTTCATCAGCGGATAACTCCATACTGCCCTGATGGATGACTTCCGTCTACGTGGGACTGCCTAACTCTCAGCTGAAGTTGGAGTGGCGAACGATTGCCAGTAACTCTTCGCGCAAGTTCCCCGAGTCCGACATGATGGCGGACAGAACATCGTTCTCCAAATGGTGGGATTGTTCCAGCAGCGCCAACCCCAGATCGGTAATCGATACCAGTTGGCTGCGGCGGTCGAAGAGATTGGGCTGTCGGTGGATATAGCCCCGGGATTCCAGCCTGGACAGCAGCGGTCCCATGGTTTGTGCTTGAACGCGGACGCTTTGGGCAAGTTTCCCGGGGGCGATAGGCCCTGCCGTCGCCACGGCTTCCAGCGTCAATACTGCCGGATAGGTCAGCCCCAGAGGCCGCAACTCATCGTTCCAGGCCAGCTCCACCAGTCGTGCCGCCGTGGACAGCAGCCGGCTGGTTGGCCATCGGTCCATGTCAGGCATTCAGGCCCCCAGGCTCTCCAGAATAGTCAGCTTCCTTACTAGGTTACATCAGGACGGTGCTGAGCTGGGGTTGCGTTGCAGTGAGCGTGCGACGGCGGGACTCGCCGTTGGGTTCAGGAGAGGTCGAATGCAGAACGTCCCACGGCCCGCTCGGCGCCGTGCACCTGCAGGGCGTGCCGCATGGCTTGGCGGTTGTCTTCGGCAAGTTCAGGCTGGCCGGCGACCCGGTAGAGGTCCGCTGCCCACTGAAACTCATCGGCAGCGGCGCGGAAACGGGCTTCGTCGAAAAGGCGTCGGCCGATGTGGTGGCGAACGTAGGCCTCTTCTTCCGGTGACTGGACTGTTCGCAGCGCCTTTTCGTGGAGAACGGCTGCGTCGTGCCAGCGGTACTGGCGTTGATTGACCTGCGCAAGTATGAGCAACAGCTCGCGGCGGTCAGGCGTGTGGGGCAGCAGCTTGAAGCCTTCGTCGAGGGCTTCATTGTCCCGGCCCAACAGCGCCAAGTACCGGACGCGCTCCACCGGTGGACATTCGCCAGCCAACGCAGCTTCCACCGATTGGCGGTTGATCGCCACGTCGCGGAACGTCGTAGGGTCAGTACGCCAGAGACTCGCAGTATCTTCCACAGTCATGTGCCCCCCACAGGCTTGTTTTGGAGCCAACTGAGTTGCAGCACTGTTCAATGGCAGGCCGCAGGAAACTCCATAATCTCATGAACGACGGGACCCGCAACCTCGTTCCGCTCTGCCTGGTTCAGTCAAGCGCGGCCAGCAGATAGGAACGGGGCTGGCTCCGACATGACGCCTGCGGGCGAGGCGCTCTCCAAGCCCCGATGGGGTTAGGCCTGGCACAGTTCAGCTGATGGGGGCACCTGAAAGCGTCGCGAATCAAAATTAGGCTGTGCCCTGCTTGCACTGCTAACACTTGGTCGCGAGCTGCGACGAGCGACCACTTTCCCGAGACTATGCCCGATCCGTGCCAGACTCCGTCTGCTGCGCTTGTGCCACTGCTTCACCCCCCCTAAGGCCTGTGTTTCGAACTTACGAATGGGAATTGCTAAGGTCTCGAATGTATAAAATGACAGAAAAATGCACAGCCGGAGGCCTGAAGTTAGCTCCCGAACGTTGAAAGATCCTATGCTCTGAGTGAATTGGCCCGGCCCTAGACCGGTCCGCCGCCCAGATAGTGGCGACGGACCGTTCGATTTGTAGTTCGCCCCCGCATAGCGAATGAGGCCAAACGGCTAGCTCTTAGAGACCTACTCCTGAGCTGGAGTATCCGATCTGGATCCTTGAGCCTGTTGGCAGTGCGCCGATGGGCTGGCTTAACAGCACATCAATCATGGTGACATTGATTCCACTGGATGACTTGCTGACCTTGTGCAGGGTTACTTGTCCGAGGCCCGCCACCTGCACCACAGTGTTCGGTGCGACTGAGGCATTTACAGCAGGAAGCCCCTTGATCCTGAGGTTGGTGAAGGTGGATGTGTCTGTGACAGTCGCAGTCGCGGCGCCAGCGGCCCGAGTTGTGCTGGTCTCGGCTTTGATGGCATCCACCTGGATTAGTCCGTTGAGGACGTTGAGCCCCGCAATGTTGTTGGTGACGGTCACCGTCGGTTGTGGGGTCAGGACTCCGCTGGTTGTGGTTGAGGCTGCGCCGCCGGTCGCAAGGGCGGGGAGGCTGACTCCGGCCACGTTTGCGCTCGTGGTCCCGCCGCCGCACCCTGCATAAGCCAGTGCGGTGGGGCCAGAGTTGAGCAGCCCGTTGGCGAGGTTCGCCTTGGTGCTAAAGCCTGTACCCGACAGGTAACCCGCTTGGGCTGGTGGCAGGTTGGCAACGGTGACGCCCAAGTGAATGTCTGTTCCTATCTTGATACCAGGCAGGCCGGCCTTGAGAACCTCAACACGAAGTGCCGTGGTCGTGACCTTGTAGACGCCGTTGACTAGAGCTCTTTTCTGCCCATTGAGCGTGATCTTGCCGATAGAACCCAACAACGGCGTCTTGAGATCCAAAACCGTGTTGGCGCCCGGGTTGACTCCGACCGGAAGGCCTAGGACCTTCAAATCCGCAATCGTCGCCTTGTTGGTTCCGGAGAAGGATCCGGCGGTGTTTTTTTCCGCGGTGCTTTCGGACGTGATGGCGCCGGCCGTGACCAATCCGCCCAGGAGGTTTGTCGACGCGATCGTTGATTTACTCTCGAGCCGTTTTCCTGCATTGGTTAGTAACGTTTTCACACTCGTTGTTGCCGCGCCCACGCTACCCACGGCGGGCACAGTTAGGGCGGCAGAAGTGTTCGAATTAGTCCGGCCAGTAAGGCCTGTGCAGCCGATGCTTGAATCCGCCGTAGGGCCAGAGGTCAAAGACTTATCGGTGTTGAAAATGTAGGAACCATACGCAGTACCAGAGAATCCTGTTGTAACCTGCGCTGGTGTGGTGGCGGCAAGGGCCGGTGTAGCCGACCCGGCAAGCGCGAGCGTCAGCGCGCCAACCAATGCAAACCGTGAAGGTTTCATATCTTACTCCCCAGAAAGTGATGCGAACCCGTAAGAATGCTTACGGTGCTGATTACGGTACAGTCCGGAAAACCAAAGAAACAATAGTTCTGTCGCCTCTGATCAAACTTCTTCAATGAATTTTCATTCAGAACGCACTTCTCCAGCGTGGCAAGCGGGGTTCGGTTGAAGTTGACCTGACCCATGAATTAGGCCATTAAACCTGTCGACGGCCCCGCACGCTTAAACAATCCGTGTCCGCACATAAGTTGCCTGAACGCTCACCGGCCGGCAGAAGGCCATGCCTGACGTGTCGGCCGAACAAATCAAGTACACAGGCTTTCTGGACTCGGGGCCGTGCAACTCTGTACGTCCCTGGGTGACAACGCCATCGGTGTCGTCCTGCTGGTCCACACCATCGTGGTGGGTGTGTTCACGTTCGGAGTGATCGGCCAGGGGGCTAGGTCGAAGGCCTTGTGATCCTTGCCCGCGTGGAGTGCTTCCGTGGGACGCCCAGAGCGCTTCCCTTAGCGACTGACGTGCCAGTCATGAAGCTGGAACGAAAGTGTCCCGCCTGATGGGGGATCAGGCGGGACTCAGCAACCATAACCTCGCTAGCTGGTAGTTCGCCGGGTGCCCTTGCCCTCGTCGCGCGGGGGCTCTGAGCGTACGCTGGCCCTATGGAGTCCGAGGTCAGGACTGTCGCCTTGCGCACGGGTATCAGCGTCCCCTGTTTCGTACAAGGTCGCCTCGAACAAGCAGTCGACGACGGCGGCACGCCCTTACTCTTGTTACACGCCTGGAGCGAGTCCTGGCGCAGTTTCGAGCGGCTGATTGCCTCGGTTCCGGATGCAGTTGTTGTGGCCCCGGATCTTCGTGGACATGGTCTTGCCGAGAAACCTCCCGACGGCTATTCGCTGGTGGAGGTGGCCGAAGACGTGGTGGCTCTGTTTGATGCCATGGGCCTTGTCCGTGCCCATGTGGTGGGTTCTTCCAGCGGGGGATACGTTGCCCAACAATTAGCCGTGATGCATCCGGAACTGCTGGCATCTCTGATTCTGGTCGGCGCGCCGTTGAGCCTCCATGGGAAGCCGGCGTTCGCCGCCGAAATGGATTCGCTGACTGATCCGATTTCAGAGGAATGGGTGCGCGGGTCTCTGTCTTGGTACCGGCTGTTGCACACCGTGCCTGCTTCCTACATTGAAGACCGGGTGCAGGACGGTTTGGCCATGCCGGCGTCCATTTGGAAGGAGTCGCTGCGCGGCTACTACGAAGCTGTGCCGCCAACGGAAGCAGGCACCATTTCAGCACCTGCCTTGATTCTCTGGGGCGCCCACGACCATCTGGTTCCGCGGCATCATCAGGAGACCCTTGCCAGCCGCATTCCGGGATCGCGCCTCAAGATATATGAGGAGACCGGTCACCTGGTGCTATGGGAGTGCCCGGAGCGGGTGGCGGGGGATGTGCGGGAGTTTCTGGGTGGTGTGAGGGGCGGCTGGTCCTGATCGTTTACAGGGCCAGCCGCCGTTTTCCTTCGATGGCTGAGTGCGTTAGAGGATGGCCGTCATGACGTTCCAGCCGGTGCCCACCTTTGTGGCCGTTGGCCAGGCTGCGCCCCCGCTACCTGCGTAGAGCCACAGCTCGCCGGCCGCGTTGCGTGCCAGGATGTCGGCCTTCCCGTCACCGTTGAAGTCACCAGGTCCAACCAGGGAGTTCATGACGTTCCAGCCCTGGCCGATCTGCTGAGTCGGGAGCCAACCATTACCGTTGCGGTAAAGCTGAAGTGCTCCGGTTGCGTCGCGAGCAACAAGGTCAGGAGTGCTGTCCATGTTGAAGTCACCCACGCCTGTGATTTCGGACATCCCGTTCCACCCAAAACCTGCATAATAGCGAGGCAACCAACCGCCGTTCCCGTCGCCGCGATAGACAAATAGCCAGCCTTCGCTGGAACGCGCAACGATATCGACGAACTCGTCGTCGTTAAACTGTCCGATGCCCTCAATTGCCGTCATGCTCTCCCACCCACTTCCGACCTGGACGCGTGGAAGCCAACCACTCGAGCCGTTACCCGGGTATAGCCAAAGCAGTCCGCTTCCATCGCGGGCCAAAACATCTGCATTACCGTCGCCATTGAAATCTCCGGGCGCGACGATGGCTGTCATGATGTTCCAGCCTTGTCCTACCTGTTTACGGGGCAGCCACCCACCTGAACCGTCGCCGGGGTAGAGCCACAGCAATCCGGCCGAGTCCCTGGCAACGACGTCCGCCGTGCGATCTCCGTTGTAGTCGTTCTTGACGGGCGGTTTTGTATTCCCATCAATGACGGATATGTGGTTACCGACCACAGTGTAGACCTTGTTGTTGGACGGGTTTACGGCAGCCATGAGCCACGGCGAAATCCTCAGCGTCGTTGTGCCGTTGTTCCCACCGTCAATGACTGTGGTACCTCGGTCGGCCATCGAAACATAGATTTTGTTATTCGTCGGGTTCACCACGATTTTCTTCACCCGCGTAGGCGTGGGGATTTTTGCTGTCTCCTTCATAGTGGTCCCATCGACAATACGGACGGATCCACTATTGGATGCAGCAGCCGAACCGATGTAGAGCCTGTCTGTCGCCGGATTCAGGGCCCAGTTCTCCAGGGGGCCGTCCCAAGATAGCGTGGCGGTGATGGTGTCGCTGACGCCATCGATCACTTTGAGGCTGGAACCGGATATCGTCTTGGTTGTGATGTAGATCTTATTTTTCACAGGATTCACTGCCCAGTTGAGGACGTCAATTCCCTCGACGTTCATAGCTGAGGTGATTTTTCCAGATGCATCAATGACACTTACGCCGGCATTTGAGAGTACGTATGCCTTATTTGAGACTGGATTGACAATGGTCCTACCACGGCCTGCGGAACCCGCCACGAGAGTGGGGGTATTAGTGTCTCCATCTAGCACCGTGATCCCTGCGTCCGTGTTGACGTAGACCCTATTGGCCTTCTCGTTCACAGCAATATCACCGACGTATGAATCGAACGGAATTAGGGTGGATTCCTGAGTCCCTTCATCGATCACTACAAGGGCATTTCTCTCCATCATCGATGCGTCAGAACTTGCGACGTAGAGTCTGTTCGTCGTCGAGTTGACGGCCAACACCCCCGGCGAGTCACCCACCCACTTAACCTGACTCGAGCTGCGGTCTTTGACCCTGAGCACGGCGCCATCTGACCTTATGTACGCTGTGTCTGTTGTGGAGTTGAGTGCGATGGATGCGGCCTCACCTTCAAGGTGGAAATCATCCCCAACAATGTCAGCCGTGGCCGGCGCAGCCATGGTTCCCAGCGACAAAGCCACCGCTAGGCCGGTGGCGACAAACGTAGCCGCCGCCCGGCGTCGTCGTTGGTTTGATTCTCTAAAGGCGCGCGATTCATCAATAGCAACAGACATAGAGCCCCCCATAAGTCGTGACGCTCAACAGCGTCGGTGTTCGAATTCTATAGCTGATACACCAACGGCCAACCCAAATTCGATCAGGGTTGGCCGTTGGTTGTCATGAAATGGTGTGAATCAGAGAATGGCGGACATGCCGTTCCATCCTGAGCCCACTTTGCTCGAGGTGGGCCACGATGCTCCGCCGTTGCCCGCATAGAGCCACAGCTCGCCTGCGGCGTTGCGGGCGAGAATATCGGCCCTGCCGTCGCCGTTGAAGTCGCCGGGACCAACAAGTGAGTTCATGCTGTTCCAACCCTGTCCAATGGTCTGCTTTGGGAGCCAGCTTCCATAGCCGTTGGGCGGATAGAGGAACAGAGTTCCGGCGCCGTCGCGGGCTACGAGATCAGAGACCCCATCACCGTTGAAGTCAGCTACGCCAGTAATCTCGGACATTCCGGCCCAGCCCGAACCGGCCCACATCCGGGGCAGCCAACCGCCCTTGCCATCTCCGCGATATACCCAGAGCGCGCCATCCCGGGCACGAGCTACGACATCAGCGAATCCGTCACCATGAAAGTCGATTGCCTCAATTGCGCTCATGCCTTCCCAGCCGCTGCCGACCTGCACACGAGTGAGCCAGCTGCCGGAGCCGTTGCCTGGGTAGAGCCACAACACTCCGCCCCCGTCACGAGCCAGCACATCTGCATTGCCGTCTCCGTTGAAGTCGCCGGGAGCCACGAGGGCGTTCATGACGTTCCAGCCCTGTCCCACCTGGAGGCGCGGCAGCCAGCCGCCGGAGCCATCGCCGGGGTAGAGCCAGAGCACCCCTGCTGCATCTCTGGCCAAGATGTCGGCCTTGAGATCTCCATTGAAGTCGTTCTTGACGGGCTGTTCCGCGTTTCCGTCAATGACGCCCACAGAATCACTCTCGGAGTTGACCACGTAGACCTTGTTGTTGGACGTGTTCACGACTGCAGCGTCGGGTTCCTGGCCCGTGTAAAGCGCACTGCTGGTGTTGTTCCGGCCATCAATAACGGTGGTTCCACGGCCAGTCATGGTGGCGTAGATCTTGTTGTTGGACGGGTTTACCACGATGCTGCGAACTCGGGTAGCCGTGACTATGTGCGCAGTTTCCGTCAGGGTGGCGCCGTCGATCACCTTGATGGATCCGTCGCTGTTCCAGGTACCGGATTCGACGTAGATCTTGTCGGTAGCGGGGTTCACCGCCAAAGTTCCGAGTGGGCCCCCGGATGACATGGATCCCGTGATCTTGTCAGTGGCACCGTCGATGACCTTAACGCTGGATCCATACTTCGGTGTCGTCGTGACGTAGATTTTGTTCTTTGACGGATTGATCGCGATAGCACCGATCCCGCCCGCACCTACGGACACAGTTGACGTGATCTTTCCGCTGGCGTCGATGACTTTCACAGTCCCGGCGGAAAGAGCGTAGACCTTGTTGGTGGCGGTATTGACTGCAATGTCTTGCGCACCGGCGGAGTTCAGGACCGGAGAGGCCACGTTTGTAGCGCCATCGATGATCTTGAGGCCATTTGCAGTGCTGACATAGACCTTATTGGTCTTTTCGTTTACCGCAATGACGTCTGCATTAGCGCCAACTGAGACGGTGGTGGCTGCGTGGGTCACGCCGTCAACTACTGCGACCGAACTGGAATCGCTGACGTAGATCTTGTTCGTCGCTGAGTTTACAGCGATGCGCGACGACAAGATATCGGGCTGATACACATTCGCCGTGCCACCCCCGCCGATGCTGTAAATGCCGCCTAAAGTCGACACGTAGGCTGTGTCGGTCACCGAATTCACGGCTATATTGGAAGGCTGCTCACCCGCAGGGACGACAATATTTACCGCGTCCGCGGTTGCAGGCAAAGCAGAGGTTCCCAACGACAGTGCAAAGGCCAAGCCGACCGAAACGGCCCCCACCGCAGTTCTGCGCCGGCTTCGTGCGTTCACCGTCCCCCACGCGCGCGAACCATCCATAGCAGCACTCATTGAACCCCCAGAAGTAGTGACGCGGAAGCGCGTCATCATTTGGAATTTTACAGTGCGGCGCCAACTGGCAGCGGACAGTGCATTGCCCGCCGTCTGAGAGCTAAGCCGTGCGGAGGGTGACTATATAGTCTGTCAGCTCTAGCTTGGCTGACTAGTTACCTTTTTCAAGGGCATGAGCGGTGACGTAGGCACCCAGTTGGTCTTTCGATAGAGCTGCCGCAATCTCCGAGATCGCTGTGGTATCAGCCACAACAATCGACTGGCCATCCGCGGACGCTCCGGTGCCGAGGGTGGGCAGCGTGAACATCACAGTGTCGTTGGCTCGAAGGTCCTTCATGCCCAGTGCCAGGCTACCGATTGCGGCCGCGTCGAAACTCTTGTCGACACTGACGAAAGGTGACACTGCGCTGACCATGCTGTTGACGGTCACAGGGTTGGTCAGCGTTTCACGCGCAATCGTCTTGCTAATGATTGCTTTCATGTACGCCTGCTGGTTCCGTACGCGCTGGTAATCGCCATCGCTGAAGGACATGCGTTCGCGAACAAAAGCCAGCGCCTCATCACCGTTCAGTGTCTGCTTTCCGGCTTCGTAATAGTGCCCCTTCATGGGCCCCTTTGCTGGTGCGAACGGGATCTTGACGTCAACTTCGACTCCGCCCAAGGCGTCGGTGAGGCCCTTGAAGCCTTCGAAGTCGATCATAGCTACGTGGTCGATGCGTTGCTGGAATAGTGACTCCACGGTCTGGACCACGAGCGGAACACCGCCTAGGGCAAGGGCGGAGTTGATCTTCGACTCGCCCCTTCCTGGGATTTCCACCCATAGGTCACGCATTAGGGACACAGCGTAAACATTCTTGCGGTCCGCTGGGATATGCACGAGCATGAGCGTGTCTGAGCGCTGGTCGGTGGATACCTCAGCGTCGACGTCGAGCTCGGCGGAACCGCGGGTGTCGCTGCCCATCACAAGGATGTTCACCGCCGCAGTGCCATTGATTGGCTCGGTCTTCTGTGGCCGAGTCGACTCTTCGGGGAAAGCGGTTTCAATCTTGGTGGTGCCCGAGTTGAACGTCTGTGCAAGATTGGCGACGTAGGCGCCGCCGATGAGTCCTGCCACCAGCACCGCCGCGGCGAAGCCTAGAAGCACGTTGCGTGCGGTCTTCTTGCCGCTTCTCTGACGTCGGGGACGGGACTCTGCAGAGAGAGTTTCGGTGTCTGTCGGGATCGTCATGACTTCCTTGGTGTCGGCGGCAGCAGAGACGATTCTATCAAGGCGTGAATACGCCGTCCGCAAACTCCCTGTTCAGGCTGAGGTTCCATTGGTTGGTGACATCAACGCTAAAGGATTTCCCTTGGGGCAATCTCGAGTCGCCGAGGTCTATGGTGATTGACTCCAGTCTCGGGTTCAGTCCCCTTTTCTCACCGAAATCTATCTCGGTGCTCAGGGGTTTCGATTTACGTTCATGGGATGAACCGTCGGCCTCGTCCCACTTCAACGTCGCGTTGCCACCAGAAAGGTTGAACCCGGTGACCATGACCACTCCAGCGGCCGAATCCGCAACAGCCCCAGTCACAATGGGTGATTTAAATCCATCAGTTATTTGAGACTTGAGGTCCTTACCAGTATCCGTGCATGTGAAATACGGGTCCCACATGAAAGAGATCACTTTGGTGGCTTCGGCCATTTGCTGAAGTTGCCTGTCCATTCTTGCCACCGTCGTCTGCCCGCGAAGGCTATTGCCACATGGATTGGACTTGGTCGCCGGTGCCATGCCCTCCAAGTTTGCCCAGAGCACGGCATCTGTTCCCGAAACGCCGGCAGCTGCAGCGTGAAAATAGTCTCTATTTGGGGCCACGTATTTCTCTCCCCACATGCCCTTTCCTACGATGCTCGCTGCAAAGACATCCACAGGTGAATCGGCTTCGCTCGCGAGATAGGCCGCACCTTTTCCTGTTCCCATGCCATCCTGGATGGCAATGCTTAACTTCAAGCCGCTGGAAGTTTGAGCGATCTTTCGCGTTCCGAGTCGAGCGTCTTCAGGTCTCACGTTTGAAGCACCTGTCCTGGACTCAATGTAGGGGCTGACGATTGCTGTACGCGTCGGAAGAACGCGATGTATGGCTCGGTTCTGCATTGCGTACAGCGACAGGATGGGATCAAAGAATGGGCTGGAGCTGACTGGCATCTCTATGTGGTGATAAAAGCCAGCCAAACCAGTCACATCGTTTCTTGATGCCTGGTATTGGAGGAACCGCTCCGTGAACCGTTCAAGGGTTTGGGAGTAGGAAAGATCGGGAAGGTAATCCACATCTGAGCGCTTGACGGGCGCCGGCAGACCCGCGTAAAACTTCATGTTTAGCTCAGTTGCTGCAGCGGCCAAAGTAATGGTTGGATCCTCAACTGATGTTTTGCTTCCTCCGACGATCACTACGTCGTAGGTTCCGTCAGGGGACGTGCACCCCATGCCCTCAGCGGGAAGAAACAGGATGGCGTAGGACTTGTCGCTGCTTGAGAAGCTTTTGTCTCGGGGGCAGGGCATCAATGAGTCACCCCAGTTACTTCCGTCCGCGTACGTAAAGTATCTATTTACCTTCACGGAACCCTCCGCGAACCTGGCGCATCCAGTTCCCTCGACCACACAGTCCTCGGGGATGGACTCCGCAGTTGCGGGTCTTAGGAGTGTTCCGAACGTAATGGCGGTGTCACCGCCAACGTCGGCAATATCGGCCAGCTTTTCGCGGTTCTTTGAAGGGACTGTGTTGGCGGTGATGAAATAACCGCTGATGGGATAGGACGGCGGGGACGCCGACTCGGCTGAATGCTGGGGAGTGTCAGCGGGCGGTACGTATGACACGCCAGCGATCATCACCATGACCGCAATCAGTGCAAGAGGCCAGCGCCGGACAGGTGCGGTAATCGGCGGAAATGGCCCTGCTTGTCGGGAGAGCCTCGCGGGTGACATGTATTCCTCTGAATCGGCATCAGCAGGGACGACTCTACCAAAGGAACGCGCAGCGTGATGGGCCAGCGTTACAGTGTGGCCACTGCAGAACGCAGTGAGTCTAGTCCATACGATAAACTAATTCGGGTCGCCCTCCGAAGGTGGACGTCCGCGCGCCGCCAAGTCTCAGGCGGCTGTGTTCGACAGAGCAGTTACAGCGTTCTGAAATTTATTCAACGGGGGGGAAAGTTGGGCACCGGAATCAAACGTGTTCAAGCCGTGATTGTGGTCTCGATGCTGACCATTCTTGGGTTCGTCGGCGTGCAGCCTGCAATGGCCACTCAAACGGAGCCTGGACCAGGGGTCGAATCCCCGGAACCGTCCAGTCCGGAAACGCCAACCACTCCAGCGGAACCTCCGGTGGTACTTCCGACCTTTGAACCGCTTCCCCCCCTCATTCCGTTGGACCCAGAGACCCCACCTGTCCCCGTGCAGCCCCCCGTGGCGCCCGCACCCGTCAACCCTCCTGCGGCGGAGCCTGTTGCTCCGCCTGTGGTTCCTGCTGATCCCTCCCAGGAACGACCGGTCGTTGTTACTCCTGTGGAACCAGGTGTTCAGGCGTACATCCCTGAACAGGAACTACCCATTGAGACCGAAGCGCCTGCGGCTGTCGAATCGACGCCCTCACCTACCCCGGTGGTAACCAAGACCGCGGCGATCCCCGTCGCTAGCGCGGACATTGCCGGTCCTTTGAAGGTCGCCCTTGCTCCGGTCGCTGAAAACAACCCCATCGTTCAGGGCATAACAGTCCTTGTTTTGATCCTGCTTGGTGTCGCCTACTTCCGTGCCCTACGTTCCAAGCGGGCTTTAAAGCCTCGACTCAACGGCAAGTAGGCCCATGGTTCCCTCCCTCCCAAGGGACAAAGCTGATGGAAATCCTGCATCACCTATGCGCCTCATGCTCCTCACTCACTCATACTGGCCTGAACACAGTCCTCCGCAGCGACGATGGTCTTCCCTCACCCGAGAATTCCGCAATGCGGGTTGGGACGTAGAGGTCATTGCCCCAGTCGCTCATTACCCGAATGGACGACGCGATCTCCCACGACGTGAGGCTGGCTTCGCGTTTAGCAGCCAGACGGGGCCGCATGGCGAGCGGATCCGGCGAGTCCCGTACCTGCGTCACCTCGGAAAATCTGCAGTGGCTCGCCTCATCGACCAACTCTTCTCGGCGATAATGTCCGTGCCAGTTGGACTGGGGGGCAAGAAGCCGGATGCGATTGTGGCCACCGCACCCAGCCTTCCCACATTGGCGACAGGCTATGTGCTTTCCAGACTTCGAGGAGTTCCCTTGATCGTTGAGATGCGCGACGCATGGCCGGATCTGGCCAGGGATGCGCGCCTTGTTCGGGGCAGTGTCAAAAGTCTGGTTGAACGTGTAGTCGAGTTTGTGCAGCACCGTGCCGACTTGGTGATAACCGTTACGGAGGGATTCGCCGACATCTTGCGGGCCAGAGGGATGCTGAACGTGGGGACGGTGAGCAACGGCCTAGATCTTCGCACTGTGCCGTTTCTCGAACCCCCGGCGCCCGAACGCGAGATTTTTCATGCCTTGTACCTTGGGAACCACGGTAAGAGCCAGCGGTTGGATATTGCGATCCGCGCCAGCGCCCTTCTGGGCGAAGGATTTCACCTGACCTTGGTTGGTCAGGGGACCAACAGACCGCAACTGGTGAAACTGGCGCGCGAACTCAATGCGCCCGTCACCTTTTTTCCTCCCATGCACGGATCAGCCGTACTGGCCAAGTATCGGGAGGCTGATACTTGCATTGTTTCCTTGCGCGACGACTGGAAGTCATTTGAGACCACTGTCCCATCCAAGACTTATGAGGTGCTCGCTGTCGGTCGTCATGTCACGGCAATCGTGAGGGGCGAAGCCGAGCGAATCATCCTGGATGCGAAGGGTGGCGATGTGGTGGCCGCCGACCCCGAAGCAGTCGCAAAGTTGTGGCGCGAACTCGCTCAGGATCGTGGGCGGCTTGACGCGGGTCCCAGCGGTCGTGATTGGGTACAAAAGCATGCCGATTATGCGGAGCTAGCTCAGCAGTACATGTCCAAAATCGCCAGCCTGGTCGGCAGGGAAGCGACTGTCTCGTCCAGGGGCGAGGCCCGATGATTTCCCTGATAAAAAATCTGATCCTCGCGGCCAACGCTCTGGCTGAACACTTGACTGAGGCGCCTTTCGTCTTGATGCTTCAGGTTTCGAGGCGCCTGCCATCCACCATTTCGCGTCCTCTGGCCCGGACCATAGCCGCGGTGGCCCCAGCTTCCAGCCTTCCCGTTTTCATGTTGGCCAGCCAGGTCGCCGGTGACGAAGCCTCTTTGATTCGTCGGTTCGAGAACGCCACTAACCGCCCCGGATCTCCGAATCAGTCTCGAAAGGCGGCAGAGGTCGCCTTGGCCGCAGGGCAGTCCGAATGGGCGGATGCGTTCCTGACAAGGGCAACTGCCAGCAAACACATATCGGCGACTTCAGCGCGTCGTCTGTGGTACTCCGGCGACATGACAGGCGCAGTCGCGATCCTGGATGGAGAAGGAGGAAATCGCGCGAAACAGCGCAGACGGCTGGAGTCCGAACTTCGAGTTTTTGAGGGTTGGCGGCCCTCGCTGTCACAGACGCAGATACGGCCAGAACCACACCGTGTCCTCCACTTGTTGACGAACTCCGTCCCGCACACGGCGAGTGGATATGCTCGGCGCAGCCATTCGATTCTTATAGCTCAAGAGGAAGCCGGATGGGACACGTTAGCGGTCACCCGGCTGGGTTATCCGGTCCAAATCGGCGTCCTTACCGCTCGCGAAAGTGACGTCGTTGACGGCATCTCCTACAAGCGCTTACTGCCCGGGAATATGGCCAAGACCATGGACGAGAGGCTCCAGCAGCAGGCAGAGGCACTATTGCAGGTGGCACGCGAGTTTCGCCCCAGTGTTATCCAAACGACAACGCATTTCGTGAACGGCTTGGTCGCTCGCGAAGTTGCCAACGCGTTGAGTATTCCATGGGTCTATGAGGTCCGAGGACAACTTGCTGATACCTGGGCCTCGACCAGGGGACCTGAAGCGCGGAGCAGCGAACGTTACAGGCTATTTGTGGAGCGTGAAGCCGAACTCATGCGCAGTGCTGACTTGGTGGTCACCCTTGGAAACTCCATGAAGCGGAACATCCTCGCTGTCGGAGTTCCTGAGGATCGGATCCTCATTGCCCCCAATGCGGTGGGCGGCGACTACCTTCGTGAGCCCATGACGCAGTTGGATGCACGGCAGTGTTTGGGCCTTGATCCAGAAGGGTTGTACATCGGCACAGTGAGCAGCCTGGTTGATTACGAGGGCTTGGATGACCTCGTCACAGCATTTGCATTGCTTGCGCTACGGCTGCCACAGTTGAGGCTGGTTGTGGTGGGTGACGGGACGGCTGCTCCGGCTCTTCACGACCAAGTGCTGCGACTGGGACTGTCCGGAAGAACCGTTTTCACGGGAAGAGTCCCGGCGGACCAGGCGCGCATCTATCATCAAGCTTTGGATGTTTTTGTTGTACCCCGTAAGGACTTGGCAGTCACACGTTCGGTGACTCCATTGAAACCCGTGGAGGCACTTGCTTCTGGGCGGCCGGTGGTTGCCAGCCGCCTGGACGCCTTGTCCGAGATAGTGGACGACGGCGTCAACGGTCGCCTATCGGACGCCGAGAATCCCGCGGGACTGGCCGAGGTTCTGAAGGAATTGCTCGAGGACAGCGAGCTGCGTCTTCGTATGGGCACAGCCGGAAGGCAGGAAGTGCTTGACACCAGAACGTGGAAGGCGAACGCGGAAGCGTACGTGCAGGCCTACGAAACCCTGGCGACTAAATATATGAGGAGGGCCAGCTGATGTCGGCGAAAAAGACCAAGCTTCCACCGCCGGCGGCTATTCAGCGGATGTCGGTGGATATCCGCAAGCTGTCCCGAGTGGGGTCACGACCAGGATTCCTGGACTATCTGGTTCAGCTTTGGGACTACCGGCAGTTCATTTTTTATGACGCTCGGGCTCGCGTCCAGAGCGGTACGCGCAAGGACCGGCTGGGTAGTGCGTGGTTGCTGCTTAACCCAGTTTTCAACGGGTTGACATACTACGTAATCTTTGGTCTTTTGCTTCAAACAAGCCGGGGTATCGAGAACTTCGTTGGTTATTTGATCGTAGGGGTATTCCTGTATCAGTTCAGCTCCGGGGCCATAACCTCGGGCGCCCGCTCAATCCGAAGCGGTAAGTCTGTCGTTCAGGCTTTCAACTTTCCGAGAGCTGCCCTCCCCATCGGCGCGAATATCCGAGAGATGCTTTCAGCTGTTCCGCTGATCTTGGGGATGTTGCTGCTCATCATTATCGTTCCACCGGCCGAAAAAATCAGTTTGCTTTGGTTCCTAGTTATTCCGGCCCTGTTGCTACAAGGGATCTTCAACCTTGGAATCGGGATGATTCTCGCCAGAATCATCTCAAGGGTCCATGACGTGACACACCTTCTACCGTTTTTCCTTCGGGCGTGGATGTACGGCTCGGCGGTCTTCTATTCTTATGAAAGATTCGTCTCCGACCCCACCCTGCTAGCCATCATGAAATTCAACCCCTTATTCAACGTGATCGACATAGTGCGTAGCAGTGTTGTATATAACCGAATGCCAGCATGGGAGTCATGGGCCAGCCTTGGCGTTGTGTCCTTGGGCGCCCTCCTAGTGGGCTTCATCTTTTTCTGGCAGGGGGAGGAAACGTATGGGCGCGATTGATGAAGCAGTATTCCTGGACGGACCGCCGTGTGTGGTGATCGACAAAGTCCGGATGACCTATCGGGTTCCTACTTCGGAGGGCAAGACAACCCCAACAGGCAAAGGCATCAAAAACCGTATCCGGCGGGTCTTCGAAAGGCCCAACCTGGTGACGGTTAGCGCGCTCAAAGAAATCTCACTGGTAGTTGAACGTGGTGAATCAGTGGGAATCATCGGGCGCAACGGCTCGGGCAAGAGCACCATGATGAAGCTAATCAGCGGTCAAGTTGTTCCTACTCACGGCGCTGTCTACGCATCAAGTACGCCTGTTTTGCTGGGCGTCAACGCTGCCTTGGTCCCAGAACTCTCGGGAGATCAAAATGTGGTACTGGGTTGTCTTGCTATGGGCATGAGCATGGAGCAGATCGATGCCCAGTTCGCGAGCATCGTTGCAGTATCCGGCTTGGACGCGGCTATTTACCTTCCAATGAAGGGATATTCTTCAGGCATGGCGGCCAGGCTTCGATTTGCCATCGCAGCCGCAGTGAATCCAGAAATTCTTTTGGTCGATGAAGCGCTGAACACTGGTGATGCACAATTCAACAACAGAAGTAAAGCGCGAATGGACGAGTTGCGCTCACAAGCGGGCTGCGTGTTCATCGTCAGTCACGGTCTGGACACTATTCGCGATATGTGCAGCAGGGTGCTCTGGTTGGATAAAGGCGAACTGATCATGGATGGTCTGCCCGAGGAGACGACTGCTGTTTACCGGAACTTTTCCTCAAATCTATCTCAAGGCAACAACTTGAGCGCTGCAAGGATCAAGGACGAAGCGCGGGCAAACCTTGTTGCTACGCGCGTGTTAGAACGGGCCAGTGGGCGCCGCATGGAAGGTCGTTGAGATTCCTTTGATGAGTAATATTCGCAAGGCCGCGTGGCACTTCAGACAGGGTGGCGCAGCTCAAGTCCGGGAGTGGCTGAGGCGGCAGAAAATTGAGAAACGCATCAGCGGCCGACGAAGTTCATCTCCTTCCCGACCAGGGGTAAGCGCGGCTCGTCCCACTTTTGCCCCGCACCGAGTTCCGGATAGGTGCCCACGCCGGGAAGACCTAACCGTCGGTGTCATATTGGATGACTTCTCAATTGCATCGTTTGCTTTTGAGTGGAATCTGCTTCAGCTGCGGAAAGAGTCGTGGCGACAGCAGCTCGAAGAGACAAAGATCGACTTCCTATTTGTTGAGTCTGCATGGAACGGGAACCAAGGGTCTTGGAAGTACCAGCTCATGGGTACATCTGGACCAAAGCAGGAATTCCTTGACCTCATGGAGTGGTGCCGAGATCAGGCAATTCCAACAGTCTTCTGGAATAAGGAGGACCCACCCCATTACCACGATTTCCTTCCGGCTGCGCGCGAGTTTGATGCCGTTTTCACCAGCGACTCGGACCGCATCAGATCGTACATCGAGGATTTGGGGCACGCCCGAGTTGCGGCGCTTCCTTTTGCAGCTCAGCCGGCCATCCACAATCCGGTGCGCGTTGGACAGGGCCACCACTCGCGGGGGGTGGCATTTGCCGGCATGTACTTTGCGCACAAGTATCCGGAACGGCGGCAGCAAATGGACATTTTGCTCTCCGCTGCGCGCGACGCTTCGGACCAGTCGGGACCGAAACTTGAGATCTTTTCTCGCCAACTGGGCGGTGACTCGAACTACCAATTCCCAGTGCCCTACAACGAACATGTGGTGGGTACCTTGGACTACGCAACGATGCTGACGGCATACCGTGCCTACAAGGTGTTCCTCAACGTCAACTCCGTCGTTGATTCACCCAGCATGTGCGCCAGGCGGATTTTTGAAATCACAGCGTCGGGTACGCCCGTCGTTTCAACTCCCAGTGCGGCAATCGGCCATTTCTTCGACGCAGACCAAGTTTTCGTTGCCGGATCGCGCCAGCAGGCAGAGAACCAGATCCGCATGCTCGCTCGGAGCTCGGAGCTGAATGACCGCGTTGTCCACCGGGGGCAAAGGCGAATCTGGAGGGAACATACATACGCCCACCGGGCCGAATCCGTCGTGGCGTCAGTTCTCCCTGAGCGTGTCCGGTTGCCTGAGGTGCCCACCGTCAGCGCTCTGGTGCCCACAATCCGTCCGCATCAGCTGGAGCATGTCTTCTCAACGGTCGGCAGCCAAACAGATGTCCAGATGGAACTTGTCCTGCTGACACACGGCTTTGAAGTGCCGGAAGTCAAAGTACAAGAACTCGCACAAAAGTATGGAGTGAGCCGCTTCAAGTTGTTGACCGCGTCTAGAAATGTGACGCTCGGTGAGTGCCTCAATCGCTGCGTTGCCGCATCAACGGGTGAAGTCCTGACCAAGATGGACGACGACGACTACTACGGACCGCGCTATCTTGTGGACCTTCTGTACGCCCTCGATTATTCGAAAGCGGATGTAGTGGGAAAGCAGGCACACTATATGTACTTTGCCGCGACCAATGCGACCATTCTAAGGAGTTCCCATATGGAACACCGACCAGCTCGGCTTGTAATGGGGCCCACCATGACTGCTCGGCGGGAAGTCTTCGAAGCACATCCTTTTGAGGCGCTTAACAGGGGCGAAGACACTGCCTTTCTTAAGGCCGTCTCCTCAGCAGGAGGTTTGATTTACTCAGCAGACAGATTCAACTTCTGCCAGCATAGAAAAGGTGAAGGACACACTTGGGATGTGTCGGATGAAGAACTGGCTGCTTCGGGCGAAATAAAGTTCTTTGGAGACCCCAAAGAACACATCACTGTATAACCAAAAAGGGGAAAGATAATGACAAATATCAAGACTGTAGCTGTTGTCGGCCTTGGATACATTGGGTTGCCTACTGCCGCGATTCTTGCCACCAACGGCATTAACGTTGTGGGTGTCGATGTGAGCCGGAACACGGTTGACGCGGTGAACCGCGGGGAGGTTCCCTTCGTGGAACCCGATCTCGGTGTACATGTTGCCGGCGCTGTGAGCCAGGGAAACCTGCGGGCCACCACCGAAACTCCAGCTGCAGAGGCCTACATTGTTGCCGTTCCAACTCCGTTTCGTGCGGACTACTCGGCAGACCTGAGCTACATTGAGGCCGCCGCGCGCGGTATAGCACCCCAATTGAAGGGTGACGAACTGGTCATTCTTGAGTCCACTTCGCCTCCGCGAGCAACCCGACACCTGGCCGACTACATTCTGGCTCTTCGCCCGGACCTGTCGCTGGACGGGGCCGATGGTGCTCCCGTGATCCACTTCGCTCACTGCCCTGAGCGCGTCCTTCCGGGTCGTGTCATGATCGAACTTGTCACGAACGACCGTATTGTCGGTGGCGTTACGCCGCTTGCTGCCGAGCTGGCCAAGGACTTGTATGCGGTCTTCTGCCAGGGGGAAATTCTGGTCACCGACGATGTCACGGCAGAGATGGCTAAGCTCGTGGAAAACTCTTACCGCGACGTCAATATTGCATTCGCCAATGAGTTGTCCATAATCAGCGACAAGCTCGGTATTGACGTGTGGGAGCTGATCCGGCTCGCCAACCACCACCCCCGTGTAAACATCCTGCAGCCCGGTCCGGGCGTGGGCGGACACTGCATCGCAGTGGACCCATGGTTTATCGTTGCAGCTGCTCCGGAGGAAGCACAGCTTATCCGTCAGGCCCGCATGACGAACGATGCCAAGCCGGAGTGGGTGGTGGCTAAGGCTCGCAAGGCTGCCGAAGAATTTGGTGCCGCACCTATCATCGCAACGCTGGGTCTGGCGTTTAAGGCCAACATTGATGACCTGCGTGAATCGCCTTCGATCGGCATTGCTGCTGATCTTGCAGATCAGCTTCCCACGGCAAAGCTCCTTGTTGTGGAACCACACGTCGAAGTCCTTCCGGCTGCCCTGAAGGACCGTGCAAATGTCGAACTGGTGGCTACCGAGGATGCAATTTCCAAGGCTGACGTCATCGTTGTCTTGGTGGATCATGACGAGTTCAAGTCCATCTCTCCTGCGGCCTACGCGGGCAAGACGGTGATTGACTCTCGTGGCATCTGGGGCACCGAGGCGCAAGTTGCCGTGCCTAGCTCTCTGTCTGCCTAGTATTCGCTCGGCTATTGGAACGGCATGAAGTCGTATATCGGCCGAAGACGGCGTTAGAACTTCGTGCAATTAGACGGAATTTGCACAGTTAAGGAATCCCCAATCCATGCCAGTTGATGGATATAGAGAAATGGTCGAGGCAACTTGCCGTTATGAAATTGTCTAATCTGATGAAACATTGCTTGATAGCTACTATATTTTGTGCTAGTCAGGTGGCGGCGTTCTATCAGCCGAGTGACAGGCTTGCGCTTATAATAGCGACTTCTGGAGTTATCCTATGCCTGCTGACTCTAAGCTTCATGCATGCCAGAGCTCTTTCCAGGAGCTATAACGCCCAGAGAAGATCTCTTGAATTTATTCGCGACACAAGGGCAAAACAGTCAAAACGAGAACTTGAGATCTTGGAACTAATCAGGGATTCGAGAGTCAAGCAATCGCGGAAAGAATTTGAGATTATCGAACTAATTAGGGATTCGCGGTTGAAGCAGTCGCGGAAGGAATATCAAATTCTAACGGCTATCGATGGGTTCCGTCCCCAGCTTGCCAATCTGCGCACAATGCTCGAAGAGGTCAGTAACCGGATTGCGGTTATGGAACACCGAGAGGAAGCCAAGGGTGAGCTCATGAATCGCGGCTTCGAGGAGCAGCGAGAAGTGGCGGTGGCTGAAGAGAGGCGAGCGCAGCAGGCCATAAGGAGGCTCTTTGGGGCTGTATTGGAAGGGCAGAATCAGATATTGACGCAGCTGGAGACTTCCCAACGCGAGAGGCACATAAGGGGCAACGATGAGTGAACTTTTGAGCGCTGACGCAGCGGATCGTTACGACTATGACATCGTCAACCTGTCCGATTTCAGGTTACCGGGCGGCACCTCGCATTCAATTTTCCAAGAGGTCCTGGCTCAGTCAGAATCCGGTTTTTCGACGGGCCTGGTGCACGTTCCCAGTGCGATGATTCGACGTGCCTTGCCATGGTCACCGCCCATGCGGAAAGCTGCTGGCTTGCCCGGGGTTTCTGTCATCACGCCCGGAAAAGTAATGAGAACACGCCTGCTTGTGATCCGGCATCCTTCGTCCGTAAAGGATCTAGGCCGCGTGTCTGCCATCGTCCGTCCGGACCGCTTGGTTGTTGTAGCCAACCACGCGGCTAAAGACGGCGATGGGACTGTGAACTATGATGTAGCCGAGATTGATGCCGCACTTCGAAGAGCGTACGGAGTCACGCCAGAATGGCGTCCGATTGGTCCCGTCGTGCGGGCCACGCTCCAGGAGTTTTCTTCCACAATCGAGGTGGGTGAAGACTGGATGAACATCATCGTTTCTGAGCAAGCTCAGATTCGGCGTACTGCAGTCCATTCTCCACGGCCCACAATTGGGCGGCACTCACGACCTCAGCCCGCTAAGTGGCCATCAGTGGCGAAAGACATCAAGGATGCCTATCCAATGGATAAGGAATTTGATGTCAGAATCTTGGGTGGATCCAGGGCTGCCGAACTCGTGCTGAACAAACGCCCAAGTAACTGGACTGTGTACGAGTTCGGTTCTTTGCCGCCAACTGACTTCCTGGCTGAAATCGACTTTTGGGTTTATTTCCACCATCCGCACACCCTGGAAGCCTACGGCCGTGCAATCATGGAGGCCTTAGATTCGGGTTGTGTTGTCATTTTGCCGAGTTACCTAGAACCGACATTTGGTGCGGCGGCCGTCTATGCGGAACCAAGTGAGGTACGTGAAGTAGTCAGGCAGTTCTCGGCCGATCGAGACAAGTTTATTGCTCAGTCAACACGCGGCCAGAACTTTGCCCGCAAAATGGGTCCTGAGATTCATACTGACCGCCTAGCTACTTATGGGATTCAACCAAGAACGAAAGACGCGAGCGCTGAAGAGGTTTCAGCGTCGGAGGCCATGGGTCTACGGCGGGTCCTATTCTTGACCAGCAATGGTGCGGGGATGGGGCACTTGACCAGGCTACTGGCTATCGCACGGGCCTCTAATAAGGAACGTGTCGAGCCATTTTTCCTCTCCCTGTCCCAAGGGGTACCGGTGGTTGCCGCTCAGGGCTTTCCTTTTGAGTACATCGCTTCTAGCGGAGCAATGGCAATGCCGGCGCCGGAATGGAACGAATATCTCCTCGAACGTTTACGGCAGTCAGTCAGAGTTCTTAGACCAGCCGCAATCGTATTTGACGGCACCGTGCCGTACGTCGGGCTGGTGAAGTTTTTGCAAGAGTCTGACTTGGTCAAGGTCTGGATCCGTCGAGGCATGTGGAAGAAGGATGCATCGGGTAAATCACTCTCGCGAGAGTCGAACTTTGACCTCGTGATTGAGCCAGGAGAATATGCGCATGACTACGATGAAGGTCCTACATCATCTCGCGATGGACAGCTTCTGGTCAACCCAATCACTGTTCTAGAAGCTGAAGAAACTCTTTCAAGAGAAGACGCTCGTGCCCACATGGGGATGGCACCTGATGAAAAGTCTGTTCTTTTGACGATGGGCGCGGGCAACATCAATGATATTGGAGACATTCAGGACGCAATTCTGCAGTGTTTCGCTAGGTCCCATCCTGAATGGCAAGTGTATGTGACGAAGCCGCCCATTGCAGAATCTATCGGCAAGAGTTCACTCAATGTATTGGAAACATATCCTCTTGCTAGGATTGCTAGGGCTTTTGACTTTGCGATCTCTGCTGCAGGTTACAACAGTTTCCATGAGTGGACGTCGATGCAGATTCCTACTCTGTGGATACCGAACGAACAGACCTCTGTTGACGATCAGCTTGGACGAGCCCGATGGGCCCAAGATGAGAAAGTCGGACTGTGCTTTTCTGGTAGACCGGGTGAGAGTTTGGTGGAACAGATCGCAAGGCTGGTCGACGATGAAACGAGGGACTCGATGCGGACGAAAATGGCGAGTCTAGTACTGCCTGACGGTGCCCGCGCGGCGGCAACCGCAATCATGGAAGGCTTGGGAGTGTGAAGCAAATCAGAACGGACCGCCTTCGCGCCGCAGATATAGGAACGACTATCGGTGCGTATGCGACAACAGGACCCGTGGCCAAGAGCAAAAGGTTTACAGGTGGCAACGCGATCCCAGATGAGTACACAAAAGACTTGCCGATCGCGTTGGTTCCAATCTTCAGCATGAACAAGTCAGACGTTGCTCATTTGCTTCAGACCATATATGCGGCGCAGAGCATCACAATGGGTTTCAGACCCATTTTGTTCACGGATCAGGACATATTTTCGGCCGTCCGTCCTTACGGCTGGGTTATAGAGCACGTGCTTGACGAAAGAACCTGGTTAGAACTTTCGTGCTCAGGTGACTGGCTCACTGCTGTACTTCGAAGGGCACAGTCAGTCTCTGATTTCTTGAACGTAGCTACTGTCCTTGTGCCTGATCCGATTAGTCATAACCGTGGTTTTCTCTCCCAAATCGAGACACTGACAGGGACTAAAGTCGACGTTCTGAGCGGTCTACAACAACCGGTCAGTGTGGATGGGTCATCTGTTGTGGGGTGGAGAGGCTGGTTTGATCGAGTCGTAGGACATGAATCCTCATTCACAGTCTCCGCCGGCAAAGTCGTTGGAAAGATTCGCGTACGAAGAGGTTCTTCCGGAGACACCATACTTATCGACGCAGAATGCTTGGACCAGGAAGGCCTGACCCGCATCCTGGGGGAGGCGCTGAGGCGGGGCTGGAGCTACATTGTCTTTGATGACCTGTTTCAGTTCAGCGACCAGGAATTGTCACTCATGTTGGGGTCGGTTCTGGACGGCTTAACCCCAGACGGAACTCTACTGACCGCCACATCCCCTGAAACTGCGAAAACAGTGCGCTCAGCTACTGAGGACGAACGGGTTTTGGCATCAGAAGTGGTCGGAAACAGTCTGGTGTCGGCGGGCCGTCCGATAAATCTCGCCGACGCGGAGATGCAGAGTCTCGTCTATAGGGCCAGCCGCGCGCTTGTTGGGCGCGGGGATGGTTGGCACGAGCACAAACTACTAGGGGAGTCATCATGAAAGTACTGCACGTAACCGGAGCGCGGCCGAATTTCCCTAAGATGGCGCCCGTCGAGAAGGCGCTACGGATTAGGGACGTAGATCAAGTTCTCGTTCATACTGGTCAGCATTTCGACCGGAATCTGTCGTCTATGTTCTTTGAGCAGCTTCAGATTCCTGAGCCTGATATCAATCTGGGTGTCGGGGGAGGATCGCATGCTGAACAGACTTCCAAGATTATGAGTGCGATTGAACCGGTCATGGCTAACGAGACTCCGGATCTCGTGATGGTCTATGGGGACGTAAATTCGACCGTTGCTGCAACTCTAGTCGCTGTGAAGATGGGTCTCCGCGTGGCACACGTGGAGGCTGGCCTTCGATCAAATGATCGATCCATGCCAGAGGAGATCAATCGATTGGTTGTCGACTCGATTGCTGATGTTCTCTTCACAACAAGCAAGGATGCCTCTGAGAACCTGGGGCATGAGGGCATCCCTGCTGAGAAGATTCACTTTGTCGGGAACCCGATGATCGACTCTTTGCTTTCACATCGGAAATCCTTCGAGACTCCGGATTATGTGAGTGCGATCAAAGGACCGTACAGCTTGGTCACACTTCATAGGCCCGCGAACGTCGACCGGCCCGAGGATGCGTACGAACTTGGAAGGATGCTCAGCGGTTTAGCGGAAGTGCTACCTGTCGTTTTCCCTGTGCACCCTCGGAGTAGGGAAAGCTTGGCTGCGCACGGCATTTTGGACAACCCCAACATTCTAGTAACGGAGCCAATGGGCTACCTCGAGTTCATGGGGACCATGGCAGGGGCCCGCGTTGTCGTGACTGACTCAGGTGGCGTGCAAGAAGAGACAACCGTACTAGGAGTGCCATGCCTTACGGTGCGTCCCAATACAGAACGACCGGTCACCATATGGGCTGGGACAAACCAGCTAGTGGAAAGAAGTGCCGTAGTGGACTCTGTTCGGTCGGAGCTGTCGAGCCCGCGGACCATCCTAGGTCCACCCGAATTGTGGGATGGAAATGCAGGCGACCGCATAGCCGCCCACGTGGTCGGCGACGGTGATGCCAGCAGATGAGCGAAACAAAAACTGCGTTGCATCCCGCGATGCTGTACGGGAGAGCCGGAGGTCAACGATGCGGCCAATAGAACTGGAGCGTTATGAGGCGGACGTCGTCAACTATTCAAGCGGCAGTGACCTAAAGTATGGAAATTACATTCTCGCGGCGCCTATCGACAAGGGCCCAGAATTGTACGCATACGCCAAGGTTCGCCGTGGCCCAATCCTCAACGTAGTGTTTCATGGCGCTGTACGACCGAACGCGGACACTTACCCGAGGTTTGACCGCGTGGGTTCGCTGGGTGGGGGCGGGACGTCTCTGATCTCCTTCGCAGATCCGACCCTAATGATCTCGGAGGACATCGATCTGGGTTGGTATCTCGGAAACTCAGTATGGGATCCATTAGATACCATCGTCGACGTCATCCGCTCGGTGATTCGCGTAAGTGGAGCGGTGGAGGTGAATTTAGTCGGTGGCTCCGGTGGTGGGTTCGCCGCGTTGAGAGTCGGTGCAGCTCTAGATGACTGTCTGGTTTTTGTGTTCAATCCGCAGACTGTCATTGCGAACTACACGCGAAAAGTCGTGGACAAGTACTTCGCTGCGGCATTTCCTGACGTGGAACAGGAAGAACAGCTGCGCGTAGAAGCTGCTCGCTTTGATATGCGATTGCCATATTCGGATGGTGTTGGAAGTCGGCGAGTCTACTACTTGCAGCATCTGGGCGATGGAAGTCACGTCGTTGGACATTATCGGCCCTTCAAACGCAGACTTGGTGTGACTTCCGTCGACGGGTGTGATGAGAATGGGCTTGTGAAACACGTACTAGTTGATTCAGAACGAGACGGCCATGGCCCCCCGCTCCCGAAAGATTTCGAGTGGCATTTTGAGCAGGCTAAGCTCTGGTGCTGGGGTTCTTCCCGCTGACTTCTGGGCGGCGTCAAGATCTTGAGTAGCGATAAGCGCATGGCCGCGGGTTCATCACTCGGGAAGTTCTGAGGCGATTGCTGTGCACTTTTGCCCGCAAAGGATTTCTGAACGCCCCAACCACAATGATCTAGGTTCCGACCCCCTGGATATTCCAACGTCATGCCAGTTGCCTAGAGCCGAATAATCCCTGCTGCTCGGACTATTCGGTTCTAGGCAACGGTAGAAGCGATTAGCTACTCCATGAGCTGGACCACGCCCGACGGAACTCAGCAATGCAGAGGCGATATTTCAGAAAATGTACATTTGGTCAGATGGGGAATTAGTAGTTTGAGCACGATAGGGTATAACGACATGACTTCACCTGATCGAGGACACATTTTGAAAAGCCATTCTATGCCAGCGATCGTTGCCACGTTTGCCTGTGGGCTTCTGCTGACATCATGCTCATCCGCAGAAGCGCAGTTGTCGGCAACCGAGAGCATCGCCGTGCCGACCCCCACGAGTACCTCCGTGGATGTCAATGTCACCACCTCAAAGTCCGGGAAGACATCAACCGGTGTCGAAGTGACGTTTAAAGGTCTACGCCCAGCTGAGGCAGCTGAACTTAGCGCTGCTCAGGATCCTGGCAGACTTGCAGTTGTGGTTCAGTTTGAATACCGCAACACAGCGGCCGAAACGATTCCGCTGCAGTCGGCTCCGCTTACGGTGTTCTCTGGAACCGACAAGAAACAGGTGGAGGGGTCCGTCGTAGCGCAGGACGGTACGACGCGTACTGCGCTCCCGAAACAAATTGCTCCCGGTGCCGTGGTAGCAGTGGTGGGCATATACTATGTGCCAGCGGGTTCCCCTCTCACAATCAAAGTGAAACCTAGTGGTTCGGCGGTTTCAGGAGAAGTGCCATCTGTTGTTTTCACCGGTATAGCTGCGTAAGGGAGTCAGTTGGTGAATTCGACAGCAGGCGCGGCGAGCCGTATGCACGAGGCGTTCCACACGGTCTACAAAATTCCTATAGTCCAGCAATCGAGCATCTCGGAGCTGTCCTTGGGTGATCATCCGAGGGCAATTCACACAATCCCTATTCAACCGGGCCGCAGTATCGACTTTTATTCAAAGCTCTCCCAATCGCGAGATTTGTTCGTTTGTCTGCACGGGGCCATGCGTCCTGGCCCGGAGCGGTATCCGAAGTTTCAACGGGTCTCATCGATGAAAAACCGAGTCGATGCATTCCTATCATTTGCAGACCCTACGCTGCAGCACAGTGTCAATCAGGAATTCGGAATAGGCTGGTATACGGGACGCTCCGGATGGGACCCCATCTTCGATATCGCCAATGTTGTTCGCCAGGCTCAGCTACATGTGGGTGCGGAGCGAGTCATGTTCCTGGGTGGTTCTGCTGGGGGGTTCGCCGCACTGCGCATTTCTACGCTATTCCCAGGCTCCTTGGCGTTTGTGACAGATCCACAAACTAACGTCGGCCTCTACCATCAGGGGCATCGCGATCGCCTCTTCAGCGAGTGCTGGCCTGGTTGGGGGCAGAGAGAGCTGCTTGAGGCATTTCCCGAGCGGTTCGACATGGGCTATCTGTACACAACCTTAGACCCGGATAACTTCGTTTATTACAGACAGTCAACAAGCGACAAGTGGCACTCAGACACGTTCGCCCGGCCTTTCGCTGAGGCTGTCAAGAGCACGGCCGGATCGAGGGTTGGACGCTACGAGTTTGTGTTTGAGGAAGGCGAAGTACCCGGACATGGAAAGATTACTGGTACCGAATTTGATCGACATTTCGGGGAAGCCATGGCCTTCTGGGATGCCCGGGGGTAATAGACCAAAATTCTTCCGCAGCTAACCGAAATTGGGACCCTGCCGATAAGGCTGTCTATTTGGGAGGAACGGTTGCGGTCATGTGGGGCTTTGAAGACCAACAAGAAGGGGTTGCCCGCGACTCTGTGTCGAGGACAACCCCTTCCGCTTTGGCGTTCCTGAATGACTTAGGAGAAGCTCGCGATTCGAGTGCCGACACCCAGTAATTCGGCAACTGCAGCAACAGTCCGAGCAGCTGCCTTGCCATCCCCATATGGGTTTACGGCGTTGGCCATGGCGTCGAAGGCGTCCTGTTGGTTAAGAAGACGGTCTACTTCTTTGACGATCGTTTCTTCGTCGGTGCCGATCAAAGATACTGTTCCAGCATCCACGGCTTCCGGGCGCTCGGTGTTGTCACGCATCACCAGGACAGGTTTGCCGAGGCTCGGGGCCTCTTCCTGAACTCCACCAGAGTCGGTGAGCACGATGTGGGCCATAGACAGCATGCGCGTGAATTCGCCGTATGCCAAGGGTTCCGTAACGACGACGTTCGTCTTGCCTTCAAGCGCGGGTAGCACTGCTTCCCGGACCACAGGGTTCTTGTGCACTGGCAGGACAATGACAAGGTCTGGTTCAGCCTCAGCGATACGTGCCAGTGCCCGTCCCACTCCACGCATAGCGTCGCCCTGGTTTTCACGGCGGTGGGTGGTCACCAGAAGGATTCGACGGCCGCTGGCGGCAAGTTCCTCAAGCTGTGGGTCGGAGAACGGGATGTGCTTGTTAACAGTAGTGAGAAGGGCATCAATCACGGAGTTGCCAGTGACGACGATGTTGCTCTCCGAAATACCTTCGGCCAATAGGTTGGCACGGCTGACGCTGGTCGGGGCTAGGTGAAGACTTGCGATCTGGCTTGTGATCTTACGATTCGCTTCTTCCGGGAAAGGCGAGAACAGGTCTCCGCTGCGCAGGCCAGCCTCGACGTGAACAACAGGTATGCCGTGGTAGAAAGCAGCAATGGCTCCGGCCGTTGAGGTGGTGGTGTCGCCTTGGACGATCACTGCATCAGGTTTGTTGTCAGCAAACAGCTTGTCCAGACCGTCGATAGTCCGAGTCATGATGGCTGAAAGAGACTGACGCTGCTGAAGGATATTCAGATCGTGGTCTGGGACGATTCCAAACAACTCGTTGACTTGGTCCAGCATTTCGCGATGCTGTCCAGTGACCGTGACGATGCAGTCGAAATCCTCAGACGCTTGAAAGGCGCTGACAATTGGAGCCATCTTGATGGCTTCCGGACGGGTGCCGAAGATTGGCATGACGCTGGGCATGGATTTCCCCCGGGAGTGGCGTTGAGTGACCTCCCGATGGTATCGCACCGCACATCGTGGACTTCAATTTGTGTTCCGAGGGGTCGCCGGCCTAGGGCGCAAAAATCAAGGTCAGGGCCAGTACAGGGATACTGATGGAGACGAGTATCACAGCTAGCAGAGCTATCAGGCGCTTGCGACGGAGCGTGAGTTCGTCTGGGGAGGCGTCCTTTTCCTCGGGTTCCGGACTCGCGCTGATGGACACAGCTGCTCTAGTGGCCTCTGCTGGAGTTTGCGAATGCGGGCGCGGAGGAGCATTGACGTCGTGCGTTTCGTACCCAGCCATGAGGCTCGGCGAAATCTCAGACCTGAACCGACGTTTGCGTAGATGCCGAGGGACAGGCGAAATAGCCGCCGACCGGCGGACTTGGTCCGTCACGTTTTCTCCTCAGTTGCGTCCAGATAGACCATGGCCACAGGCAATTCTTACATCTACGCCGCCAACTGCAACATTCGGAGGAGTTGAAGTGCCGTGTGCGCTAACTTTTGCGGGCGCCGCGGGAAGCTCGATCTCCGGTGTCAGAGGGGCGGCTCCAACCTCGAACCGCCCCTTCGCAATTCTGTCAACCTCGATCAGAATAGAGTGCGTCGTTCTTCATTCCCGAACCGTTGGTCACGTTGACGAAGTAATTCTTGCCCGACCCCAAGGAGGTGCTGCCAAGCTTTGCCGTCACCGACTCAAGAAGTGGGTTGATGCCCAATTGCTTCCCGTACCCTGCGTTGTAGCTCGTAGCAGTTACGGTCTTGTCGAACACCCTCCCGTAAGCATCGGTCCATTTGACCTGTACCGTCCCACCACTCAAGTTGTGACCGGTGACCAGGACGTCGCCGTTTCCGTAAAAAATGGAGTCGGTGATCACCGGAGTGGTGCTGCTGGTTTTGAGCCGGTCCAGCATCGGGGCGTACGTCCCACTACATGTGAAGTACGGATCCCACATGAAGGAAATCACCTTTCCCGGGGTGTTGCCCAGCTGCTGGAGTTGTTTGTTAATTCTGGACTTTGTTGTCTGACCGCGCAGGCTGTTGTTGCAAGGATTCTGCGATGTAGCTGGCGCCATACCTTCCAAGTTCGCCCAAAGCTCCGCCCCGGTACCTTCAACCCCTTCAGCCAGAGCTACGAAGTAATCACGAGTTGGTGCCAAGTACTTACCGCCCCATGTTCCGCTGCCCACTATCGCGGCGGCATACTGATCCACACTGTTTCCGGATTCGCTTCCGAAGAATGAAGCGCCTTTGCCGGTGCCCATGCCATCTTGGACCGCGATCGCCAGATCAACGCCATTGGCGGTGTTGGCAATGTTTTCAACTGCTTGCCGTGCCTGATCAACTGTGACTCTGCCGGAGAAGGCGCTTCGTGAGTCGATATAGGGGCTGACAATTGCTGAGCGAGTTGGCTGGTACTGGGCGATCCTCGAGTTCTGGATTTCGTAAACCGTCAGGACCGCATCCCAGACGGCCCCATTGCTGAGCGGCATCTCCGTGTGGTGGTAGAAACCTGCCAAGCCTGGAACGTCGTTTACTTTCTCTTGATAGAGCAGGAATCGCGCAGTGAAAAGTGAAAACGTGGCTTGGTAGGAGAGATCGGGCAAGTACGTTATGTCGGTTCTCTTGACCGGCGAAGGCAGTCCAGCGTAGTACTTCATACCCAAGCTGGTGGCCGTCTTCCCCAGCGAAATGGAAATTGAAGACTGGCCACCCGTTATCACAACTACGTCATAGGTATTGGTGGATGAAGTGCAACCGCTTCCTTGAACGGGTAGCAACAGGATGGTGTATTTCGTGGTGCCATTGGTGACTGTTTTGTCACGCCCGCACAGCACGGCCGGCGATCCCCATGAGCTGTTGTCCGAATAGGTGAAGTAGCGATTCACGCTGACCCCGGAGGCAGCGGCCTTCGCACAGTTGACGCCTGATATTGTGCACCCAGCCGGGATGGTTGACAGCGTTGCAGGCTTGAGCAGCGAACCGAAGGTGATGACGGTGTCACCACCCACTGATTTAATGTCTGTCAGTTTCTTCAAATTGTTTGCGTCACTGGTGCTGCCATAGATGAAGTAACCGCTGATGGGATAAACAGGAGAAGTTGCAGCTTGTGCCGGGGACCCGTGAAGGATACCGAGCACCAGAACGACCGCTGCCATAAGGCCGGCTATAAGGTGACGGGACCTGCGGGGAGGAAAAGGTGTCGGCTCTGCTCTAAAAGTGGCCACGGAGGATCCTTGGGCTCGTAGGGTGAGACCTTGGACCTATGGCAAAAGGATGGCGCGCTGGATCCCGAAAACTCAATAGCTTGACCGGAACCTTCATGTAGCCAAAAAGTTTGCAAAACCTATGAAGTGCTTTGACTTCGAAGCCGACGGCGATCGATATGGTGTTACTAGTTTTGTCATACCGGCCAAGTCCGTGGAGCCGGCTCTAACTACTCGAGCACTCCGGTCGAATCCACGTATCCATCAAACCGCCGCTTTCCACCACAAACCGGTCCAGCCAAGCTCCCGCTGAGAGGTCAGGCTGGGAACCAACCATCTGCACCTCTGCGGAAGTACATTGCTCAATGAGGGTGCCGGCGCGCATCACGTGATACTCCGACGTCACCACCGTCACGGACTTCCAACCATGGTCTGCAATCAAGTCGCGAAGAGCTTCGGCCTCGCCCCTCGTATTCAGCGGTGAGGGGCGGAAGCACACCAGGTCAGGATCGTCTTGATCCTCGTCGCACAGCGCATCGCCCTCCACGTTGCCCGCCAGGCCAGTCGTCGAGACCACGAGGACAGGTATATCCAGTTTCTTCTGCAATTTCTGAGCCACAGGCAACCGTTCCTTGCTCATGCCGCCCAGAACAACGATCGCATCAGTACGGTGAGGGGTTGCCTGCGGAGGGTCGTAGAAGAACTGAAACGCGGCGATCAACCAAAGAACCGCTGCCAGCAGACATGCCCCCACGAAGACGCCAATGGCGCGTGTGGCGGGGGCAATTTTGAGGGGCACGGGGACAGTCTAAGGTTCGGAAATGTGTGGTTCTCCCAGAAAAAGGCCACCCAATCCGACTACCGCGTATCAACATCCTCGAAAACAAGGAAAGTCTGGGTATCCTGCACTCCGTCCATGGACTGTAACTGGTCGAAGATCACACGCCGAAGGTGGATGTTGTCCGTTGCCCGGACCAAAAGAATGACGTCAAAGTCCCCGCCTACCAGGGCGATGTGGTGGATTTCCGGGATCGCGCGCAGCTGTTCCTTGAGTTCGCGCCACGAGTGCTGCTGAACTTTCAACGTCACGTAGGCCGATGACCGAAGGCCGGCTCTGATGGGATCCACCAGGGCCGTGAACTTGGTCAACACACCTTCGCCCGTGAGGCGGGCGATCCTTGTATAGGCGTGGGCGCGGCTTATGTGCACGTTCTCGGCCACTTGGGTGACGGACATGCGCCCGTCGGTGGTCAGCTCCCGGATGATGTCCCGGTCCACACTGTCCAGTGGTACGGCGGTCTGCTCCGCCTCGGCCTCGCTCACTGGCTCTCCAATTCGTCTACAGCACGGGCACGTTACCCAGCTCACAATTGCAATTCGTCTTTCAGAATACCCATTCCAGGAAAGGGCTTCCATGATTCAGCGGAAAGCTGGATACGAAACAAGGCTCGGGAACATACTGGAAGCACATAGTGGCTAGAGAAGGACGGACCAATGACGATCCACGCAGACCACTCTGCGCCGGAAACGGCTGTAGAGGACCACGCCGCTGACGTTCGAACAAAATTCGGCATCAGCGTTGAGGACTACATGCTCCCCGCCCGGCACCAGATCCAAATGGTGAACCCGGACGGCACCCTCCGCTCCCATGACGAGCAAGGCACCGAGCCCGGCCACGAGTACCCCACGCCCAGCGATGCGGAACTGATGGCCGCTTACGAGCAGCTCGTCGTCGGACGTCGCGTCAACGACCAGAACTCGGCACTGGTCCGGCAGGGCCGCATGGCCGTCTACCCCTCAAGCCACGGCCAGGAAGCCTGCCAGGTTGCAGCTGCCATGTGCCTCAGCGACGGCGACTGGCTGTTCCCCACTTATCGTGACGCCGTCGCCGTCATGACCCGCGGGGTGGACCCCGTTGAGGTGATGACCATCTTCCGCGGCGATTGGCACGGCGGGTACGACCCCAAAGAGCACAACGTGGGCATTCAGTGCACGCCGCTGACCACACAGCTGCTGCACGCCGTCGGCGTCGCGCATGCTGCCAAGCTTCGCGGTGAAGACACGGTAGTCATGGCCATGTGCGGCGACGGAGCTACCAGCGAAGGCGACTTCCACGAGGCCCTGAACTTCGCCGCAGTCTTCCACCTACCCGTAATCTTCTTCGTGCAGAACAACAAGTACGCGATCTCCGTACCGCTCAGCCACCAGTCCGTGGCGCCGTCCCTGGCTCACAAAGCTGTGGGCTATGGCATGGCCGGTGAGCGCGTTGACGGCAACGACCTCGTCGCGCTGCTCGCAGTCATGGACCGCGCAGTGAAGCTGGCCCGCGAGGGATCCGGCCCGCTGTTGATTGAGGCCCACACGTACCGCATGCAGGCCCACACCAACGCCGACGACGCCACGCGTTATCGCCCGGACAGCGAGGTCGCCGAATGGCAGGCCAAGGACCCGCTGGCCCGAATGAAGTCCTACCTCACTGACAAGGGCCTCCTCGACGACGAGGCCAGCAACAGGATCGCCGTGCATGCCGAAGCCGTCGCAACCCAGCTCCGCGAAGGCCTTGGTGAGGACGTCCCGGTCCAGCCGCTGGACCTATTCAAGTACGTCTTCGACAAGCAAACGCCGCAGCTGAAAGAACAGTCCGAACTGCTCGCCAGCGAACTCGCACGAGAGGAGAGCGCAAAATGACCGTCACCGCTGCTGCCACAGGCACCACCACCGCTAACGTCAGCGCCGCCACCGCCAGCGCCGCCGCTTCCGCCGCGGCCACTGCAGAAGCCACCGGCCCGCAGAGCCTCACCATGGCCAAGGCACTGAACACCGCGATGGCCGACGCCATGCGCGCCGACCCCTCGGTCCTGGTATTCGGCGAAGACGTCGGAATGCTGGGCGGCGTCTTCCGCATCACTGACGGCCTCATGGCCGAATTCGGCGAACAACGCTGCTTCGACACCCCGTTGGCTGAGTCAGGCATCGTCGGTATGGCGGTGGGCATGGCCATCAACGGCATGCGGCCCGTCATTGAAATGCAGTTCGACGCCTTCGCCTACCCGGCCTTCGAGCAGATCGTCAGCCACGTCGCCAAAATGCACAACCGCACCAAGGGCAAGCTCAAAATGCCCATGGTCATCCGCGTTCCGTACGCCGGCGGCATCGGGGGAGTGGAGCACCACTGCGACTCCTCCGAGTCCTACTACGCCCACACCGCAGGCCTGAAGGTCTACACGCCCGCCACAGTGGCCGATGGCTACCGCATGCTTCGCGAAGCCATCGACTCCGATGACCCCGTGATGTTCATGGAGCCCAAGAAGCTCTACTGGTCCAAGGACCAGGTGGACTTGGGCGCCTTGCGGGCAGAGCACAACGCCGGCACCTCCACCGAGGGCCGCGCGGCTGTCGCTCGTCCCGGTACGGATGCAACGCTCATCGCGTACGGCCCGTCGGTTCCCACCGCGCTCGCCGCAGCCGCGGCCGCTGCAGAGGAAGGCCGCTCACTTGAGGTCATCGACGTCCGTACCCTCGTCCCTTTCGACGACGAGACCGTCTGCGCGTCTGTACGCAAGACGGGACGCGCCGTCGTGATCGCCGAAGCCCATGGATTCGCGTCCGTGTCCTCCGAGATCGTGGCCCGCGTCCAGGAACGCGCGTTCCACTACCTCGCCGCCCCGATCCTCCGCGTGACCGGCTTCGACGTCCCGTTCCCGTCTCCCAAGCTGGAGCACTACTACCTGCCAAGCGTCGACCGCATCCTCGACGCAGTCGACGACCTTCAATGGGAGGACTGACCATGAGCTCAGATATGCAGGTCTTCAAACTGCCCGACCTTGGGGAGGGCCTCACCGAGGCCGAACTGGTGAACTGGCTCGTTGCCGTGGGCGACGAGATTGTGGTTGACCAGCCCATCGCCGAGGTTGAGACCGCCAAGTCCATGGTTGAGGTGCCCTCGCCTTACGCCGGCACGGTTGCCGAGCTGCACGGTGAGGCTGGTCAAACGCTCGACGTCGGCAAGCCGCTGATCTCGATCGCCCGCGCTGGCTCCGTGGGGGCTGCGCCCGCTGCCGCGGCGCCTGTTCCGACCGGTTCCGTGGATCCTTCCCCGGTGTCCTCGGGCCTTGATGTTTCGCCCTCTGTGAAAGCTGCTGCCGAGACGTACCGGACCGAGGAGAAGGCCGGCTCGGGCAACGTGCTGATTGGGTACGGTACGCCCGGGGGAGCTACCGGTGGCCGGACCCGCCCGCGGAAGGCGAGTGTCGGCGTCGGTTCTTCTGTTTCGGTGGCTGAGCCTGTTGTTGCGCCTGTGATGGAGCCGGGTGTGGCGGGGACGCGCATCCCTGGCAAGCTCAGTGCTGTCATCTCTCCGCTCGTCCGCAAGATGGCGCGCGACCATGGTGTCTCCCTCGACGCAATCGAAGGTTCAGGTGCCAGCGGGCTGATCATGCGCAGGGATGTGGAGGCTGCTATTACGGCGCCTTCTGTTGATGCTCCTTCTGCTCCAGCTCCGGTGGCCGCTCCCGTTGCCGCTCCTGCTGATGCGGGAGCAGTTGACAGCCGCACGGGTTTGGCCGTCTCGGCGCGGACGCCGGTTCGTGGTGTCCGCAAGGCGGTTGCCGCGAACATGACCCGCAGCCGCTCGGAGATTCCGGAAGCGACCGTGTGGGTGGACGTGGACGCCACCGCGTTGCTGGAGATGCGGGCCGAGCTCAAAAAGCGCGCACCGAACGACACCCCGGGCCTACTGGCTTTTATAGCCCGTTTTGTCACGGCTGGGTTAAAAAAGTATCCGCCCCTGAACACGCGCTTTGAAACTGCTTCGGACGGCTCGCAGGAGATCGTTGGCTTCGAAGGCATCAACCTCGGCTTCGCCGCGCAGACGGACCGGGGCCTTGTGGTTCCTTCCGTGCGGAACGCGCACGAGTTGAGTGCCCGTGAACTGGACGCAGAGATCCGTCGACTCACCGCCGTCGCACGCGACGGAAAGGCGACCCCCACCGAACTGGGCTCCGGCACTTTCACACTGAACAACTACGGTGTGTTCGGCGTGGATGGCTCGGCTGCGATCATCAACTACCCCGAGGTTGCCATGCTGGGTGTGGGTCGCATCATCGACAAGCCCTGGGTAGTCAACGGTGAATTGGCCGTCCGGAAGGTCACCGAACTGACCTTGGCTTTCGACCACCGCGTATGCGACGGCGAAACCGCGGCCGGCTTCCTCCGGTACGTTGCTGACGCCATCGAGAACCCGGGTGGAGCGCTCGCGGACATGTAACCCTCTCTCACATCCCTCGGGCTTGAGCGAGTCGCTCTATCAGATCCTCGGGTTTGGGCGGGATGCTCTCTCACATCGGTGGCTCTTCCCACCTAAGGGAATAGCCACCGATGTTTCTTTATGAACCGCTGGCGCTCGTGCCGGAGAGCGTTAGCCCTCGGTAATTGCGTTTACCCTGAGTCGGTTCTCCCACTTCTTTGAATACGCTCGCGGCGTCCGAGGTGTCGCCGCTCGAAATTGGACGGATACCCATGGCGTTGAGCAGATCCTGGTCTCCAGAGGGTGTGGCTGGACTGCGGTAGTTCTTAACGATGATGAAGAAATGATGCGACAACGTGGCCCCCGGCTGTTGGGGATCTGTCCACTTCACGCCAAACCCTCCGGCTTCGCCGTAGCCCACAGAGTTCTCGCTCGAGAATGCCTTACAGCTCGGGCCTGATTCGAAGGACTGGGCAACTTGAATGCGTTTATCCTCGCGTGCCGGCGCTACTCCGGCCCCGGAGTATTTCTCAAGGTCCAGTCCTGAACTGGAAATGATGGCCTTCATGCTGACTGCTGTGGTGAAGGATTCGGTGGTTACTTTTGCTCCAAGAGCGCCGGGAATGACGGCATCGCGTTGAGGGTCGTAGGCGCAGGTCCCTCCCAAGAGGAAACTGCTCTTCCCGGGGTGAACAACTGTTCCATCAGCTGGAACCGCCACAGTGTCCCAAAGGCCGATTGACATCGTGTAGCTGTAGCCGCTGTCGTTGGCGAATTTCCAGTCCATGGTGTGGGGCGCTGGGGAGATGATTTCAGATGGTGGGGCGATCGACGGCGTGACTGCTGGCGTAGTCGGAACTGGCGGCGCGGACGACGAACTCGCACTTGGCGGTACGGTCGAGTCAAACGCCGGCAAAGGTTGGCCTACCGGGACTGCACTCGCTGAGCACCCCGAAAGTGCGACGGCTGCGGCTAATACTGGGATGGATAGAAGCTTGTTGCCCATGAGCTTTACCTTCTCCGGAGTCATTTCTTGGGGGATGGGTTTTGTGAGCAAGCAATCCGGGGGCTGCCCCAGACGTTATGACCGTCTTTCTGGGTTCGTAGGTCCAGAAGCTCCAAACGATTGCCGCCGGTTACATCGACCGTCAGCTCAGTCGGCTGATCGTAAGGCCCTTTTGACTCCTGGGCCTTCTCAGCTCCGTCAACAAAGACGATGAAGTGGGTGCTTCCGCCAACGTCAGGAGACGAAGCATCCTGACCAACCGAAACCGTGAGCGAGGTACACAGTCCTTTAAGAGCCCACGACGCCGTGTTCATCTTGTTGGTAGAGCTGGAAGGATAGCTGCCTACGATTGCTTCAGCGAACTTGGTGGTTTGGATGGTGACTCCATCCTCGGTGTTGAATCCGTTTCCCCACGCTGCCGAGGCCACATCCGTGAGCCTGTAGGAGCCAGCCGTGGCGGTTGTAGATCGCGAAGTTGCCGTGGGGCTAGCTGAGACTGATGCGGAAGGTGAGGCGGTCCCGGTCTCCGACGGGGCGTTTGAGGTGGTCTTCGCCGGCGTCGATGTTGGAGAAGGGGGAGCCGAGGCGGGAGCCGAATAGCTGGTCGATGCGTCTTCGGCTGACGGTTGCTCGGCCACGTCAGGTGACGGAGCCGCGCAAGCAGTCAACGAGGCAAGCCCGATGAGGGTGACCATGGTGATCGCGGTGCGTGACAATTTTGTAGGCATGGGTTTTTCTTCTCTCGAGCCTTTGGTTCAGTTTTTGATGAAACGGATTGCCACGGGGTACCGGTAGAGCTGGCCGGCTCCTGCGTTGGTAGCTGCCACGATGGGGAAGATGAAGGCGGAAGCCACGATGACAGTGATGGGTTGGTATGAGCCGAAGAGGTTCCCGGCGAATGCGAAGGCAATACCCACCGGGACTGCCAGGATCACCGTGAGATGAAAGTTGATCGCTTCCAAGGCTTGCTTCCGGGCGAACTGGGATCGCTCCTGCAAAACGAGATATACAACTAAAGGACCCACAATTCCGATCAGCCCACTCAGGTGGGCGAACATTCCCAAGGTGGTTTCGGCTTCGGGCGAAAGTTCCGCATGATGGCTGTTACCCGATAGGGGAGAAGCCTGGATTGGCTGTGCCGACATGATGATCACGACCCTCTCATCTCAGAGTGGCGATCACCGGACTTTCCGGAATCGTATGGCTCTGGCTTCTTGAAGGCTAAGTGCCTGATGTAGTTCAGGCCCCTGGTCCGCGGGAATTGTCACCACAACTGGTGACTGGCGGCGTCATTCAATTCGTGTCGGATTTCCATGAACAGAGCCTCATCGTTTGCGTCTTCGCTGAAGGCCAGGATTGTCACAGCGACGTCAGCGCCTTCCGGGAGGGCACGGCATTTCACGGCACCGTCCTCAGCGCGATCAAGAGCTCCGATCAGCTGTGCGGTTGCTTCCGCGAGTAAGTCCTCGGGAAGATCCGTGGCACGGTCATCCAAAATATCTACCCGGACCCCTCTTCCTCTGGCGTCCCGGGCTGCGTGCAACACGGCCGGAGTAGCCAATGCCCGCCCACGAATTTGATCCCGCAGCTCCGCTTCCAAAAGGACACACGCTTCCTGCTCTGCTGGTCCGATTGCCCCTTCAGCGATGCGTTCCAGCATTGGCTGGGTCGCCCTGCTGAGATCCCTCATCCATTCATTTTGAGCAAGGTCACGTGCATTTTGGGTGGCCAGGATCTGTGCCGAAGACTGTTCCTGGTCGGTGAAGGCGGCAGTTTGCCGGGCACAACGCCTGAGGATGAAACTAAGGGCCGTGGCCATACCCATCCATAAGAGCGGAGTCACAACCATTGCAAGCGCCGCATTCAGCGTCAGTTGCTGCGCAAGGGAAGCCACAAAATCGACTACAGCGAAGACACCAATTCCAAACCAGGCGATTGCCTTTCGGCCTCGGAGGGCCACGGTTACCAAGAGCATCTGGATTGCCCCGCAATGCCAAGCCGCGTAGCCAGGGTGTGTACCTACGGGCAGCGCGCTTTTGACGAGAACCTCAATAATGACGACGCCGACAGTTGCCGCCCAAGCGGGCGCCACGCCAAGCGGCCGCTGCGCGTCCGATATGGAAACGACGACTATGACGGCAACACAAATGACCATCGCAGCCAGTGTCTGTGTGGCTGACGTGACTCGATGCAGATTCGCAAGGCCAAGAACTATGTGGACCACGGGATAAGGAATGCTGCAAGCGAGGATGACACGACGCGATATGGTTCTATCCACGGCCGCCAGATCCTTCACGCCACGTCAATCGCACCGTCGTCCCGTGTTTCGAGGAAGATATTTGGGCTTCGCCGTGGGCTTCGGTCATCCGCTGAATGATCGAAACACGAACGCCTAACCTGCGCGGCGACACTTGGGATACTTCGAAGCCTGGCCCCTGATCTGATATCTCCACAACAACTTCCCGGTTGGGCGCTCGCTGTGACTGATCAAACCTGACAGCTACGTGCGCCGGGGTTCCTGAAGCATGGATGCTGCTGTTCCTGACCGCTTCTGTGGTGGCTTGAATGATGGCACGCGCAGAACCGAGGGGGAGGAATTCAATCGGATCCCGTCCCCGTCCGCAGGTGAAGTCAGGGGAGTAGTGGGATGTGGCTGCCTGGAGTCTGTTCACAAATTCTTCACGACTTATGGACGTGCTGTCGTCCGCGCGCCCAGACATAATCGCACCGAGCTCGGCCAACGCCAATTCCGCCGCTTTACGGGCCGCATCAAATACTTCCTGGGAGCGTGCCTGGGCCGCGACTATCAGCGTGGCCATCACCGTGTCATGGATCAGCCCGTCCAGCCGGGACCTTTCCGTTCTTATGGCTTCGGATCGGGCTACCTCTCCAAATCTCTCTACAGCCCTCACCGCAGCCCGGTCAGAAGCCGACGCCGCGTCACGGAGAGCAGACATCAACGTGACGATGACAATTCCGAGTGCCAGAGACAGGAGGCCATCCTGTGCTGAGTCATACCAATCCCGTGTGTTGCCGTATCCCGTTGCTGGTACCAGCAGGAGCATCGTGCTGAAAAGGACGTTGTAGAAGGTTGCTGCTGCAGGGCGGACGGAGACTGCTGCCAGAGCAACACCTATGGATGGTGCCCCGTTTGACCAAGGCTTGGACTCAACCTGACTGCCGTCTCCGATCAGGCCGAAATGCCAGAGCGCGAAGCCGCAAAATATCAGGGCAGCCGCGGCTCCGGCACTGACTTTGATCCGCGCCAAAGACCGGCGAATCATCAGCGTTCCAAGGATGGTAATCGGGATCCCCACCATGAAGGTCAGATCCCAAAGGGGCGAGTGCAGCGGAATTTGAGACACAATCTCGGGAAGAGCCAAGCAGTATAAAACCAGAGCCACCAAGCCAGAGCAGCGGGCAACAAGGTACTCGATGTTCGCCCTGGAGTACGGCTGGTTCCCCGTGCGGACGTTTGTCTGGGTCAACGCGTATCCTCCAAACTATTGTCCGAAGACTATCCGGATGCTCCAAGGAATTTCAGGAGGGATTCGCCCTTCACGTTTTTCGTCATCAGAACAGGTGACACGGTTGGTTCCCACCGGTCTGCCTAGTCTCGTCCATGCGGCGGTGTGTAGAGGCCGTCCTCCACGGCTCGATGATAAAGCTCGAGCTTGGAGGCCGCTGGACGGTTGGCAGCCGCATACTTCTCCCGGATGCGCCTTATGTTCGTTCCCACGGTATTGGGGGAGACGTTCATCCTGGATGCGGTCTGGGATCTTGTAAATCCTGCCGCGTACAAGCGGAGAGTCTCCCGCTCGCGGTCGCTGAGCTGAGCCGCGACGAACTCACGGTCACCGTCAATGGCGGCAGCCAGTTCCTGATTGTCAATGGTCTTGCCAAGAGCAACCTGCCGGATCAGTTCCAGGGTCTGGCGTATGTTTTCTGACTTTCGGGAGACCCCCGAAGCTCCGGCGGCTAATGCCTCCCGCAAATCCTCTTGTCTGTCCCCGACGCTGAACACCAGCACGGGGTACCCTGCCGCAAGTAGTCGGCGGACGTTATCCCTGGGGCGTGACCCATCGGCAAGTGACATGTCTAAGGCAACTACGTCAAAAACCGTATGCCCCCCGGATAAAAGAGAATTCACAGTGTCTGCCAGGCGAACTGCAACGACTGGAACTTCGGCAGTCTTAGCGTCCAACGATGCGGCCGCTGCAAACCCTATTCGGACTGCTTCATGGTCATCAACCACTCCAACCTTCACCACACGACGATTCAAACCAGCCCCCTCGTATTGCTGCCCTGACTCTTTTGACGTCAGCATATGTTTGTCACTCGAACTACGGCAGAGGACTCGGGCTGAAGTGGAGTATCACTTTGAACGCTTGAAGTATGGGCCCATGGGCGGGTCATCATTTGTGGTGACATTCAGCTCTGCAGCGGTTCCCCATGATTCGCGTGGACTCATAGTTTGAACCACTTCCGCAATCTGCGGTTCATTCTTTCCGAAGGGAACTTAACCATGGAAACTACACACAGGTTCAACGGAATCGCTGTGCGGCAATCCGGAGTTTCGGGCGCCAAACGTGCTGGGCTTTTGGCACTGGTTGTGATGTTTGTTGCCGGGCTGACATCGTGCGGCACCCCTGGAGCCAACACCAACTGTAAGGACTTCAACGCCATGAAGTCCGGGGACCAGACCAACGTCATCAAGAAGATCTACGCAGATAAGGGCGAGACGAATCCCAGCGCACTCAAAGTTACTGCTTACAAGCTTTCGGCCAAGGCCTACTGCCAAGTGAAGCCATCGGATGCGAAGCTTAGCGGCATGTCGGGCTAGCTTGAGCAGCTGAATCGATGGGACTCGAGATCACGGGCAGCACCAGGATGCTCCCCAACTATGCTGGCTCGGCATGCCGGGAATCGGCCGCTTTCTGATCGTGCAGACGACTGTATTCAGTCTTCGAGGCCAAAGAACGTGGAAACTTGCTCATCACCAGATCAGTTGCCGGACCTGTACACGATCGAGTCGAAAACGGCGCGCGCCTCTCTCGTCAGCTCCGGATTGATCGATTCGTGGAATTGGACCACCCAGCTCACAGCGCGCTTGCCGCTCAAGTCCACCACCCGGTAGGTTTCGCGCTCAGCGGCGCTCGAGTACCAGCGTGTGCATTCGTTTGAAAATTCTGAGTGGATGCAGAACTTGCCGCGGTCGCAGGCTGTGGTGTCCACGTCGCCCGTGACGGAGTGGTCGAACTCGAAGCCGGAGTAATCACCCACCTTGACCTTGACGGGAGGGGTGCTCGCCGTTGATGTCTGCGCTGTCAACGCGTCGACAAAGTCGTTAACCGAAGGATCGATCTCGACGAGCGCGCCCTCCCAAGCGCATGCGTCCGTCGGCACATAGTCAGCGGGCCACCAACCCACGTAGACCCCCCATTCATCCGGGTGATTCGGGTCGTCCTTGGCCACACCATCGCCGTCGTCAGTCGACCAACCGGCTGGGACGGTGATCTCGAAAGGCGCCGAGTAGCCCTTGACGAGGACGCGGTAGGTGCCGGCATCGATGTCGCCACTCTCCGGCATCAGTGGGACCGTTGGAGGGTCGCCACCGTCCGGCAGTGCCGGGGCCGTGCGAGCCTCTGTTATCGAAAAACTGGCGGACGGTAGGGAGACGTCGTCGGGTTTGGAGTCGCACCCACCGAGGCATCCAACCAGTGTGATAACCAGCAAGGGTAAGAGATAGCGCCATCGCTGAGTGGCCAGTTCAAGGGGTGTCATGGAGCTCATCGGTCCACCAAGCCGCTTTAGGGTAATGCCAGGCCCCGCAGCTCAGTGGCCTCGCGGGCGGCCCCAGACCGGATGCCGTCGCCTCAAGTCTCCTCCGGCGCAGAACCCATGACAATAAGAGTTGCAAGGAGATCAGTGTCGGCGCATGCAATTCCAGGAGTGCGCTGATCAGGCGGTTGGTACCGACCCACAGGCGGGCCTCCCATTCCGGGCGGCCCGCCTATTGGCCCGCGTAAGCCCTGACCTTCGCGATGTACGGGGCGGAACTCATAGACACGCACTTGGGTCGAGAAGAGTTTACAAGTCTTGACGCGATACTTGCATTTTGCAAGTATGTGCCCCATGAACCTTTTTATCACCTGCCCGGTTGAGAACGTCGAGCGAGCGACAGCTTTCTATAGCGCCCTTGGCTGGACCCTCAACACTGAGATGTCCGATCACAACGTGTCATGCTTTGCGATCGCGCCTGAGCAGTACGTCATGCTCGGCAGTCGCGAGATGTACGCGAGCGTCGGCGGGGCCGAGGAACTGGTCGGGGGACCCGACACCCCCTCGAAAGTTACGGTCTCATTCGACCTCGGCAGTCGTGAAGCGGTGGACGAACTCATTGAGCGCGCAGGAGCCGCCGGCGGACGGATCGGTGACACCGATGACTACCCCTTCATGTACCAACGCCAGTTCGATGACCCCGACGGCTACCACTATTCCCCGTTTTGGATGAAGCCGGACTCTGATCCGACAGCGTGAGCAACCTCGCCGCGGCCCTCGACGTCGTCGGAGCACGGTGGGCACTGCTTATCGTGGAGCGGCTGCTCGACGGACCACAGCGTTACGGCGATCTGCAGCGCGAGCTGGGAGTGCCGACCAATATGCTTGCGACGCGCCTGCGCGAGCTTGAGGTCGCCGGCGTACTTTCCCGCCTGCCACTCCGGCACAACACCCGGGCCTACGCGCTGACCGATAAAGGGCTCGCCTTGCGCGAGGCGATCGTCGCGCTTGAACGCTGGGGCGGCGGGCAATGGCCTGGAAGCGCCCCGGAAACCTAATTCTTCAGGCGCCGTCGTACGAACCCGGGAGCGTTTCAGCGGCGACGAACAGGCTGCTGCAGCTCGGTCACCCAGTCGGACTGGTCCTCTGTAACCGCTCGGACGTAAAGTTCCCGGCACGCCCCTGAATGAACCAGCCCTCGAGCGAAGATCTCAGCGTGGAGCGCCTGCCAGCTTTCTGCAATGTGTTCCATGGAGCCTGGATGGACGCCGCAGACGGCATTTTCAACACCGGGTAGCTCGATGATTTCGATGCCGTCGCGGGCGGGTCCCGTGTAGGCGTAACCGGCGATGATTTGCAGGCCGTCTTCAATCGTCTCGTACAGCGCGACTGGCGTCTCTAGAGTTCCACGCTCATCGCCGATGACCTGGGCAACGGCGTCAAAGGAGGGACCCACGACACTTGCGACCTCAGGTTGGTCTGCTACGACCGCGCGGCGGGCTGCGAGGCGGACAGCGGGCAGAGACTTCTCGATAATCTCGATCTGGGACATGTGGTTCTCTTTCTCGATGAGATGGAGCCGCCGTTGCACGTCGACGAGGCGGCCAGCAGCGATCCGGTGTTCCTGCTCGACCTCTGCGCGGCGAATCCGCAACAGAGCTGCGATGCGATCGGCCTCGACGCCCTGGTCAAGAATCGACGAGATGTCGTTAAGGCCGAAGCCGAGCTGGCGCAGTGCAACGATTCGATGCAGGCGCTCAAGCTGGGAGGGGTCATAGGATCGGTAACCGCTGAACTCGTCAACGTGGGCTGGTACGAGCAAACCCGCGGTGTCCCAATGCCGCAGCATCCGATGGGTCACCTGACCGATCTGCGCGAAAGCTCCGATGGATAACATGACTCAGTTCTCTCGCCTTCCACAGTGTCAGAGTCAAGTATCGCCCGACGCCGATCCCTTCCGCGCTCCTGGTAGGTGACAATCAGACGGTGAATGCGCCTGGCGTTGTTCCCAGAACACGCCGGAAATGCCGGGTCAGGTGAGACTGATCATGAAAGCCCGCCTCTACCGCCGCTTCTGACGCCGGGCGGCCGTCGAGAAGCAGGCGTCGGGCGCGGTCCACGCGGCGCCCCGTGACATAGCGGTAGGGGGCGATGCCATAAGCCTTGGAGAAGGCCCGCACCAGGTGGCTCGGGTGGGCCCCCAGTATCTTGGCTGCTTCGGCGATGGTGAAGGACTCAAAAAGACGGTCGTCCAGCATCTCGCGCAACTGGCGGGCCAAGGGAGCGTCCCGTGCCGGCGATGAAGGCGTTCCCAAGTGTGAACGCACGGATTCGCGGAGAGCCAGAACGCCGCATTCGGCCTCCATCGCATCCGCCGGCAAGGTAAGCGCCGTATGGATGCCGGTCACGGTTGCCACCGTCTGCGGATCCAGTAGTAATGGTTGCGCCACTGCCGCCTCCGTTGCCTTGGCAGGCAGCCAGTCTTCGCTCAGGTAAAGGACTCGTTTACGGAACGATTCACCTCCGACGGCGGAGCGACCGTCGTGCGGGACGTGCGGGGGCAGCAAGGTGATTGAGGCGGGAACTGCCTGATGCTCGGTGCGTCCGAGGTCGTAAGTCACTGCGCCTTTGTCGATCAGAAGCACAGTCCAGTCCTCATGCGTGTGGGATGGGTAGCTGTGATCCTCAAACGTTGCATGCAGCACCTCGCGCACGTATGGCACAGCGGGATGCCATGCCTGCACCGAGTTCCCCATGCAAGAAATGTACAAGACGACCACTTCTGTTGGCGGCCATGCTGGGAAACATGCAGGAAAACTCCTCAACAGTTATTGATTCCACTTACCCCGCAACCGGCCGCTTCGAGACAAAAGTGGTGGTGGTCCTTCGCGACGATCTTTTGCCGTGGCAAGAGCTCAACGTGACAGCCTTCCTGATGAGTGCCATTGCCACCAGTGCCCCCGGTCTGACGGGGGAGCACTACCAGGACCGGGACGGCAACAGCTACCTTCCTATGCTTCGCCAACCCGTCCTGGTTCTTACTGCCGGTCGGAAACTTCTGGCAGCGGCTCGGGAGCGGGCGACTTCCCGTGAAATTCCCATCGCCGTGTATACCCGTGACCTCTTTGCCACGGGCCACGATGAGGCCAATCGCGCGGCCGTGGCGGCCGTCGCTGCCCCGGATCTCGATCTCGTGGGAATAGCCCTCCGCGGACCCCGAAACGTTGTTGATCGGATCGTCAAGGGCGCACGAATGCATGCGTGAAACGCCCGACGCCCGAATGATGACATCAAAAGAAAGAGCTGACTAACATGACCGATTCCGTTCGCAACATCAATGCCGCCCTTAATTCGATCTCGGAGCATTGGCAGCCGCACCGGCTGATCAGTATCAATGACTATGACGTGAAAGTGGTGAAGATCCAGGGCGAGTTTGTGTGGCACACCCACCCTGATACCGATGAACTGTTCATGGTCATCAGTGGCAATCTCACCATTCAACTCCGCGACGGCGATGTGGAGCTAGGGCCGAATGACATCTACGTGGTCCCTAGAGGAACCGAGCACTGCCCCAAGGCTGAAAACGAGGTCCAGGCACTGCTGTTCGAGCCAAAAGGTACCGTCAACACTGGCGACGCTGGTGGTGACATGACCGCTGGACTCCGTGAACTGGGCTGAATCCCATGGGTTCCCCGCCGGCGTCGAGTAGCCTTGCACGCAACCGTCCGGCAACAGAAGGAAGTGGTGCAATGCAGCAGTACGTCGTTCTTCAAGTGATCCTGAAAGAGAAAATGTGGGGAGCCGGTTCGGGGAACCTTCCCTCCCTCGAAAAGGCCATCAACGATCAAGCCGCAAAGGGGTACCGGCTCCACACCATCACCACTGCCAGCAGCGGGAGCAAGGGCGTGATCGGCGGGGGCGACCGCATCCAGGCGACGATGGTGTTTGAGCGCGTCGGCTGAGTAAGCGTTGGATATTCATCCGTCCCGTCCCTTCCGCCGAGGGGCGGGGCGCCTTGGCTGGTTGCTTTCGCGGGAGCTGTAACAACCCGCGATTCGTACACCGGAAAGCCGGGAGTCAGCTTACAATTCTTTGGGGGTCAACTGGTGGTCTCCAGTTGCCCGCAATCAGCCGCTCAGGGTTGGTCGCGACGTCCCAAGGATGCCCCTGATGGTTAAAGACTCCCGAATCCGGTCCCTGAGAGCTGCAGGTCTGGCGCTCACTACTCTTCTGATCGGCGGTGGCCTGGCCGTCCAGCCGGCCGCAGCAGACACCCTGGATATTGTTCCCGCTGGGCCGCAGGTGCTGAAGCCTGCCCCCGAATCACCCACAGATCAGTTCATTGTGGGGATGAAGGACGCCACGGCCCAGTCCGCCGACAAGGCAGTGCGCGATGTTGCCGGCAAAACGGCCAGCTCGCTCGGTGCTGTGGCCGAGGCTTCCCGCCAGAACGCCGCGGGCGGGCATGTCATCAAGCTCGATAAGCCACTTTCCGCTGCGGAGTCCGCGCTTTTCGTCAAAACGCTGCGCACCGATCCAGCCATTGCCTACGCAGAGCCGGATGACATCATGCACGCCACCGCGGATGCCACTGACCCCGGCTTCCCGGATCAGTGGAACCTGAAGGGTCCTGCCGGCATCAATGCGGCGGGAGCCTGGGACTACGTCAAGGGCGAGAACGTTGTTGTTGCCGTGGTGGACAGCGGGATCACCCGGCACGAGGATTTGGACGCGAACGTCCTGCCCGGTTATGACATGATCTCCTACGCCGAGGATGCCCGGGACGGCGACGGCCGCGATCCGGACCCCACCGATCAAGGTGACTGGGAGCCGGCTGGCGTGTGCGAGGTTGGAAGCCCCGCTCAAAACTCGTCGTGGCACGGCACCCATGTGGCCGGGATCATCGCAGCGGTTGCCAACAACGGGCAAGGCGTCACCGGCGTAGCTCCGAATGCCAAGATCCTGCCCGTTCGGGCCATGAGCTACTGCGGCGGATACACCTCTGACATCGCTGATTCCATCATCTGGGCCGCTGGCGGAACCGTTACCGGTGCGCCGGTCAACCCCAATCCGGCCCGCGTGATCAACCTCAGCCTCGGCGGTATCAAGCCCTGCTCGGCTACCTACCAAAACGCCATTAATTTCGCCCGCAACGCCGGTGCCGTAGTTGTGGTTTCGGCAGGAAACTCCAACCGTCCCGCTGCAGATGCAAGCCCGGCCAACTGCGAAAACGTCATCACCGTGGCCGCCAGCAACGCTTCCGGCGGCCGCGCGCAGTACTCAAACTACGGCAGTGCAGTGGACGTCACAGCACCTGGCGGCGACATGAGCCAGGCTGCCAAGAACGGGATCCTGTCTACGTTCAACTTCGGAAAAACCACCAGCGCCGGATCTGCCTACGCCTGGATGCAGGGAACCTCCATGGCGGCACCTCAGGTGGCTGGGCTGGCGGCGTTGCTGATCTCGGCCGAGGGCAGCGGCGTCACACCGGCCCAGGTGGAGCAGCAATTGAAAGCAACCTCGAGGCCTCTTCCGGCCGGGTGCCCGGCTGGTTGTGGTGCCGGCCTTATTGACGCCAACAAGGCACTCGCCACGTACGGCGGGACGGCCCCGGTCAACAGGAGAAAGATCACCGATTTCGACGGCGACTCCCGCAGCGACGTCCTGGCCCGCGACTCCACCGGGCGGTTGTGGCTGTACGCAGGCAACGGCTACCGCGGTTGGCTTGCTGCCCGCCAAATCGGTTCGGGCTGGAATGGCATGACGGCCATCGAGGCTCCCGGTGACTTCGACGGCGACGGCAATGCCGACGTCCTGGCCCGCGATTCCAGCGGCCGGTTGTGGCTGTACCAGGGTAATGGTTCCGGTGGTTGGCTTGCTGCCCGCCAAATCGGCTCGGGCTGGAACGTGATGACTGCCATTGAAGCTCCCGGTGATTTTAATGGGGACTACAAGACCGATGTGATTGCCCGCGACTCCGCCGGTGTCCTGTGGCTGTACCCGGGTAATGGTTCCGGTGGTTGGCTTCCTGCCCGTCAGATCGGTCAGGGCTGGAACGTCATGACCGCCATTGAGGGCGTGGGTGACTTCAACGGAGACGGCAAAGCCGATGTCGTGGCCCGCAACGGCTCCGGAGCACTCCTGCTCTACCCGGGCAATGGTTCCGGTGGCTGGCTCCCGGCTGGCCAGATCGGTCAAGGCTGGAACATCATGACCGCCATCGAATCTCCGGGCGACTTCAACGGGGACGGCACCGTAGACCTCTTGGGTCGCGCCAGCAACGGCGACCTGGTTCTCTACGGCGGCAACGGTTCGGGCGGCTGGATCTATGCCACCCAGGTAGGATCCGGCTGGAACATCATGACTGCCATCCTCTGAGGCACTGCACGTAAATCAGTGCGCCGCGATAGTCCGGGTTCCGCGCCCTCCCAGCTTTCCGTGGGTAGAGTAGAGGCCTGAACATCGCCGGATTGCACTGTAAACGGAGAATCAATTGTCAGCTTGGCTAGAACTCGGTCCCAACAACTACGTCCTGGAAACCGAGGGGTCCTTACTGAACACCGGGCTCGTAGTGGGCTCCGAACTCGCTATGGTCATCGACACCGGCTGTGGCCCCCGCCAAGGCCGTGAGATCCTCGCAGCAGTGCGCGAGAAGACCCAGCTTCCACTGGTGGTTGTGAACACCCATGCCCACTACGACCACTACTTCGGCAACGCCGTCTTCGCGGACGACGGCGTCACGGAGTTTTGGGCGCATGCCAACTGTGCGGCGGCTATCGAGAAAGACGCCGACAACCAGCGGCGCTTCGTCGCTACCAACGAACCTGAGATGGCAGCGGGGGAGGGTGACGCCGTTGACATCGTTGTTCCGAACGCGTTGGTCCATGACCAGCCCGTGTTGGTGGACCTCGGTGGGATCACTGCCACGCTCTTCTATCTTGGAAGGGCCCACACTGATGGCGACCTCCTGGTGGGCACCAGCACCACGCTGTATGTTGGCGATTTGGTGGAGCAGGGCGCGCATCCGTCATTCGAGGACTCGTATCCGGAAGAGTGGGCCGATGCCTTGCGGCACATCTCCGCTCTACGCCACCGCTATGAATTCCTGGTTCCAGGTCACGGCAAACCTGCCAGTGACGAGTTCGTGAAGACCATGGCAGACACCATGGGTACGGCAGTCCGGCAGGCCACACAGTCCATCCGTGACATGCCCTCGGACGCGACCAAAGCGATTCCGGTCCTTCCCTACGGCCCTGAGCAGTCCCGTTGGTTCATCAAGAGGCTTCAGGAAACCAATGCCCAGGGTCGTGCGTCGCTGGCCACGCCGGACTTCGGGCCTGAAAAGACCGGGTTCTACCCTTCGTAACAAGGTTCCTTATGAATTTGTCACCTTGTTGACTCCCAACCATGGACTATTGGGTAACTCCAGTCCTAGGATGAAGGCGACCGTTCGGTTCGCGACTACCTGGGGGTGTCGAGATGAAGGGCACACGCGTCTTCCCGCGTGCTACCAACATTCTCCGCTCAGTCATGATCGCTGGAGCCGGAACGGCACTTTGGATGGCTCTCTCCGCAACAGGCGCCAGTGCCGATACCGGAGCCGCTGATAATCGCTCACTTCTTGGTGAAGTAACGTCCACCGTCTCCTCAACTGTGCCCTCGGCGACCGGGTCGGTAAGCAGTACCTCCGACCAAGCAACCAGGATGATAGGTGCGACGACCACAGCGGCTGTTGACGCCGTCGGGGCCGCTGCAAAGGCTGCGGTTCCACAGGCGACGGCCCCTGCAGTCAGCCTCCCTTTTCCCAACGTGCCGCTGCCCGCACCGGTCAAAACGGTCGTGCCCGCAAAACCAATCTCCGTTCCAGTTCCGGTAGTGACACCCATCGTGGAGCAAGTTGCGGGATCTGTCGACGCACTTGGGGAGAACGTCCCAGTCGTCAACCTTGTGGTTCCGGCTGACACCGCCGAAACTGTTGTGGACACGGTGGTCGCGCCGGTAACCGGAACCGTTGACCGCGCGGTCACGACAATGGTCCCTCCCGTCAACGAAGCGCTGAAACCTGTTGCTCTGGAACCAGTCACCGACGTGACCAACCCGATTGTTCAGCCGATCGTCGACGTGGTTGATGACGTCGTTGACAAGGGTCTGCCCCCTGTCGGATCGGTCACCGCGCCGGTTCTGCCACCTCTGCCTGGAGGCGTGGGAACCTCACCTCCAGCAGCGCCGGGAGGAGACGCGGCACCGGGCGTTGGCACTCTGCCGGGTTCCGGCGTCGTAAGTTCACAGCCGGGGGCGGCTGCGACCGAAAATGAAGTCAAGGTACCTGCAGCGGCAGGAACCGTGCCAGCCACCCGTGCCAATGCTCCGGGTACCGCCACCGCGGCGTCGCCGGTGCTGTCCATATCCCGTGTGCTGGGTTCTGCAAGCTCAGAACAAGCCGTCGGAGTTGGGTCAGCCCAGGAGCCTGCGGAACCCGCAGACCTCCCTGCCGGCTCCGGATCAGTGCCGGCCGGACTCGCGGGCACCGGCTCGGGTAACTCCCAGAACGGGCCCCCGAGCGCCGCAGCGGCATTCCTGCACGGTGCATTGATCATTCCCGCAGATTCCCTCACTGACCTGGAGCCGGTCAGCGATGAACAACATCCAAAGCCGGTTTCATTCGATCCCGGCTCCTCTCCTGACTAGTTCCCCAGCCCCGCTGCGCAACAAGACGCAGTCGACGGCAATGCAGGCGATCCGTCAACGGACGCCTACGGGAACAAGACTTTCAGGAGAAGATCACCATGAACAGGACCTTACGCAGGTGCCTCATCGGCACGTGCTTTGCCGGGGGCATGATTGTCCTCAGCGCAACCGCGGCCAATGCCGCGGACACCACTTCCGGCAAGGATGGAATCCTTTCCGGAACGCAGGTCATAGCGCCAGTAACAGCGCCGATTTCCAAGGGCGCCACATCACTGGGACTGTTGGGGGATTCAGCAGCTACGGCGTCCGCGCCGGGAACTGCTGGAGGTTCGGGCCACGCGCCTGCCGCCACCACCAATGGTTCCAGCAGCATCGGCTCCGGGACGCAAGTAGTCGCCCCGGTCACGGTGCCCATGAACCTGGGCTCGTCGTCAGTGGGTCTGCTGGGGGGCTCCACTGTGGCGAGCCCAGCCACACCTGCCGCACCAGCAGCGGCAACAGGTTCGACGCCGGCGGCCGGGACCAGCGGTTCCGGCGGCATCGCCTCGGGAACCCAAGTGGTAGCGCCAGTGACGGTGCCTATCACCGTGGGTTCGACGTCGGCCGGTGTTTTGGGGGATTCATCAGTCACCACCACGCCCGCAGCATCAGTTCCAGCTCCTGCACCGGCTCCTGCGCCGGCGCAGGCAACAACGTCGGGGGGAGAGTCAATCGCATCCGGCGCTCAGGTAGTGGCTCCGATATCGGTCCCTGTTAACATCGGAGCCACTGCTGTGGGTGTAGCTGGGGACTCTGCGGCTACGTCCGGTTCGTTCGCGCCTGTTGCTCCAGCTGCTCCTAGTGGGACCTCGTCGGGTGCCTCGACGAATGGTTCGTATGGCATCGGCTCTGGCACTCAGGTCGTCGCGCCGATTACGGCTCCGGTGAACGTGGGCTCTACCTCGGCCGGTGTGTTGGGTGACTCATCAGCTACGAACACCGGAACCAGCGGTGGGAGTGCTCCTGCTGGTACCACGGGTGGCAGCACCACTTCCGGCAATGATGGACTCCTCTCAGGCACCCAGGTGATCGTTCCGATTACGGCTCCTGTAAGCGTCGGCTCCACCTCGGTGGGGGTCGGCGGCGGATCGGTGGGCACTGTCACGCCACCCGTTGTTACGCCTCCGGTAGTGAATCCGCCGGTTGTTACGCCTCCGGTAGTGAACCCTCCGGTTGTTACGCCTCCGGTAGTGAACCCTCCGGTTGTTACGCCTCCGGTGGTGAACCCTCCGACCGTGAACCCGCCTGCTGGTGGCGGACTCGTCCCCGGTGGTAACACCGGTATCGATACGGCAGGTGTCGGCACCCAAGCCGCCACGATTGTTCCGGCTGGTTCAACCCAGGGCTCGATCACGGCGGCAGCCTCTACCGCCGTCGGGAGCTCAAACGCACTGGCCACTACGGGACTGAACGGCACCGTCGTTTTCTGGGCGGGCGCCATGCTCCTCATGGGTCTCCTCTTGGCAGTAGGTAGCCGCCGGAAGGAAGCAGCCAACCGCCGGTAGTCCTCGGCGCGCAATCCCGCTCGGCAGGTAGTTCGTTGCGGCTCCGGACCCAGGGGCCGCAACGGACTGCGGAGCGCACTGGGACACGGGTGGGCATTGCACAACGTAATGCTGCCCCTGACCTCGGTAATCGCAGTCCTAGGATGAAAGGGATGACCAAGACCCAGACAAACCAAACGTTCAGCCTTCGCAGCGTTGCTTTGCCGGCCTTCGGGCCCGCGTTGCTGTTCTGTATTGGTGAAGGGGCGGTCCTGCCGGTCATCGCGCTCTCGGCGCGTGACCTCGGGGCGTCCGTGGCAGTTTCCGCGCTGATAGTGACGCTGATTGGACTGGGCTCCTGGATCTTCAACATTCCGGCGTCGATCATCACGGAGAAGTTCGGCGAACGATGGTCGATCGTCGGGGCCGGTGCCTTGGGCGCAATAGCGCTGGGTGCGGCGGCTTTCGCACCGCAAATGGAGCACGGCCTGTGGCTGCTGGCGGTCTCGATGACACTCGTTGGCATGTCAGCCAGCGTCTTCAACCTTGCCCGGCAGAAATTCCTCACCGAAGCGGTCCCGGTTCTCTATCGCGCACGGGCACTGTCCACATTGGGTGGCGTGACCAGGATCGGTCTCTTCATTGGACCGTTCGTTGGGGCCGGCGTCATGCAGTTTGCGGGCATAAGCGGCGCGTATTGGGTGGGCTTTGCGGGCATGATGGCGGCCGCGGCTTTGTCGCTCACCATCCCGGATTTAGTGGCTCCGGATACGTCCGACGGCGCCCCTCGCCCTCCAGCGTCCACGCTGCGGAGCGTCGCTGCCTCCCATGCGGGCGTGTTCCTGACCGTTGGGTTCGGAATTCTCTTGTTGAGTGCCTTGCGTGCCTCGCGTCAGGTGGTGATCCCGTTGTGGGCGGATCACTTGGGGCTTGATGCCACCCATGCCTCGCTGTTGTTCGGCCTGTCCGGCGCAATCGACATGCTGGTGTTCTACCCTGCCGGAAAGCTTATGGACAGGAAGGGCCGGCAATGGGTGGCCATCCCGTCCACGGTGATCATGGGATCGGCCTTGATCCTGATTCCGTTCACTGCCGGGTTTGTGCCGTTGCTTTTGGTCGCGCTGCTGATCGGGTTCGGCAACGGCATTAGTTCAGGACTCATTATGACCTTGGGTGCCGACTTCTCGCCGGACAACGGCAGGAGCCACTTTCTGGGCATCTGGCGCTTCATTGCTGACTCGGGCGGAACCGGGGGACCGGTGCTGCTTTCCGGGCTGACGGCCGCCATCTCGCTGTCCGCAGGGATCTGGGCCACAGGCGTACTGGGCTTCGCAGCGGCAGTAGTGTTCGCCGTCGCAATTCCCAGATTGAAGCACCGGCGGAATTACTGAGGTGTGCTGGTCATGTTCCGGGATTCTGGGGTCTCCGACCTCCGCGGCTAGACTACCGTGGTGTCTGAAAACCTAGTTGTCGATACCCCGACGCCATCCAGCTTCCCGGACCTTCACTCATTCCTGTCCGCTGAAGAGGTTCCTGCAGGGCTGATCGAGATCCAGCACCAGGGCTTGCCGCTTGAGATACTGAACGTCCCCGCCGATTCCGATACCACCTTGGTGTGCTTCCACGGAGCGGTCGACAAAGACGTCCGACTCCCGTGGTTCCTGGGGCAAGGAGTCACCGCCGGGCTACCTGTCAACCGCATTTTTATCTCAGATCCCAGCCTCCGCAAATCAACTGACTTCAACCTGGCTTGGTATGCGGGCTCAAAAGAGCAGCCCGACCTTCAGGAGACCCTGGCGGACGTTGTTAGACGCATTGTGAGGGAGACCGGAGGTTACAACCTGGTGTTCTTCGGCAGTTCAGCCGGCGGATACGCCAGCCTTGCTTTGTCGAGGTTCTTCCCAACATCGCTGGCGCTTGCTGTCAATCCGCAGACATCCATTTCCCGTTTCTACCCTGGGGCGGTGGAGCGCTACATGACTTACGCCTGGGAGATGGACGGCAAGGATATGTCCGAATTACCGGCCAGCGTGGCTCATAACCTTATTCCGGCGTATTCGGCGGGCTTCAGTCACACAGTGGCTCTTATTCAGAACGCCAAGGACTGGTTCCATATCCAGAAGCACCAGCTGCCATTTGTTGATGTTGTTGGTGACTCGGACAACCTCTTCATGCTGATGGACCGGTGGGGACCCGACACTGGTGATGGCCACATCCCCCCGCCCAAGGAACTGATCAGGGCGTGCTTCGAAGAACTGGCGAAGTGTCGCGGGGACTGGCGGGCGGGACTCACTGCCTCTGGATTCCAAGCAGAGACGACCCGTCAGGACGTGAAACGGCGTGTGTTGGATACAGCTCCAGCAAAGGCTGCTTCCGACACATAGGCCTGCTCTCCAACGCAACGACACCAACGGCCGCAGGACAGCCCCGTGAGGGATTGCCCGGCGGCCGTTGTCGCATTTAAACAGAACTACTAGCGGACTGCCTGGTTGCCCTTGAAATCGAGCTTCAGGTTGCCCGTGCCCTTCGCGGTGCCGTTCACCGCGGACTGGGTTTCAGCGAAGACCAGCGTGGAGTGGGCAATGGCGTCGGCCATCTGTTCCAGGACCGCAGTGTCAATGTTGGTGATGTCGTCGCAGGCCTGGTGGTAGCAGGGGTCGTAGGCAACGCCTGCCGTGCCGCCGTAAATGGCCGCCTGCTCCGCGGTCTTGATCTCCTCAGCACCAGTGAAAAGGCCACCGGCCGGAATGCCGTTTTCGATGAACCCGAAGTAGTCCGAGCGGCCGTCGAACTCTGTGGGCTCCGTAGCCAGACCTTGAGAGGCGAAGTAGTCCAGGAACACCTTCTCGATCAAGGCTGAACCGTTGGGCCCCGCGGTTCCGAGTGGTTTGCCATCACCGTCGTAGACGAACCTGACCGGGTTGGGTGAAGCCACCATGTCGAAGTTGAGGTTGAGTGCATGGTTCTTGACGTCACTCTTACTCAGTTGGGCCACGTAGTAGTCGGAGCCAATCAGGCCATCTTCCTCGCCGCTCCACCAGGCAAACCGCACGCGGTTTTCCGGAGAAATTCCAAGTGCCGCAAACTGCAAGGCCGTCTCAAGGATGGCACCGGATCCGGAGCCGTTGTCATTGATGCCGGGACCCTCAGCGACGGAATCGAGGTGCGCACCCACCACCACGGTGCGGTCTGCGCGCCCGGCCGTATCTGCCAGGACGTTGAAGGTTTCGATCGGCTGGGTATTGCCCTCAACCACGATGCGCACCGTAGCACCCGTGAGACCGGCCAGTTCCTCACCGACCGCAAAGCTTGCACCTACCGTTGGGACGGTCACTTCCGGGTTGTCAGCTGTGGGGGCGCCGAGGGTTCCATCCACCCTGCCCAGCCGATCATCGGCGTCGCCCTGGTTGAAGATGATCACGCCTGCTGCCCCCGCAGCTTGGGCGTTCACGGCCTTGGTGTTGAAAGGACAGGTGCCACGCTGAATGAGTGCGATACTTCCGGCTACAAATCCGGTGAAGTCGATAGCCTCGCAACCACTGGTTGAGGCACGGTCGCCTGTGAGATTGATGTCCACCGGGGTCACATTCCCCGTAACCTCGCCGAAGCCGGAGTACGACATCGCAGCAAAATCGTCCTCGGTGTATGTCCTTGGGGTTGGCGTAAGGCGCTCAAAAGATTCACCCGTCAGGTTGAACTTGAGGTATTCGAAGTACTGGCGCTGTGTCACGAATCCTGCGGCTTCAAGCTGATCCTCGATGTACTCCGCCGAGGCCACATGGCCCGCAGTACCGGCAGATCGCGTGCCGCCATTGGCCTCAGCGATCGCTTGGAGTTCTTCGAGGTGGCCGACGATTGCGTCCGCAGTGACGGCGTCCCGAAGGGCCTGACTGTCCGTCCCTTTGGCAGCCAGCGCGGGTGGAGTTATTGCTAAGGCAAGAATCGCGATGGTCGCCACTCCTGCTGCAAGGGCAGAGGTTCGTTTTTCAATGCGTGGTTTGTGCTTTGTATGCATGTCCTGCATCTCCCTGTGGTGACCCGGTAATTGGGTGGCCGGGTGCGGTAGCGCAGAATCTACCCCGCGGGAGCCCGCTGGTGAAGGCTTGCTTTATTGAGCCGGTCAGGCTTCTGTCCGCCCCATCAGCCGCGGCGTCTTCCACGCCCGGTCCGGGACCTTGCCGGTAACAAGTGCCACGGCGATCACCAACAGAACCAAACCCCACGTCGCATTGGTGACATCAAGGGCCTGCCTCATCACCACGAAGGGCGGGATGATCGCCAGCACAGTACCAAGAGCGATACGCCACATGGACGGTCTTGAAGCACCGGGAGCCAGCGCGGTGCCGGCAAGTTCCAAGCGGACCAGCGGCGTAGAGACCAGCAACACCAGCGCCCACGCTGCAACGTAGAACAGGGGACGGCTCAGCCACCACTCGGTGCTGGCGGGCTCAGGGAACGGCAGCCGCAGGACCAGCGCGATCCCGAACAAGGCAATGATCAACGGCAGGTGCCACAGGTAGATGGTCATGGCACGGCTGCCCACCACGAACATCACCTTCTGCACCCAGCCCACCCGTACGCACCACTGCAACATCGGATACACGGCCTTCACCAGCAGAACGTGCGCCAAGCCCACCAACACCAGCGGGAACATCGGCGGGTTCTGGCTGGTCAGCATATCCACGGGGTAGGGGCCGGCACCCGTCAGCGGGACCAGCGCTCCATAACAAGCAACCGCGGCCAGGACCAGCTTCCAGCGGGCAAACCGGTCAAAGAAGCCATCGGCGTAGAAAAAGCCAAGCTGCTGCAGCAACCCCCACACGAACACCATGTTCAGCAGTCCGACCGGATTTGAGTCGAAACCCCACGGATTGTGCTCCAAGCCCAAGCGAACAACATCAACGACGACGGCGCCAGCGGCCAGCGCTGCGACGGTCCGGTACGGTGCCAGGCCGTGGAGCTTGGCCATGGTGGGAACCATCGCCTGGCAGATCAGGTATGCAGCCAGGAACCACAACTGAACTCCGGCGCCCGCAGCGATAACGGTAAGAAGGTCGCCCGGGACGCCGGCCGCCGTCGCGCTCCACAGCGCAATGGTGAGGAAGGCGTAGAGGGCGACCGTGGGACGTACCAGTCGGAGCACGCGGTTCCGGAGGTAGTCGCCGGCGTCTCCGCCTTTGCGTTGCAGGCTCCGCCACGAGGTAAGCGACGCGAAGCCGCCCACCACGAAGAAGAGCGGCATGACCTGGCCGAACCACGTACCCTGCGCGAACCAGCTCAAGGACGTCAGGGGATTCCCCACCCCGATGCCGGAGGAGTCCACGCTGATGCCCATCATGAGCAGGTGGACGGCCACCACGGCAAACATGCAGGCGACGCGAATGAAATCGACCACGAGATCGCGGGACGCCGGGAGGGAGAGAGTCGATGCCGTGGCGGGGGCCGGGCGGGGACTGAGGGTGGAAGACATGGGTGCTCCTGGGAAGTTGCCTTGTTTATCCAACGAGTGGATTAACTGTAACCCACTGAACGGGGTTACGTCGACGTCTTGTTCAGAAAGGTCTTGGCATTTGGGTCAGGAATGACCCGACGGGGCGTAGCCTGAAGAAGGAGGACCCGCCCCAGTATCCAGAGAGATTGCGCAGCGCATTCAGGTCCCACAAATCCACCCCAACAATGAACGGCAGCGCTGATCACTATGCACATCAGGGAATTTTGGAGTCAGCTTTCTCCGGACACGCAACAATGGCTCATCGACAATCCGGGAAGCAAGATTGTGCCCCGAACCATGACTGCCATCTTCAATGACGAAACCGGCGAGGACGGGGCCGTGGACATCCACGGCGGCACTTTGCTCACTGCGGATGACCAACTCTTCATCCGGGAACAGGCGCACCTTCGGGGGAATGTGGCCGCGGAGGACCCCATGTTCTTCGATTCAGTGGGTCCGGAGGACTAGCAGCCCTGTCGCTACCCGTCGGCGCACCGTTTTGCGCGAATCGCCGCCGTAAGCACTGGTGCGATCGGCGCGGAAGGGTGCGCCGCCGTCGTGCGTATGGAGCGTCTAGTTCTTCCGCGCAGCCAGTCCGAAGAGCCAAGTGCCGCCCAGTGCTGACAGATAGCCGGCGATCACAATGAAGGCCGTGCCGGCCCAGAAGTAGTCGATGGTGCTGTCGGTGCTCAGGCCGGGCATGACCTGCAGTAGTGAGTAGGCCGCGACAACGCCGGCCACCACCAGCGCGGTTACCGTGAGCCATACCCACAGCCGGGATGCCGCCCAGTGCTCGCCGTAACCCTTCCACACGTTCCAGCTGGTCCCTGTGCGGAGGATGAGCCACCCCGCGGGGACCATGACGGCGCCGACTACCAGGAAGGCCGCTACGACGTCGGCTGGGCGATGCCACTGGTTGATGAGCGTGGAAACGCCGGTGGCCACGGCGAAGGTGCTGCCCAGGAACCCGGCCAGCGGGCGCCAGCGTGGCGACACCATGAGGAACACGGCGGCGGCAGCGGAGGCGGCAAGGGTGGTGTGCCCGGAGGGAAGTGAGTTCAATTCCAGGGTTTGGACGCCGCGGTCGGGCCGGTCCGGGATGAGGAACTTGAGGATCTGCGTGGCTGCATTGGCGGCGATGCAGGCGGCCACGGCGATGCCGGCGGCTTTCCAGCGGCGCCGGGCGATGGTTACGAAGAGCACCATGATGGCGGCGATCGCGAGCGACAGCATGGGCAGCATGTCCAGGAACTCCGTAGAGGCCCTCCCGGCTGTTCCGCCCAGCACGGTGGCTTCAACAAGCGCTGATTCGTCGATGAACTGGCCCATGGTGGTGCGCACAAAGAAGTAGTACGTTGCGGCCAGGCCCACCACGCTGGTGATGGTGGCCAGGATGAAAAGGAATCCTGTTCCGATGCCTGCGTCGCGCTGTTGAAGCGGCCGTTTGCTCGACCTCCCGCTGGTGCGGAATTGCTGGGAACTCATTCTGTCTAGGGTGCCACAGTTCTCTGGAAGGCCGGTGTGAGTTCGGCCTTAGCGTGGCGCGGCAAAGTGAGATCCCTGCAACATTCCTGTGACGGTTGACACGTGTTAGGTGACAGGTTTAGGCTTCCTAACACGTGTTAGGGAAGGAAATCTACATGTCGGGAACCAATGGGGCTTTGCGTCAATTCACACGCAGAAGTGCCCTCACAGCCCTCGGCGCCGGGATTGTTGGAGTAACCGCGGCGTCGTGGCCGCGCTTGACCGGGACGGACATCCCCGGCCGGGGAGACAACAGCCTCAGCATCGCCATCATGGGCACCGCGGCCGACGCCGCAGCCCGTCAAAAGGTCATCGATGCCTTTGCGAAAGTCCACCCTGATATCAAGGTCAAGGTCCAGGCGATCCAAGCTGTCGACTGGAAGGACTTCTTTACCAAGATCCTCACCATGGTGGCAGCAGGCACCCCGCCGGACGTGGTGTACGTGGCCACGGAAGGCGCGCAGCTCTTTGCAGAAAAGCTGGCCCATCCGCTGGATGACTACCTTCGCCGGGACGCGGACCACATGAAGGAGTACTTCGAGGACGTCCACCCCAGCCTGGTGGAAGCATTCATGTACAAAGGCAGCCTGTTCCAGCTCCCCATCGACTGGAATGCCGCCAACATGTACTACAACACCACTGCGCTCACTAAAGCGGGACTGGAACGGCCCTCCGACAACTGGACGCACACCGACTTCCGCAGCACCCTCGCAGCCATGAAGAAGGCAAATCCCAAGGACTTCACGCCGTACTACTGGACCAACCGCCTCTTCGGCGGTGTGGTGCCATGGCTCTACGCCAACGACACCAGCTTCCTCAAGGAGACCAAGTCCCCGGGCGGCGAGTGGCTGTGGGACGGCTTCTACGCCAACGATCCCTCGCGGAGCCTCCGCTCCGGCGGCTACCAGTGGCTGGAACCCAACGCCGACGATCCCCGGGTCTTCGAATCCTTCGACTACCTCCGCGGACTGGTCAAGGACGGGCTGGGTGTCCGGCCGGAGGAAGGCGGCGGCAGCGCTCTGATCGGCCTCTTCGCCTCCAACAGGATAGGTACGACGCCGGCGGGCGGCTACTGGGTCCAAGGCCTCCACGAGGCGGGGATGACCGAAAACGACTTCGACGTTCAGTTCTTCCCCAAATGGCGCACCCAACGGCACCAGTTCGGCACAGCCGGGTACGCGATCATGAAGACCGCCAAGGACAAGGATGCCGCCTGGGAATGGGTGAAGTTCAGCTCCAGCCGCGAAGCCATGCAGATCGTCTTCCCCACACCGAACACCACACCCGCCCGGCGCTCCATGGTCAACGAACAGCTTTACGCAGGAACAGGTCCACGGAACTGGAAGGTCTTCTACGACACCCTGGACAAGTTCCCCACCACAGGGCCCATTCCAGCGCCACCCCAGCAGGCCGCCGTCGAAACCGCCCTCATGAAAAACGTCAGCCTGGCTGTCAGTGGGGACGAGCGCCAACTCAAAGACGCCCTGAGCTCCATGCAGCGTGACCTCGAAATTGCCCTGAGGAGGCAGCCATGAGCACCGCCACCAGTACTCCTACAGGCACGGGGAGTGAGCCGGGTCGTCGCCAGGCCGCCCATAAGAACGGACAAATCTCCAAGCGCGGCCGCGTCCAACAACGCTGGCTGCCGTGGGCCTTCCTGGCCCCAACCATCGTGGGCATGGGCATCTTTACCCTCCTGCCGATCGTCGCTTCCATTGCGCTCGCCTTCTTCCGCTGGGACATCATCTCAGCGCCGACGTTCGTGGGTTTCGATAACTTCGCCGAGGTAGTCCAGGACCCCACCGTCCGGGTCTCGTTCCTGAACACCATCGTGTTCGTTGTGGTGGCAGTGGCCCTCCAACTCGGACTGGCGCTGGGCCTGGCGATCATGGTGCAGGAGAAGCTCCCGGCCTGGCTCAGGGTGTTCTTCCGCTCCGCCTTCTTTTTCCCGCTGATCCTGTCCGCGGCCTCGGTATCGATCTTCATGCGCTACCTCTTCAACGAGCAATTCGGCGTGGTGAACTGGTTGCTGTCCATCGTGGGCATCCCAGCGGTCCCGTGGCTGACGACGCCGACCGGGTCTGCCGCCGTCGTAATTCTTGTGTACGTGTGGCAAAACTTCGGGTTCTCATTCCTCCTGTTCATCGGTGGCCTGGCCTCCATTCCGGTGGAGACGTACGAGGCCGCGTCGATTGACGGTGCGACGGGTTGGCGCAAGCACTGGTTCGTCACCCTGCCGCTGCTCAGTCCCACCACCCTGGTGGCTTCGGTCATGGCGATCATCAACGCGCTGCAGGTGTTCGACCAGCCTTATGTCCTCACCCGCGGCGGGCCCGGCGACTCGACGCGTACAGCCGTGATGGTGATCTTCGAGTCCGCATTCCAGCGCCTTGAGTTCGGCGAGGCATCGGCGATCGGCGTGATCCTGACGCTCATCATCATGGCCATCACCGCCGCGCAATTCCGGCTCAGCAAACGATTCGTCTTCTACCAGTAAGGCCCGCCATGACTACCATTCAAGAACGTGTCACCACCACGGCGCCTGTAGTGAAGCGGAAGAAGCGCGACTGGTCAGTGGCCATCCGCGTCGTTGTCTTGCTGATCGCGTCCGTCTTTGTCCTGGGGCCGGTGCTGTGGACGCTGTCCACCTCGCTGCGACCGCCGTCGGAATCCTTCCAGCTGCCGCCCACCTTCCTGCCCCTGAATCCGGACCTGACCTCCTACGAACAAGTGTTCAAGCAGCTCAACATTGTGGCGCTGGTAGTGAACAGCGCCCTGGTGACCGGTTTGATCGCGGTGGGGCAGATGATCACCGCCGCACTGGCAGGGTACGCGTTTGCGCACCTGAAGTTCCGGGGGCGGGGTGCCCTGTTCTCGATCGTGCTGGCCACCATGATGGTTCCGGCGCAGGTGACGATCGTGCCCGTTTTCATGCTGATCCGTGGCGTGGGCCTCTCGGACACGCTGCTCGCGCTGATCATTCCGGCCATTCCGACGGCGTTCGGTACCTTCCTGATGCGCCAGTACTTCATGGGGCTGCCGGGTGAGCTCGCTGAAGCGGCTGCGATCGACGGCGCCTCGCCGTGGCGGACCTTCCGCTCCGTGTATGCGCCGCTGGCCATGCCGGGCCTGGCGATCGTGGGCATTCTGGCGTTCAACTTCCACTGGAACGAGTTCTTCAGGCCCCTCATCATGACCATCTCCGAGCAGAACTTCACCCTCCCGCTGGGCTTGGTCTCCCTTCAAGGCAACCTCGGCACCGGAAGCATCTCCGTGGTCCTGGCCGGCGTTGTCCTCTCCATGATTCCCGCGCTGGTGGTGTTCATGTTCGGCCAGCGCGCGCTGCAGGACGGACTCACCGCGGGCACGGGCAAATAATTCACACCCTCTTTTGAAAGGGGTTCCGTTGACGGACCTTGCACTCTCTTCCTCTCTTTCCATGGCGGCGACACACCCGGATCCCGCCTTCCCGCGCTTCCACCCTCGTCCGGCGCAGGGTTGGATCAACGATCCCAACGGCATCAGCTTCATCAACGGCCGGTACCACGTGTTCTTCCAGTACAACCCCTCGTCCGCGCGGCATTCGCAGATCAACTGGGGGCACGTGAGCTCTGGTGATTTGGTGCGTTGGGAAGAGCACCCTGTGGCGCTTTCTCCCCAGGCGGGCGGGCCCGACTCCGCCGGTTGCTGGACGGGCGTTGTGACCTCGGACGATGGCGTGCCCACCGCCGCCTACTCCGGGATCAAGGACCACGGCGGGCACTCGCAAGTGGTGATCGCCCGCGGTTCCGCTGATCTGGTGACGTGGGAGCAAGACGGGCACGTGGCTGCGTCCATGCCTGAGGATCCGTTGGTGACCGCCGTCCGCGACCCCTTCATCTTCCGCTTCAACGGTGCCCGTTACGCCATGCAGGGTGCAGGGCTCTCCGACGGGCGCGCCGCTTTGCTGCTGTACACAGTGGACTCCCTTGACGTCTGGGAGTACCAAGGCATCTGGCTGACCTCTGCTGATCCTGTGGCCGCTGTGCATACGCCGGCTGAAATTTGGGAGTGCCCGCAACTGGTGGAGGTGCCTCTCTCTTCCGGTGGCTCCACGTGGGTCATGATGTTCTCCCTATGGCTCTCCGGCGACGACCACGAGCACGCCAACGGGGTGGGATACCTGACCGGCTCCCTGTCCGCGGATCCTGTCACGGGGTTGCCCGTGTTTGCTCCTGCCTCGGGTGGCAAGGCGGATCTTGGCCGCGACTTCTACGCACCGCAGATTGTGCAGTTGGCCTATTCTGCCGGGTCTGCTGCTGCTGCTGCTGTTCCTGCTCCTGCGGCGCTGTTGTGGGGGTGGGCCAACGAGGGTCCCGGACGCGATGGCCGCCGTGGCCGCACCCAGGAAGAAATCGACGACGCCGGGTGGGCGGGTGTCCTGACGCACCCCCGCGTTTTGTCCGTGGTTGACGGGGCCCTGACTGTTACTCCTGCGCCTGAGATTGAGGCGTACCGGGGTGCTGCTGTGGCTGAAAGTGCTGCCGGCTCCGTTGCTGTGCCTGCGTTTGCCGAGGTACTGGTTCGGGGCGGTTCTTCCGGTTCCGTGGAGCTGGTGCTTGGTGCGGGTGCCGATGCCCAAGTGGTCTACGCGGGTTCCCTTGCTGCGGGGGAGGAGCTCCGGATCTTCGTCGACGCTTCCCTCGTGGAGGTATACCGTGCCGGTTCCGTCGCCACCACCCTTCGGGCCTACCCGGCCCCGGGGGAGGAATGGCAGCTCACCTTGCCCAACGGTGCGACTGCCGACGTGTGGGAGTTGAGCCTCCCCGCATAAGGCGGCAGGCCGGCGTCGTGCGCTGGTTGTGGGGCCTGTTCTGCACGTTATGGGTGTGTCGAGGGGTGCGGAGTGGGCCTCGCAACGTGAGGAATCAGCGGGTGGGTGCGGGGCCGGTCGATTCCCGGATGACGAGGCGGCAGGGGACCATCGTTTCCACGGTGGTCCCCTTTCCTATGGTGTTGGTTCCCTCGATGGCGTCCAGCAGCGTGGTCATGGCGGCGCGGCCGATCTCCCGCAGCGGCAACGCCATGGTGGTGAGTGACGGGACCATGGTGTCCGCGATCCGGGTTTCGTCGTCGTAGCCCATCACGGACAGGTCATCAGGGACGCTGAGCCCAAGCCGTGCAGCCGCAAGCATCACCCCGACGGCCAGCCGGTCGTTCGCGCACATAATGGCCGTCGGACGTTCAGCCGGGGACACGCCGTCGAGCAGTTTCATTGCGCCGTGGTAGCCGGCATCAATATCCCATCCGGCCATGAAGATCCGGTCGCTCCGTAGAGGAACGTTGGCCGCCGCGTGCGCATCCCGGTACCCCTGAACGCGGAGTGGCGCGGCCGGTGAGTCCTCATATCCTGCCAGCAGTGCGATGTCCCGGTGACCCAGCTGCAGCAGGTGCTCGGCAGCTTCGCGGCCGCCGGTGACCTCATCGGGGATAACGTGGTGCAGCTGCGGCTGGGGGAGGGCGTCGTAGCAGTTGGCCAGCACGGACGGTACGCGGAGCATGCCCTGCGGCACGTCGATCGGTTTCAAGCCCACAGTGACGTACATGAGCCCATCCACTTGCCGGTCCAGGAGGGTCTCGATGGCGCCGGCATCCCGGGCGCTGTCCCGCTCGGTGTCCATGACAACTGTGACAAAGCCGCGGCTGCGGGCGATGTCATCCGCGCCACCGATGATGTTGCCGTCGAACGGGCTGACCACCACTTCATCGGACAGGATGCCAATTACCCGTGAACGCTGATTTCGCAGGCTGAGTGCGATCGCGTTGGGGGAGTAGTTCAGCTCCAGCGCCGCCGCCCGGATCCGGTCCTGGCTCTCCTTGGCCACATTCCCATCGCCCCGGCCGTTCAGAACCAGCGAGACCGCGCTTCTGGACACGCCCGCACGTTTGGCGACATCCAGGGCAGTGGCCTTGCGATTCATGGCGGAGAGTCCTTCCGGTCGTTGACAGCAGTCTACCTAACGCGTGTGAGGTTTCCCTTTGGCGCTACGTGGTGAGGGACGAACCGAAGGACGACATCATGGTCTGCATCATGTTGGACGTCCAAATGCCGGCCACCACCATGCTGATCACAAAGACGGCGATGGTGATCCACACCGGCAACAGCCCGCGCTTGGGCGCCACTTTATTGACGATGACGGAACGGCCAATGACATAGACCGCCGAGTTCAGGAACGTCCAGGCCCAGTGGAAGGGACGTACGACGCCGGACCTCGCCAACCGCTGATAGTCCAGGTACGCGAAGAACACCGAAAGGCCATAGATCACCAGGCTCGATGCCATCAGCAGGAAGTACCCCGGCGTATAGATCGAGAAGGGGTCAAGGGTGGTGACGCCTTGACGCGTGGTGATGACGCGGAACTCCGGCTGCCAGGTGAGCATGAACAATACCGAGACCAAGGGCAGCAACGTGATGGCCCAAATGAAAGGGTTGTAGACCGGTGTTTGCTCGCTGATCGGGGTACGCGGAGCCTTGAAAGCCGGTGCGTACTGCACCTGCTGCGGAGCCTGCCGGGGAGCCTGGTGGGCTGTCCAGGCGCGGCCGTCCCACCAGCGGACCAACCGGGGGTCCGAAGGGTCCGGGTACCAGCCGGGAGGCGTCGTGGAACCGGGTGTTGATTGAGTCATATCTCCCCCACATTGAGTCGTATTCCGAGAATATCGCGATTGCCGTCTCTCGGTTGCCACACACCTCTCCCCAGCGCCTGTGAGGTGGTGTAAGAGTGGTTTATGAGCTTCTTCGACGACCTTCCGGAGCCTCCCGAACAGGCGCGTCAACCACAACCGCTCAGGCCGGGGTGGGCCGGGCCGCCGTCGGACGAACTGCCAGGAGTGGTTCCCGGTGGTTTTCTCCACACCAGTCCGCGGATGGTGGTGGCCCTGAAACTGGTGGAGGTTTACTCCACGGGTTGCCTGCTGGACTTGGTGTGGTCTATTCGACGCATGGATGAATCCGATCAGGAATGGCGGGAGATCGTGGAAGAGTCGTACAACCATCCGCGCTCCAGCCTGGACCCCAGGACGGGGCTGCAATTAGGCGTCTCCTTTGCAGACGGACGCAAGGCTGTCGCTGCCCTCCACGGACCGGCGGCATTCGAAGACACCGACGACGTCACTGGGCCTGTGCTGACCACCTTGGGTGGAGGCGGAGGGAGTAATAACGGCGACTATGTCCAGTTCGCCGGCCGCTACTGGTTGTGGCCGTTGCCGCTGGAAGGGGACACAACGCTGGTAGCCAGGTGGGAGGCCTTGGGACTACCGGAAAGCTCCCTCGAATTGTCCGGCGTCCAGCTGGGGGATGCCTTGGGCAGGGGCCGGAACTACTGGTCCGGTTAGCTTGTCCACATAGCCGGATTCACCGGCGATCGAGCCGGCAGGCCGCCGGTACAGTGGCACTATGCCTGCGCTTCCCCCACTCGAAGAACTTCTCGATTCGGCCCATGTGGTCTCACTCCCCATGCGCGTGAAGTTCCGCGGCATCATGGAGCGCGAGACGCTCGTCTTGCGCGGGCCCATGGGCTGGGGCGAGTTCTGTCCGTTCCCCGAATACGACGACGACGAATCCTCCCGCTGGCTGGCGGCCGCCCTCGAAGCCGGCTGGCTTGGGTTTCCCCCTCAGCTCAGGGACACCATCCCGGTCAACGCGACGGTTCCCGCCGTTTCAGCAGAACGCGTCCCGGACGTGCTGGGGCGCTTCGGGCGGGTGGACGCGGTCAAGATCAAAGTTGCCGAGCGTGGGCAGTCGTTGAATGACGACGTTGCGCGGGTAAACGCAGTACGTGAAGCTTTGCCGGAGGCCGCCCTCCGCGTGGATGCCAATGGGGGATGGGACGTAGAGCAGGCAGTGAAAGCGCTGGGCAGGCTCTCGGCTGTCGGCCTTGAGTACGCCGAGCAGCCAGTACCCACCATTGAGGGTCTGGCCGAGGTCCGCCGCAGGCTCACTGACGCTGGGACGCCGGTCCTCATCGCTGCGGACGAGAGCGTACGCAAGGAAGACGATCCCCTTCGGGTAGCCAGAGCAGGCGCCGCGGACCTCCTTGTGGTCAAGGTCGCTCCACTCGGGGGAGTCCGGCGGGCGCTGGACATCGTGGAGCAAGCCGGGCTGCCCGCCGTCGTCAGTTCCGCGCTGGATACCTCTGTGGGCATCCGCGCCGGACTCGCGCTCGCAGCCGCGTTGCCCTCACTTCCCTACGCATGCGGACTTGGCACCGTTTCGCTGTTTGCCTCCGACGTTTCGCTGGACCCCTTGGTGGCCGACGACGGCGCCATCCACGTCCGCGAGGCTGTCGCAGACCCCGGGCTGCTGGAGGAGTACGCGGCCTCGGGGGAACGCAGGGACTGGTGGCTTGACCGGCTTCGCAGGGTGCATGCAGTCCTGGCGGGAAACCAGCATCCTTTGTTCACCGTTTCTTAACCGGAGAGACCTCTCAGATTCGGTTTCCGCTGAAAGGCTCAGCGGGAACCTCGTACATCTCTGGAAGGTCTTCCCCATGTCTGAAACCACCGGACGCACGTTTCCGCTGCTCCCCATGCTCGGCCACACCAAGGGCAAGCGAAGCGCGGTTACCTGTGCTTTGAAGTGCGACAACGCCTGCTCCGGCGATGTCTGCAACACCAGCGCCAACGGCTACTTCCGCGACATTGCTTCTACAGCCATGTCCCGCCGTGCCGCCCTGGGCCTCGGTGCCGCAGGAGCGCTCGCCATCGTGCTCGGTGGTGCCGTGACCGGTGGGGAGACCGCCGTAGCCGACCCTGGAAACGGACTCTCCGATGCCGCGAAGAAGGGCTTCGACAAGTCCAAGCTCAAGTTCACTGCCATCAAGCCGGTAGACGCAGCGGTGGACGCCTTCACCGTACCCGAGGGCTTCGACTGGAAGCCTGTCATCCGCTGGGGCGACCCCCTCTTTGCCGACTCGCCTGCCTTCGACCTCAACGCCCAGACTGCCGCAGCCCAGGCCCGCCAGTTCGGGTACAACAACGACTACACGGACATCCTGCCTATCCCGGGTTCCAAGGACCGCCGTGCCGTGCTCTTCAGCAACCACGAGTACACCAACGAGAACATCATGCTGCCCGAGGGCTTCGACCCCAAAGAGGCACGTGCCATCGGCCGGGCAGGGCATGGCCTTGCCGTGGTGGAGCTCGAGCGCAAGAACAAGAACAAGCCGTGGAACTACGTCCAGGGAGCACCCCTGAACCGTCGCTTCCTCACGGACACCGTCTACGAACTGACGGGCGCCGCGGCCGGTACCAACCTGGTCAAGACGATCGATGACCCGGCAGGCCGCTGGATCAAGGGCACGCTGGGCAACTGCGCCGGTGGAACCACCCCCTGGGGAACCATCCTCTCCGGCGAAGAAAACTTCAACGGTTACTTCGCTGCCCCGGGGACCAGCGATGGCGACAAGCGCTATGGAATTTCGGCGAAGCCGACCACCCGCCAGTGGGAACTCGACGAGCCGCGCTTCGACACCCGCAACCCGGGCTACGCCAATGAGACCAACCGCTTCGGCTGGATTGTTGAAGTTGACCCGTTCGACCCCACCTCCACTCCCAAGAAGCACTCCGCCATGGGCCGTTTCAAGCACGAAGGCGCCAACGTCATTGTTGCCCCGTCCGGCAAGGTAGTGGCGTACATGGGCGACGACGAGCGCTTCGACTACCTCTACAAGTTCGTCTCCAAGGGCAAGTACCAGGCCGGGGACTCCCGCGAGGCCCGCAAGAACAATATGAACCTGCTCTCCGAAGGTGACCTCTACGTTGCCAAGTTCACGGGCGATTCGCCTGCCGACATCGACGGCACCGGCAAGCTTCCCGCCGATGGCGCTTTCGACGGCACCGGCGAATGGCTGCCCCTGGTAGTCAACGGCACCTCCGCAGTTCCCGGCATGACCGTTCCGGAGGTCCTGGTCTACACCCGCCTGGCCGCCGACAAGGTTGGGCCTACCAAGATGGACCGTTGCGAAGATGTTGAGCCCAACCCGCGTACCGGCAAGGTCTACGTGGCCTGCACCAACAACACGGACCGCGGCAAGCCGGGCAAGGAAGGCGCTACCGAGGTCAACCCGCGCACCCTCAACCGTGACGGCCACGTCGTGGAAATTACCGAGGGCCGCGAGCAGACAGGCACCAAGTTCAATTGGAACCTCCTGCTGGTGGCCGGTGACCCCGCCAAGAACACCTCCACGTACTTCTCAGGCTTCCCGGCGGACAAGGTCTCGCCGATCTCCTGCCCGGACAACGTAGCCTTCGACTCCGTGGGCAACCTCTGGATCTCCACTGACGGCGCCCCCGGCACCATTGGCTACGCCGACGGCCTGTTCAAGGTCACCCTCGAAGGACCTGAGCGCGGCAAGGTTGAGCAGTTCCTTGCCGTTCCCCGCGACGCTGAAACCTGTGGTCCGATCATCCACGACGAAGAGCGCACAGTGTTCGTCGCCGTCCAGCACCCAGGTGAAGATGGCTCGTTCGCGGCGCAGAACTCCTTCTTCCCGGACTACGTCCCGGCCGGAGCTACGCCCGCTGCGGGTGCGGCGCGGGCTCCCCGCCCCTCGGTGGTGCAGGTCTTCCGTAAGTAGGTTCTTGTACTTGCGCATGACGAGTGCTCTCCCGCCCGGGTTGCCGGGTGGGGGAGCACTTTGTATTCCCCGACGCTCTATCACCTCCCGCGTGCTTGGGCCGGACGCTCTGTCACCTCCCGCGTGTTTGAGCCGGACGCTCTGTCACCTCCCGCGTCTTTGAGCCGGACGCTCTGTCACTTCCCGCGTTCTGGCGGCTTGCGCCACAACTGGTAGCGCCCGAGGTGCGGAACAACGGCGACACCCTAGTGAGAGAGGGATGTCCGATGTGGGCCGGGATGTGAGAGAGGGATGTCCGATGTGGGCCGGGATGTGAGAGAACATTGAGGGCTCGCCTGCGCCAATAGACTGGAACGGTGACTTCCCAGGACTCTCTGACATCCATTGGTGCCGCCCGGATCGCCGTTACGGCACTGCTCGACGGCGGTGTGCGGCACGTGGTGGTGGCGCCGGGTTCGCGCTCCGCACCCATGGCCTACGCCCTCGCTGAAGCAGAAACTTCGGGCCGCGTCCGGCTCCACGTCCGCATCGACGAGCGGGATGCTGGATTCACTGCCTTGGGACTGGCCCTCTCCACCCAAGCTCCCGTGGCGGTGGTAACCACGTCCGGCACGGCTGTTGGCAACCTCCTGCCGGCCGTCATGGAAGCCAACCATTCGGCCGTTCCCGTGGTGGTCATTTCCGCGGACCGCCCGGAAGAACTCCATGGAACCGGGGCGAACCAGACCACCACCCAACTGGACCTCTTCGGCGATCACGTGAGATTCGCCGTCGACGTTCCCGCCGGCGACCATCCCCAAAAAGCCGTTGCCACGGCTCTGTACGCAGCAACCGGTGCCCTCGAGGACACCCCGCCCGGCCCCGTCCAAGTGAACCTTGCCTTCCGCGACCCCTTGGTACCAGCCGACGGTGACGCGCTTCCGACGGCTGGGGGACATGGCGTGTTTCATTACGACGCCGGACCCCAGGCACTGGTTCTCCCGGAAGCATCCAGAGAACTCGCTGAGCGACGCACCGTGGTCCTCGCAGGTCACGACGCTGGCCCTGTGGCGGAGGCCTTCGCCCGCGCCCATGGCTTGCCACTGCTCGCCGAGCCGTCGTCCAATGCACGCTTTGGCCCGAATGCAGTGGGACCGTACCGGGTGTTGCTGGAGCACTTCGGGCCCCAATCAGCATCTCCGATCGAACGTGTGGTCTTGTTTGGCCGCGCCACTCTGTCCCGTCCCGTGGCCGCCTTGCTGGCACGCGAATCAGTAGAGACAGCCATCTACCAGCCCGTTCCTGTTGCTTGGTACGAAGCCGGCCGTCGCCGCGAAGTGCCCATCGAAACCCTTCCCGAGCTAGCAGAATTCGCCGGCCGCGGGTCAACCGAATGGTTGGATTCCTGGCTCCTCGCCGGCGCTGCCGCCCAACACGGCTTGGATGGAGTGCTCGCGGGGGAGACCCTTGCCAGCGGCCCATCCGTCGGCGCCACGGTTTGGGAGCATTCCCGCGGGCAGCTGGTGCTCGGGTCCTCCAACGGCATCCGCGACGTCGACCTCGCCGGACAGCCCCACCCCGAACCGGTTGCCAGTGTTTACGCCAACCGCGGCCTCGCCGGCATCGACGGCACCATCGCCACAGCCACAGGCATTGCCTTGGGCAGCGGACGCGAAACCACGGTCCTTCTGGGCGATGTCACCTTCCTCCACGACGCCGGGGGTTTGCTCCTCGGCCACGGTGAACCTGTGCCGGATCTGCGCATCGTTGTGCTCAACGACTCCGGCGGGGCGATCTTCAGCCTCCTTGAGCACGGCGCCGTGGAGGACTCAGGTGCCTACGGCACCGCCGTCGAACGCTTGTTTGGCACCCCGCACTCAGTGGACATCGCGGCACTCGCGGCGGCGTACGGCGTCGGACATCAAGCGGTAAGTACGACGGCGGAACTTGCCTCGGCGCTCAGGGCGCCGCTCAAGGGACGCACCATTGTGGAGGTGAGCGTGGACCGGACGGGCCTGCGGGCGCTCCATGCACGGATCAAGGAGGCCATTTCGGCTGCTGTGGGCCAGGTCCTGACAACCGGCTAAGCCCGGCCCGGGATGGCTAAACCCGTCCGCGCCTTACCCAACGCAAAACGGGCGGGCAACACCCACAAAAGGAGTGCCGCCCGCCCGTCGGCGGAGCAAAGCGAAGGAGCTAGGCTTCCTCCACACCAATGTGCGTAGGATCCAGGACGCGGCGCAGGAATTCCTTGGTGCGGGGCTGGGTGGGGGCGCTGATGACGTTTTCCGCCGGCCCTTCTTCGACCACAACACCGGCATCCATGAAGACCACGCGGTCGGCCACTTCCCGCGCAAAGCCCATCTCGTGGGTCACCACCAGCATGGTCATGCCTTCCTGTGCCAGCTTGCGCATGACGGCCAGGACATCGCCCACGGTTTCGGGGTCGAGGGCAGAGGTGGGCTCATCGAAAAGCATGAGCTGCGGGTCCATGGACAGTGCGCGGGCAATAGCTACGCGCTGCTGCTGGCCACCGGAGAGCTGGTCCGGGAAGCGGTCGGCGAGGTGTCCCAGGCCCACGCGCTCCAGGTTGTGGCGCGCTACGTCCGAGGCCTCGGACTTGGAACGCTTGAGGACCTTGGTCTGCGAGATGGTGCAGTTGTCCAGGACGCTGAGGTGCGGGAACAGGTTGAAGTGCTGGAACACCATTCCAACGCTTTGGCGCATCTTGTTGAGGTCCACGTCGGGGTCGGTGGCCTCGAACTTGCCCACGTTGATGGTGCCGGCGTTGGGCTGCTCGAGCAGGTTAACGCAGCGAAGGAGGGTGGACTTGCCGGAGCCCGAGGGCCCGATCAAGCAAACTACCTGACCAGGTTCAACGGTCAGGGAGATCCCTTTGAGGACCTCGTTGCTGCCGTAGGACTTGCGAAGGTCTTTGATGTCGACGCCCGCAGCGCGAACGCCGGACGTGCTCCCAGTGGAGTTATTCATGACTGTCCTGCCTATCGCTTCGTCCGCGCGGAGCGGCTTTCGAACTTCCGTGCCAGGAGGCTCAAGGGGATGGTGATGACCAGGTAGAAGGCGCCGGCCACGAGCAGCGGCGTCAGGCCGGCTCCGAGGCTGGAGATGCCGTCGCGCCCGAACTTGGTGAGCTCGTACTGGGACGCAGTGAGACCCAGGACGTAGATCAGCGAGGAGTCCTTGGTGAGAAGGATAATCTCATTGGTGAGCGGCGGCAGGACGATCTTGAAAGCCTGCGGGATGACGATCGAAACCATGGCCCGCCACTGCGGCATGCCCAGGGAACGGGCTGCTTCCATTTGACCCTTGGGTACGGCCTGGAGGCCTGCACGGAGGGTTTCAGCGATGTACGCCGCTGCCACCATACCCAGCGAGACCATCACGATGATGTTCACGTCCCATTGGATTCCGAAGGCCAGTGGAACGCCGTAGCCGAAGGCGATGAAGACCAGCAGTGCGGGAACACCCCGGAAGAACTCGATATATCCCGTTGCGAGCCAGCGGTACAGCGGGAAGGACGAGAGCTTCATCAGGGCCAGCAGAAGGCCGCCGGACAAGCCCACCACGAATCCGAGGAACGTGTAAATCAGGGTGTTTTTGAGGCCCACCAGGAAGATGTCCGGGAACATCGGCCCGATTTTGGAGAAGTTGAAGACGCTGGTGCCAATCGTCTTCCAGTCCACAGCGAGGATCACTGCGGCCACGGCCACGACGAAGATTCCGGCCTGGACGTACAAACTGACTTTGGCTCGTTGACGTGCAGTCATTGCCATGGGGTTCTCACATTCATGTTGCGCAGGTGGGGCCCCGAAACAACGTGTCGTTTCGGGGCCCGCCTGCGTGGATCTGGGGGAGCCTGGGCTCGGACTACTTGGTGGCTTCGCCGAACCAGGTGGTCTCGAACTTCTTGAGGGAGCCGTCGTCGGTGATGCGCTTCAGCGTGGCGTTCACGGCGTCCGTCATAGCGGTGTTGCCCTTCTTGATGGAGATGCCCAGCTTCTCGCCCGTTGCGTAGTCTTCAACGCGCTTGAGGTTGGAGTCGTCCTTGATGGCGTAGCCCAGGACGGACTGGTTGCCGATTGCGGCGTCGATGGTGCCTGCCTTGAGGGCCTGGACCAGGAGGCCGGAATCCTCGAACTGCTGTGCGTCGATTCCCTTGTCCTTGGCGTACTGGGCACCGGTGGTGGCCTGCTGGACGCCTACCTTCTTGCCCTTGGCGCCGTCGATGTTGCTGATGCCGGAGGACGAGGTGGCCACGAGGGTCAGATCGTCATCCAGGTAAGGGGTGGAGAAATCCATGACGTTTTTGCGGACGTCGGTGATGGAGATCGAGGAGATGGACACGTCGCAACCGGTCAGGGCGGTGCCGGTCTCGATTGCTTCGAAGGAGCTGTCCACCACGTTGAGTTCGGCCTTGACGTCCTTGGCGAGCTCGGCTGCGATGTCCATGTCGAAGCCGACGATCTTGCCGTCCTTCTGGAATTCGAAGGGCTCGTAAGGAACGTCCGAGCACACAGTGAGCTTGCCGGCGTTGATGAGCTTGAGGCCGGAGGCGTCCGTGGCAGCCGGGGTGGACGAGCCACCGCAGGCGGTGAGGGCCAGTGCGCCGGCTGCGAGCACAGCGGCAATCTTGGTGCCGGACAGAACCGAACGGGAGATCTGCATGTTGTTTACCTTTTGTTGCGGTGGATGCTGAACTGAGTCGGTTTTAGTGTAGCGCCGAACGTGAGATGTGCATCACAGGAAACGAAGTTTCACTATTGGATAACAAGTCTACGCACTTATCAACCATGTCCGAGAGGGATCTGTCTGGAATCCCAGATTCAGCGGCGGATACCCAGCGCCTCAAGCATCGGCCGGAATTTCGCCCATGTTTCCGCCAGTTCAGCTTCCGGCTGGGAGCCCTCGACGATGCCGCACCCTGCGTACAGGCGCACCGTGTTGGCGTCCTCGATCACCGCGCCGCGAAGCGCTATACCCCACTCACCGTTGCCGGCGGCGTCGAGCCAACCGACGGGTCCGGCGTACGGGCCCCGGTCCAAGTGTTCGAGTTTGCGGATCAACGCACCGGCAACCAGCGTCGGAGTTCCGCACACTGCGGCCGTGGGATGCAGCGCGTTGATCAGGGCCAAACACGTGGGGACGTGACCCTCGATGTCCGCCAACTCTGCCTTCACGTCGGAGGCCAGATGCCACACGTTGGGCAGCTCAAGAATGAACGGTTCGCTGTGCGCGTTCATCGCTTCCGAGAACGGTGCAAGCTGACGCGTCAGGGAATCGATCGCAATCTCGTGCTCATGCCGCTGCTTCTCGGATCCAGCCAGGACACGCTCCGCATATTCCATGGGGGAGCCGTCCATGCCATCAGCGTCACGTCGATCCAGGGTTCCTGCCAGCACACGGGCCTGTGCGGTGCGGCCCTCCACCTGAATCAGCATCTCTGGCGTTGCGCCCACCAAACCGTCCACGCCGTACGTCCAGCACTCGCGGTACCTTGCGGCGAGCTGGCGAAGTACCTCCGCAGCGTTGACGCCCTCCGGAAGGTTCGCGACGACGTCGCGCGCCAACACCAGCTTCTCCAGTTTCCCGGCGCGGATCTCCTCCACGCCGTTGGACACTGCCTGCATCCACGCAGCCTCGCTGAGGGAACCATGGCTGAGGTGGCCGGCGGAACCGTCTGCGGCAATCACCTCAGTTGAGAGCACGACGCCGGACCCTCCCGCCGCTGGATCCTCACCGTTCGGTTCCGGTTCAGTCAGCCAGCGGTGCACGGAGGCGAGGACGCCCGCTTCGGTGAGGGCGGCGTCGTCGAACGTTAATTGGGTTGCCCAGGCGCGGCCATCGCGGATTCCCACCACCAGCTCCGGGAGGATCAAACGGGACACGTGCGGGGAGGTCTTGGAGAAGGCGAACGAGCCGAAAGCCACCGGGCCGGTACCGGGAAGCTCCACGTGATCAGTGATTTCGGCCTCAAGAATGAGGTGCCGCCACCAGATATCGGCCTCAAGGAAACGCTCGGGCCCGGTGGCATTGAAGCGGGTCAGCTCGCCGTAGCCCACCAGTCCGGCCTCGCGGCGGGACCAGCAAAGAACGTCGTCCCGCACCAGAAACGACGGCAGCCCCCCGGAGGATGATTTAACATCGAGGGGGACTGTCAAGGTGCGGAGCGTGCTCGTCATGATGGAACAACAGTACTCCCGAGGACAACCAGAATCTGAGCCGACTTCTACAGCGCAGCAAAGTCGGCTGAATGTCTGAGACAATTACAGGGTGAACCGAGCATCCTTGGAAAAGCGTCCGGACGAAGTTGCGACGATGTTTGATGATGTCGCCCCAAAATACGACGTCGTCAATGATGTCCTGTCCATGGGGCAGACACGGCGTTGGCGCAGGATCGTGGTTGATGCCGTAGACGTGAAGGTTGGCCAGAAGGTCCTGGACCTCGCCGCCGGCACCGGAACCTCCAGCGAACCCTATGCAGACGCCGGCGTGGACGTTGTGGCCTGCGACTTCTCCCTGGGGATGCTGAAAGTGGGCAAGCGCCGCCGCCCGGACATCGACTTCATCGCCGGTGACGCCACCAACCTGCCGTTCGCAGACAACAGCTTCGACGCTTCCACCATCTCCTTCGGCCTGCGCAACGTCGTTGAACCGCGTAAGGCCCTCGAGGAAATGCTGCGCGTCACCAAGCCCGGCGGCCGTCTGGTCATCGCCGAGTTCTCGCACCCCGTAGTGCCGTTGTGGCGCAACCTCTACACCGAGTACCTCATGCGTGCGCTCCCGGCCATCGCCACCAAGGTGTCCTCCAACCCTGACGCCTATGTGTACCTCGCCGAGTCCATCCGTGCCTGGCCGGACCAGGATCACTTGGCGCAGTGGCTCAGCGACGCCGGCTGGACCGACATTACTTACCGCAACCTCAGCGGCGGCATCGTCGCCGTGCACCGTGCACAGAAGCCCGCCGAGCACCGCGAAAGTGTTCCCGTGGCCAAGCTTCGCCGCCAGATCAAGCCGCGCCAACAGGCCGGCTGACCCCGTACCGCCTGCTGATTTAGGACGACGTGAAAGTACTGATTGTTGGCGCGGGCCCGGCCGGGTCCACCGCCGCGTATTACCTCGCCCAGGCGGGCATCGACGTCACGGTGCTGGAAAAGACCTCTTTCCCGCGTGAGAAAGTGTGCGGCGACGGCTTTACCCCCCGCGCCGTCCGCGAGATCCAGAAGCTTGGGTTGTCCCATGCTGTGGAGGACGGGTGGCGCCGGAACAAGGGCCTCCGCCTCATCGCCGGCGGTCGCACCATTGAACTGCCTTGGCCCGAGGTTTCCGACTTTCCCACGTATGGCCTGATCCGCACGCGTCTTGGCTTCGATGAATCGTTGGCCCGGCACGCCGAGGCCGCTGGCGCCGTCGTTCTTGAACGCCACAGCGTTACCTCCGCTTTGACCGCCGACGACGGTCGCGTCATCGGCGCACGGGCGTCCATCCTTGACGAGTCCGGACGCAAGACGGGTGAAACGCGCGACTTCCATGCCGACGTCGTCCTCGCCGCAGATGGCAACTCGACACGAACCGCCGTGTCGCTGGGGATGCATAAGCGCGACGACCGTCCACTGGGTGTCGCCGTACGTACCTACTTCACGTCCCCCCGCCATGACGACGACTGGATGGAAGGCTGGCTGGAACTTCCCGGCAAATCCGGCAAGCCGCTGCCCGGCTACGGCTGGGTCTTTGGTGTTGGCGACGGCACCTCCAACGTGGGCCTGGGCATCCTGAACTCCTCCAAGGAGTTCGGCAAGCTCGACTACAAGCAGGTTCTGCGCGAATGGACCGCCGGTATGCCCACGGAATGGGGCTTCACCCCTGAAAACCAGGTGGGGGAGATCCGCGGCGCCGCGCTGCCCATGGGCTTCAACCGCACCCCGCACTACTCACCCGGGCTGCTCCTGCTGGGCGACGCCGGTGGCATGGTGTCCCCGTTCAACGGCGAAGGCATCTCCTACGCCATGGAGTCCGCGCGGTTCGCGGCAGAGTTCCTGATCGACGGTGCCGCGCGTTCGGCTTCAGCCGGTTGGTCAACGCACGACGCCGACGCGCACCTCTCGCGGTACGCGGACTACGTGCGGGACCAGTGGGGATCGCACTTCACGCTGGGTCGGGCCTTCGCATTCCTGATCGGCAAGCCTGCCGTGATGAAGCTCGCCCTGCGAACCGGGATGCCGATTCCTGTGCTGATGCGCTTTGTGGTCCGGATGCTCGCCAACCTCACCGACCCCGCAGCGAAGGGCTTCGAGGACCGTGTCATCCGGGTCCTCGAGATGCTGGTTCCGGCCACGTCCAACACTTCCTCTGCCCGTGCCCTGACGCCGGCAGGCTCCGACACCGCGGTTTCCGCACCAACTAGTTAGGGTTAACCCGTGACGAACTCTGCCGAACACAGCTGGACTCATGCCGGGCACGGCTTGCCGCAGGCTGTTGAGCCTGCTCCCAACACCACCGCGATCGCAACGGGACTCCAACTGCCCGCCGGTTTTGCCGCTATTGCCGGAGATCCGGAGCTGGGTCCTGCCATCACCACCAACCTCGCCCGGGTGGAGAAGAAGCTCCGCGAAGCCATCTCCAACTCCGACCCCCTGGCTGATGCAACGTCGCGTCACCTGGTTGAAGCCGGTGGCAAGCGGATCCGCCCCCTGCTCACGTTGCTGTGTGCGCACCTTGGCGATGCCTCCCGTCCCGAGGTTGTCCAAGCTGCGGTGGTGGTTGAGCTGACTCACTTGGCAACGCTCTACCACGACGACGTGATGGACTCCGCTCCCTTCCGCCGCGGCGCTCCCACAGCCCATGAAGTGTGGGGCAACTCGGTGGCCATCCTCACCGGTGACCTGATTTTCGCCCGTGCTTCCATTTTGGTGTCCGAGCTCGGCTCCCGCGCTTTGGGCATCCAGGCACGAACCTTCGAACGCCTGTGCCTTGGCCAGCTCCACGAAACCGTGGGACCGCGCGAAGACGAAGATCCCGTGGACCACTACCTGTCCGTCATCGCGGACAAGACCGGGTCCTTGGTGGCCGCATCCGGGCAGCTCGGTGCGATCTTTGCGGGCGCCGATGAAGCCTACGAGAACCTGCTGGTTGAATACGGCGAAAAGGTGGGCGTTGCCTTCCAGCTCGCCGACGACGTCATCGATGTCACCGGTGTGAAGGTCAAGTCCGGCAAGTCCCCGGGGACCGACCTCCGCGAAGGCGTGCCCACGTTGCCTGTGCTGCTGCTGCGCCGTGACGCCGCTGCAGGAGATGCCTCGGCCACTGCTCTCCTGGAATTGATCGACGGCGACCTGTCCTCCGACGCCGCCCTGGCTGAGGCCGTGGCCGGACTGCGCGAGCACCCGGTGACCAACGAGTCCTGGAAGATCGCCCGCCAGTGGTCCGCGGAAGCCGTCGCCGCCCTGGCCCCGCTGCCCGAGGGAGTGGTGAAGGCCTCGCTGACCAACTTCGCGCATGCCGTGGTGGACCGCAGTAGCTAGTTTTGCGTTAGTTCCTGACCTTGTTTGAGCACATGACGGCCGCTATGCACCCTCATTGGGTTGCATAGCGGCTGTTGTGGTCCCAAAGAGGGTCAGGACGCCACACTTTCCGCTCACATCACGACGCCGGTACCCACTTTGGCGTCCAGCGTGACGGTCCGAAACGCCCGGCTTCCCTGTTATTCAGGACTTCAAGCACCTCAGCCACCATCTTTTCCGGATGGTGAACGACGTCGGAGTAGTAATAGCGAAGGACAAGGAAGCCGCCTCGCATGCTCGCATTGTTCCGGTACTGGTCCTTCTTCACCTGCCTGCCTTCCAAGTGAGTGCCGCCGTCGAGTTCGATGACCAGGGAACCGTTGATAAGGCAGTCGACTTCGCCGACGCCGGGCAACTGAACATGCATGCGGACCAGGAGTCCGGCCCGCCGAAAGTGGGTGTGCGCCAAGACTTCCAGTAAGGAGTCTGCCCGAGGCAAGACCAGATCGAGTATCTGCCGGGCCCGTCCATTCCGGTTCCCGGGAAGTCTTGACCTGAGAAAGTCAGTGCCCAGCAGGGCCTGACTTACGGCACTCTGAACCAAGACCAGTGACTCGAGCTCAGGCCGGCACCTCAAAGCATGCAGCAGCACATCGGCCACACCAGCAACCGGAAGATAAGGGTGCCGGGGATGGGCGCAGGAGGTGTGATCAATGATTGCCGGAGCGGGAACACCGTTGCCGCAGCTGAGATGGAGGTCTTGCGGCTTATGAAGCAGCCACAGTCCGTAGAACCTCGCTGCCGAGATGCACGTCAGTCTGGCATTCAGTCGAAAGGCTGCAACGACGTCCGGGTCTGCCCCCTTGGCAGCGTAGACGCCGCGTTTCAACCTGGTGGCCAGCCCGGACTCGATCGCGGCAGCCAGCTTTCGCTCAGTGAATCCAGCTCGTTGCAGGTCGAGTGTGCGGGCGACTCCGTGTCGGAGACGGAGGAATTCGACGAGGTCCATCTGGCCATGGTTGCCGTGCCTGCCGGGGTCCGGGATAGGCATTTCGTCGTTATGTGGATAACTCAACGTTGCTGTAAATCGATCACGGGATGCGAAAAAATACATTGACCCAGGAAGTTGCATATGTGACAGAGTTGTCATAAGCTATTCACGGATCCACTAAATGCCTCCGGTGGGTCTGATGCGAACGGAGATTGTGGTCCCGGTTCGGTGCAGCGTATGACTCGTAACGTTGCAACGAACCGGGGCCATTCCTTTTAACCTCAAACTCCGTGGCGTCCTGACCTTCTTTGAACACAGAACAGCCCCTATGCAACCAATAGAGGGTACATAGGGGCTGAAAGTCGTTCTAACAGGGTCGGGAAGCCACGGAGGCCCCAGGGGAATTAGTCTTCGTCGTCGTTGAAGGCCCACTCGAACATGTCGAACACGAACTCGGAGAACGTGCCTTCCTCGCTCTTCCACTGGCCGCGGGCGTTGTTGCGGCGCCAGACAATGGGATCGGGGATGCTGAGGTCGGCGGTACGGAAGCCCCAGGTGAACTGCTCGTCTTCATCCTCAAGGAACATGAGGAAACCTTCGTCATCTACTTCGAGTTCCTCGGGGTCCCAGAAGTAGTGGTACGCCTCCATGAGGTCCTCGCAGCCACCGATTGCGAGGTAGAACTCGCGCAGGACCAGCGGGATGGTGAACGTGTGATCGGAGAGGGCGTCGTCCAGTTCCTCGGGCGTGAGGCCGTCTTCTTCCTGCCATTCATCCTCGAGATACTTTGGGACCAGCGCGCGGAACTTCTCGAGGAACATGTCAGTCATGTACTTATCCTAGCTAATCCCGGGCACCCGAAATTGCGCCCGGGCCGGCGCCGGGGCGGTGCCAGCCACGAACGGCCAGGGGTACGTGCCAGCTGCGTCGCCAGGCCGTCACGCGGAAGGCGAAAACAACCGCTGCCACAACGCACGCATGGAGCCCAGTGAACGTGCCCAGATTCCAGAGGAGGGTGGTGAGGCCTGCCCCCACAAACGCCGGAAGCGCATAGAGATCGCGGGCGTTAAACAGCGTAGGAATTTCGTTCGCCGTAATGTCGCGCAGCAGGCCTCCGCCCACCGCGGTGGTGACACCGAGCAGGATCGCGGCCACGGGGTTCATTCCGGCAGTCAGGGCCTTCAGCGTTCCGGTGATGCAGAACAGAGCCAGCCCACCGGCGTCGAACAGTGTTAACAGGGACGTGAAACGCTGGACCGAGGAGAACAGGAAGTAGACCAGCATCGCAGCGAGCAGCGGGGGAGCCAGGTAGGCGGGATTTGTGAAGGCAATCGGGGGACCGACGTTAATGACGATGTCGCGGATCACGCCGCCGCCGAGGGCAACAATGGAGCCGAGGAGCACGGAGCCAACGATGTCGAACTGTTTGCGGGCGGCCAGCAGGGATCCCGAGACCGCGAAGAAGAACACGCCAACCAGGTCGAGCCAAAGGAGGACGATGTCGATGGAAATCAAGTGGACGGGTTCTTTCTGGCTGCGACTCTCAATAGATGCTGGCTCAACGTTACGCTAGCTCCCATGAACAGCCCCGTTTTGATCGCTTGCGCCCACGGAACCCGGAACGCCGAAGGGCAGGCCGCCATCCGTCGCGTGATGGCGGAAATTGAAGCCCTCCGTCCCGGGTTGCGCGTGGTTGAGGCGTACGTCGACGTCCAGGAACCCGAGCTGGGCGGCGTGGTGGAGGGCCTGCCCGAGGGGACTGCCGCCGTCGTCGTCCCGCTATTGCTGTCCACCGGCTTCCACATCAAGGTGGACGTGCCCAAGGCCATCAAGACCCGCCCGGAGGTAGTGGCCGCCCGGCCGTTGGGTCCGGACCCGCGGCTCGCTGAGTTGTTGGCCACACACTTGCGCGCGGCGGGGCTGCAGGAGCACGACGGCGTCCTGCTGGCTGCCGCGGGATCGTCCCTTCCGGACGGCTCGGTTGATTCGGTAGAGCAGGCGCGACTGCTCGCCGAGCTGCTGCCGAACAAGGTGCGGGTGGCCTATGGTGCCAGCGCCCAGCCAACAGTGCCCGACGGCGTCGCCTCCTTGCGTGCCGAACTCGCCGCCGAGCCGAGCGGACCGAGCGGACCAGAAGGCAGGGTTTTCATTGCCTCGTACCTGCTGGCGACAGGCTATTTCCACGATCAGTTGGCGAAGGCCGGCGCGGACGTTGTCGCGGCTCCGTTGCTGCCGTCAAAGGTGCTCGCGGAGATCGCGCTGGAACGGTACGACGCAGTGTTGGAAAGGCTCTCCTAACCTTTATTCACGCGGAAAAGGGGCCAAATCGACCTGCACAAAACAGGCCCTCCGGACAAGGCCGCTGGCGTGTTCGTGACGAAATGTTTCCCTAGGTGACTTAGCATTTCCGGACCTTTGCTGGCGAAATCTGGCCAGACCTACAGTCGATGTATGACAGATACAGCTGTAGCCGGTGCGTCCTCGGACACCGCAGTTCCCTCGCGTCCGGCGCGCACCCGCCCTGCCGCCAAGCCCCACGGCCAGTGGAAGGTTGACGGCACCGCGCCACTGAACGCCAACGAAACCTGGAAGCAGGAAGACAACGGACTGAACGTCCGTGAGCGCATCGAGTCTGTCTACTCCAAAGAGGGCTTCGATTCGATCGACGGAACGGACCTTCACGGCCGCTTCCGTTGGTGGGGCCTCTACACCCAGCGCAAGCCCGGGATCGACGGCGGCAAGACGGCAACGCTTGAGCCGCACGAGCTCGAAGACAAGTACTTCATGCTCCGCGTGCGCATCGACGGCGGTGCGCTGACCACCGAACAGCTGCGCGTCATCGGACAGATTTCCGTGGACTTCGCCCGCGGCTCTGCCGACCTGACGGACCGCCAGAACATCCAGCTGCACTGGATCCGCGTTGAAGACGTGCCGGAGATCTGGCGCCGCCTCGAGGGCATCGGGCTGTCCACCACCGAGGCTTGCGGCGACGTTCCCCGCGTTATTCTTGGTTCCCCGGTTGCGGGCATCGCCAAAGACGAGATCATCGACCCCACGCCGCTGATCCACGAGCTCGCCGAACGCTTCATCGGCGACCCCGAGCTGGCCAACCTGCCGCGAAAATACAAGACCGCCATCACGGGCCACCCGTCCCAGGACGTGGTGCACGAGATCAACGACTTCGCTTTGGTGGGAGTTGTCCACCCCGAACTCGGCGCCGGCTACGACCTCTGGGTTGGCGGAGGCCTCTCCACCAACCCCCGCCTGGCCGAACGCCTCGGTGTGTTCGTCTCCGCTGACGTCGCCGCTGAAGTGTGGCTGGGCGTCACCAGCATCTTCCGCGACTACGGTTACCGCCGCATGCGTACCAAGGCCCGACTGAAGTTCCTCATGAACGACTGGGGTCCGGCCAAGTTCCGCCAGATCCTGGAAGACGAATACCTCGGCTTCAAGCTTCCGGACGGCCCCGCCGCTCCCAAGCCCACCGCTCCGGGTGACCACATCGGCGTCCACGAGCAGAAGGACGGCAAGTTCTTCATCGGCGTCACCCCGACTGTGGGCCGCACCTCTGGCGAGGCCTTGGTTCAGTTGGCTGACACTCTGGAGAAGCACGGCAGCTACCGCCTGCGCACTACGCCGCACCAGAAGCTTGTCATCCTGGACGTCGCCAAGGAGCAGGTGGAACCCCTGATCGCCGAACTGGACACCCTGGGCCTCTCCGCCCGGCCGTCCGTGTTCCGCCGCGGCACCATTGCCTGCACAGGCATTGAATTCTGCAAGCTGGCCATCGTGGAAACCAAGGTCACGGCCGCTACGGCCATCGCCGAGTTGGAACGCCGCCTGGCCGACCTCGTGGAGACCAAGCAGCTGCCGTCGGCACTGTCCCTCCACATCAATGGCTGCCCCAACTCCTGCGCACGCATCCAGACGGCCGATATCGGCCTGAAGGGCATGATGCTGCCAACGCCGGACGGCGACCCCACCCCGGGTTTCCAGGTCCACCTCGGTGGCGGGTTGGCCAACAATGAGCGCGAGGAAGCCGGTCTGGGACGTACGGTCCGCGGCCTCAAGGTCACCGTGGAAGACTTGCCCGACTACGTGGAGCGTGTGGTCCGTAAGTTCGTCGCCGTTGGCGCCGAGGGCCAGACCTTCGCTGAGTGGGCACACTCCGCCGATGAAGGAGATCTCCAATGACAGATCCCGTCACCATCACCAACCTCGCCGCTGCGGCAGCCCGGCCGGCACTGCGTTCCCATGAAGAGCTCAAGGCACTTGCTGAGGCCGGGGCCGCCGAGCTCGGCTGGAACGCCTCCGCCACCGAAGCCATCGCCTGGGTGGCCCGCAACTTTGAGCTGCCCACCGTCACGGTGGCCTGCTCCATGGCCGACGCCGTCCTTCCGGCTTTGGTCGCGGACCAGCTTCCCGGCGTCGACGTCTTGTTCCTGGAGACCGGCTACCACTTCAAGGAAACGTACGACACCCGTAACGAAGTTGCCGCGAATCTGCGCGTCAACGTGGTGGACGTCCTCCCGGAAACCACCGTGGAACAGCAGGACCGACTGCTTGGCAAGGACCTGTTCGCCCGCGACCCTGCACAGTGCTGCGCCCTCCGCAAGGTCCAGCCCCTGCGCCGCTCACTGGCCGGCTACGAGGTGTGGTTCACCGGGGTCCGTCGCGACGAGGGCCCCACACGTACCAACACACCGGTTGTCACCTGGGATGAGGGCTTCGGCCTGGTCAAGGTGAACCCGATGGTCGACTGGACCTTCGACCAGCTGATCGAGTACTCCGAGGACAACATCCTTCCCGTCAACCCCCTCCTGAGCCAGGGCTACCCGTCCATCGGCTGCCAGCCCTGCACCCGCCAGGTTGCCCCGGGTGAAGACCCCCGCGCCGGCCGCTGGGCAGGTTCCGACAAGACAGAATGCGGACTACACACATGAGCACCCAAACAACCAGCGAGGACCTCGAGTTGAACCAGTTGCAGAGTGAGGCTGAGGGGTCCGCCGCGGCGTGGCGGGCATCGCGAAGCGGGCACGGCGGACCCTCAGCCGAGCGTTTGAGCAGCCTGGACACCCTCGAGTCCGAAGCCATTCACATCATCCGTGAGGTTGTCGCCGAGTTCGAGAAGCCTGCGCTGCTGTTCTCCGGCGGCAAGGACTCCGTGGTCATGCTGCACCTGGCCACGAAGGCGTTCTGGCCGGGCAAGGTTCCCTTCCCGGTCCTGCACGTGGACACAGGCCACAACTTCCCGGAGGTCATCGACTTCCGGGACCGCACTGTTGAGCGTCTTGGCCTGAAGCTTGTGGTGGGCTCGGTCCAGGAGTTCATAGACCGCGGCGAACTGGCTGAGCGTGCCGATGGCACCCGCAACCCGCTGCAGACCGTTCCGCTGTTGGACGCCATCCAGCGCAACAAGTTCGACGCCGTGTTCGGCGGCGGCCGCCGCGACGAGGACAAGGCCCGCGCCAAGGAGCGCATCCTGAGCCTCCGCGACGAATTTGGCCAGTGGGATCCGCGCAACCAGCGTCCTGAACTGTGGAACCTGTACAACGGCCGCCACACGGTGGGCCAGCACGTCCGTGCGTTCCCCATCAGCAACTGGACCGAGCTGGACATCTGGCGCTACATCGAGCGCGAGAACATCGAGCTCCCCAGCCTCTACTACGCCCACGAGCGCGAAGTCTTCGCCCGCGACGGAATGTGGCGCGCGGTGGGCGAAGTCTCCCAGCCGCTGCCCAACGAGGACGTCATCACCAAACTGGTGCGCTACCGCACGGTGGGAGACATGTCCTGCACAGGTGCTGTGGAATCCGATGCGCGCACCGTGGCCGACGTCGTTGTTGAAGTCGCTGCCTCCACCCTGACCGAACGTGGCGCCACCCGAGCAGATGACCGCATCTCCGAGGCAGCCATGGAAGACCGCAAGAAGGACGGCTACTTCTAAATGAGCACCGAAACACTGGCAGCCGGGTTGGAAACAGCCTTGCCCACAACACTCTTCCGTTTCGCCACTGCCGGCTCGGTGGACGACGGCAAGTCCACTCTGGTGGGTCGCCTCCTTCACGATTCCAAGGCGATTCTTGCTGACACGCTCGACGCCGTTGCCCGCACCTCTGCGGACCGTGGCTTCGGAGGCGAAAAGGGCGGGATCGACCTCGCCCTCCTGACCGACGGCCTGCGTGCTGAGCGCGAGCAGGGCATCACCATCGATGTCGCTTACCGCTACTTCGCCACCGATCGCCGCAGCTTCATCCTGGCGGACTGCCCCGGCCACGTTCAGTACACCAAGAACACGGTGACCGGCGCGTCCACTGCGGATGCCGTCGTCGTACTGATTGACGCCCGCAAGGGTGTGCTGGAGCAGACCCGTCGTCACCTGTCCGTTCTGCAGCTGCTGCGCGTTGCCCACGTGATTGTGGCCGTGAACAAGATTGACCTGGTGGAGTTCAGCGAGCAGGTGTTCCGCGACATCGAGACCGATGTGCAGAAGGTTGCCCGCGAGCTCGGACTGGGTTCCGATGGTGTTGCTGACTTGCTGGTGGTTCCTGTGTCCGCCCTTGATGGCGATAACGTGGTGGACCGCTCCGAGCGCACCCCTTGGTACACCGGTCCTGCGCTGTTGGAGGTCCTTGAAACCCTCCCGGCCGCTGACGAGCTCGAGGCCGAACTGGAGAGCTTCCGCTTTCCTGTTCAGCTGGTGATCCGTCCGCAGGGTGCCTTGGCTCCGGATGCTGTTGCTGCCGGGCTCGATGTGGAGGCGTACCGCGATTACCGTGCCTACGCCGGCCAGATCACCGAGGGGTCGGTCAAGGTTGGCGACGAAGTGAGTGTCATCAGCCCGGGCCACGAACCGCGCACCACCACGGTGATCGGCATCGACTTCGCCGGCCAGTCGTTGGACGAGGCCGCAGCACCGCAGTCGGTGGCTGTTCGCCTGGCTGACGAGATCGACATCGCCCGTGGCGACACCATCGCCGCTGCCGGTACGGTCCGCGAAAGCACTGCAGACCTGTATGCGTCGTTGGCTTGGCTCTCGCCGAAGCCGCTCCGTGAGGGCCAGAAGGTCCTGGTGAAGCACGGTACGCGCACGGTCCAGGCACTGGTCCGGAACGTCACCGGCAAGCTGGACCTCGCCACGTTCAACGTTGAGCCGGCGACCAACCTGGAACTTAACGACATCGGACACGCACAGCTCCGGCTCTCTGCTCCGTTGCCGTTGGAGAATTACCTGCACCACCGCCGCACTGGCGCTTTCCTGGTGATCGACCCCATCGACGGCAACACCCTTGCCGCCGGTTTGGTGAAGGACCACCCGGGCGACCACGAAGACGAACGTTACGTCATCTAGGGTCACACGTAGTCACAAAACCGCAGCTTGTTCGCGACTCCTCACGTTGTACGGCGGGAATTTCGGACAAGCTGCGGTTTTCTTTTTGGGGAAGGACCCATGCCACAGAACACCACGCTCAGCACTCTCCTCAACGCCGGCAAGGACTTGGTCCTGGACGGTGCGTTAGCCACGGAATTGGAGGCCCACGGCTGCGACCTGGAAGACGCGTTGTGGTCTGCCAAGGTCCTGCTGGAGAAGCCGCATCTGATCAAGCAAGTCCACCGCGACTACTTCGACGCCGGTGCCTCCGTGGCCATCACGGCCAGCTATCAGGCCACTCCGCAGGGTTTTGCGCGGCGCGGGTTGTCCGTGGAGGAGTCATTGGAGTTGGTGGCGTTGAGCGTCCGGCTGGCCGACGAAGCCCGCCAGGAAGCCTTGGCGGAGGGTTCTGCGAACGGCCCTTTGCTGGTGGCCGGATCGGTGGGCCCCTACGGCGCCTACCTTGCCGACGGCTCCGAGTACCGCGGTGATTACAAGCTTTCTGCCGCGGAATTCCGGGACTTCCACCGCCCGCGTATCGCGGCGCTGGTGGAGGCCGGCGCGGATTTCCTGGCGTGCGAGACGCTGCCGTCTTTCGCCGAAGCGGAGGCGCTGTTGGCGCTCGTGGCAGAGTTCGACGTCGAATCCTGGTTTACGTTTACGCTGCGGGACAGCGGTCACATCAGTGACGGAACGCCCCTTGCGGACGTCGCGGCGTTGCTGAGCGCGGAACCGCGGGTGGCCGCCGTCGGAGTCAATTGTGTGCCGCTGGACCTGGTGACGGACGCGCTCGGCACTCTCCAGCAGTCCTCCGACAAGCCGCTGGTGGCTTACCCGAATTCCGGTGAAACGTACGATGCCGTGACCAAAACGTGGGGTCCGTCGGAGGGCGTTCAGGGCACCGGAACCTTGGCTGGAAACGCAGCCGTTTGGCAGGACCGGGGCGCCCATCTCATAGGTGGCTGCTGCCGCACAACTCCGCGCGACATTGAAGCCCTCGCGGCGAATATGACGCCACGTGAACCTGCGTGAACCTTGATTTCTACGGGATTGAAGCCGAAATATGACAGTCCCTACTGTGAAGGCATGACCTCTCCGGAATGGTCCTTGCTTGCCCTCGACGGGCGATGTCACGGGGCCTGATCTTCGCCCCCACTTCGCATCCCACATTCATAAGGACCCACCCTCATGTCGAACACCCCCGAGTCACAGAAACCCGATTCCGGCACCACCCGCATCGTCGCCGGTGAGACCGCGCCCAAGCCCAAGCGCCGCCGCACTGTTGAGATCGCCCTGGCCGTCGGCCTGGTGCTGCTGATCGGTGCAGGCGCCGCTGTTGCTTCCGCTGTTTCGCAGAACAACCAGGCCGCGCCGGCTCCCACCACGTCCCCGGCTGCTGAGCTGAAGCTCGGCTACTTCAGCAACGTCACCCACGGCCCGGCGCTGGTAGGCACCAGCAAGGGCCTGATCGCCAAGGAGCTCGGCGATACCAAGCTCAGCACCCAGGTCTTCAACGCCGGCCCCGCCGCGATCGAAGCCTTGAACGCCGGCGCCATCGACGCCACGTACATCGGCCCGAACCCGGCCATCAACTCCTTCGTCAAGAGCAAGGGCGAGTCCATCAGCATCATCGCCGGCGCAGCATCGGGCGGCGCCCAGCTGGTGGTCAAGCCGGAGATCAACTCCGCGGCCGATCTCAAGGGCAAGATCCTCAGCTCCCCGCAGCTCGGTGGAACCCAGGACGTGGCCCTTCGCGCCTGGCTGGGCGATCAAGGTTTCAAGACCAACACTGATGGCAGCGGCGACGTCAACATCAACCCGACCGAAAACGCCCAGTCGCTGAAGCTCTTCCAGGACGGAAAGCTCGACGGCGCGTGGTTGCCTGAGCCGTGGGCCTCCCGCCTGGTGCTCGAAGCCGGGGCGAAGGTGCTGGTTGATGAGAAGGACCTGTGGGAAAACGGTGACTTCACCACCACCATCTTGATCGTGAACAAGAAGTTCGCCGCGGAACACCCGGAAACCGTGAAGGCTCTCCTGAAGGGTCACGTTGAATCCGTGAACTGGCTCAACTCGGCCTCGGCTGAGGAGAAGGCGACCACCATCAACGCGGTCCTGAAGGACACGGCAGGCAAGCCGCTTCCGGCCAACGTGATTGAACGCGCGCTCCAGAACATCAAGTTCACTACAGACCCCTTGGCCGGAACGTACAACAAGCTGCTGGAAGACGGTGTGAAAGCCGGGACAACCCAGCAGGCCGACATCAACGGCATCTTCGATCTCCGCACCTTGAACGAGGTTGAAGGCAAGAAGACCTCAGCCGCAGGTCTTGGCCAGGACTAAGCAGTAACGGGCTGGTCCGCTTCCCCTTGCGGTTCACACGGGGGAAGCGGGCCGGCTTTTGGCCGCATCAGCTTTACCAATCAACACGAAGGACGGGACCATGCCAGTCGTACTCGAGAACCTGGGCAAGCGCTTCGGCGACGGCGCCCCGGTGCTGGACGACGTCAACGCCACCATCGCTCAAGGCGAGTTCGTCGCCCTCCTCGGTGCGTCCGGCTGCGGTAAGTCCACCTTGCTGAACATCATGGCGGGACTGGAACCGCCGACGTCGGGCGCTCTTGAAGTACCCAGCGACGGCGCTGCCTTCATGTTCCAGGACGCGGCCCTGTTCCCGTGGCTGACGGCACGCGGCAACATTGAGTTGGCGTTGCAGCTGGCTGACAAGTCCAGCACCAAGGCGAGCCGGCGCGAACGCGCTACCGAACTGTTGGAACTGGTCCACCTTGGTGGCGCCGGCGACAAGCGCCCGCACGAATTGTCCGGCGGCATGAGGCAGCGCGTTGCGTTGGCCCGTTCACTGGCCCAGGACCGGCAGTTGCTGCTGATGGACGAGCCGTTTGCAGCCCTTGATGCGATCACCCGCGATCTTCTGCACGACGAGCTTGAGCGGATCTGGAAGGAAACGGGCCGGACCATCGTGTTCGTCACCCATAACGTGCGCGAAGCTGTTCGACTGGGTCAGCGCGTGCTGCTGCTGTCCTCACGTCCCGGCCGTGTGGTGGCCGAATGGGATGTCACCGAGGAACACCGTACCGATGCTGGCCGTGCCGGGGAGCTGACCGGTGTCATTACCCGCCGTCTTCGCGAGGAGATCCGCCGCCATGCCAAGTAACCCCATCACCACCGAAGAGCGGACCCTTCCCGTGACAGATTCCAAAGAGCACATCACTTCGCCGTCGCTGAAGGGCAACGCCTCGGAACTCAGGGACCTCGAAGCCGGTCTGGACAACCTCCAGTCCGACAGTGGGCGCAAGGCCGGCATCGAATGGAAGCGCGTGCTGCTGCCCGTCGCTGCACTTGTGGTGCTTATCCTCGCGTGGCAGTTCTATGTCTCCCTTGGATTCAAACGGCGCGACCTCGTTCCCGGGCCCCTTGACGTCCTCACCCAGTTCGTGACGATGTGGGGCGAAGGCAAAGTCCAGGAAGCGGTGTGGACTTCGCTGCAGCGTGGTGTGATCGGCTTCCTGATCTCCGTGGTCATCGCTACTCCCGTGGGGTTGATCCTGGCTCAGGTAGCTCCCTTGCGCCGTGCGTTCGGGCCTCTGATCTCCGGGTTGCAGGTTTTGCCGTCCGTGGCATGGGTTCCCGCTGCGATCATCTGGTTCGGCCTGACCGACGCCACCGTCTACTTCGTGGTGTTCATGGGCGCTATTCCGTCCATCATCAACGGGCTCATCTCCGGTGTGGACCAGATCCCGCCGCAGTACCGCAGCGTGGGCACAGTCCTTGGCGCGAACCGGCTCCAGATGGCCTTGCAGATTGTCCTGCCCGCCGCGCTTCCCGGGTACATCGGTGGGCTGAAGCAGGGCTGGGCTTTCTCCTGGCGCTCCCTCATGGCCGCCGAAATCATCGCAGTGGGCGGCACCATCGGCTTCGGGCTGGGCTCACTGCTGGATCAGGGTCGACTGCTCTCCGATATGACCATTGTGATGTCCGCGATCCTGCTGATCCTGTTCGTAGGCATCCTGATCGAGCTCCTGGTGTTCGGGCCGATCGAGAAGCGACTGCTGCAGCGCCGGGGTTTGCTGGCGGGCAGCAGCCGCTAACCGGTTCTGGTTTCGACCCGGACGAAATGCTACGTTGCCACCAGCCTTTGCATGTGGGGGAGGCGATTCCCGGGAGTCGTGTGAAGGGTGGCAGGTCATGACCAGGCAGCAAAGAATCACGATGGTTGCGGTAGTTGCATTGCTTGCCGTGACGTCGTGTGCAGCGCCAGCCCCGCAGCCGGATGCGGAAGCGAAGGCCGCTGTCCAGGCCCTCATTGAGCGGGCGATCGACCGCAGGAACCATCAAGTGGTCAGTGGCTTCTCTTCCGCCAAGGAAGACATCGGCAAGGATTTTGTGCCGGACGCAGTCGATCGTATTGAGCTGGAGTACGGACAGCTCCACCAACGCAGGGACGCGATTGCTCCCCATGGCGTTCTTTTGACGGACAGCGGCTCGGAGATCACCATCAAGAAATTCACCATCACCGATGCCGGCGCCAACATAGAGATTTCGGAGCAGACACAGCTGGAACACGGTCCGGTGAACGGCGTGCAAGGCCCCAGCGAAGGCTACGTCTACGACCAAAAAGTTGAACTGGCAAAATCCGGGGAAGGCTGGAAGATCGTCAGTATCTCCCCTCTCAGGCCGGGCAAGCCTTACCCGACGACAATTGTTGATCCAGACACGCTTTAGGCGCTCGGCACTTCGCGTCGGCCGCTGCATAACAGTCGACTTCCGGACGGCGCGCAAAGGCTCGACGGCGACCTCCCGCCGTCGAGCCCTTGCGTCACCAGACGGTGAGGTTAGAGTCCGGTCAGCAGATCCCGCATTTCCCGAATCTCTGCTTCCTGCGCCGTGACGATGTCCTTGCCTAGCTGGACAGCCTCCGGGTTCTTGCCCTGGGCTATCTCGGTTTTGGCCATGGTCACAGCACCTTCGTGATGCGCGATCATCTGCGTGAGGAAGAGCTTGGCCGCTTCAACACCCTGGGCATCCCTAAGCTTCTGCAGGTCCGCCTCGCTCAGCATGCCGTCCATGCCGTGGCCGCCATGCCCCGAGGATCCCATGACAGGCATGTTCCAGCTGTTCAGCCAGCCCGTCATCTTCTCTATTTCGGGTGCCTGCGCGTCTTTGATCTTCACGGCCAAGTTGGTAATCGAGGCCGGGATGTCAGCCTTTGCCAGCATGACGTCGGACATCTCCACCGCTTGGGAGTGATGGGGGATCATCATCTGGGCGAACATGGTGTCTGCGGCGTTGTGCCCGGCGTCGCTGCTGTTCGCAGAGGGGCTGATGGAGGTGCCGGAACTTCCATGGTCCATGCCCGGCATGGAACCGGAGCCGGGGTTGGAAGCGCAACCAGCCAGGGCAAGCAGAGTTGCGAGAGCCGCTCCGGTCACAGTGAAGTGAGTTCTGTTCATGAGTAAAAGTCCTTTGCATTTCGGGCGGCGGTGATAGTCAGCCGCCCGGTAGTCAGCAGATAGTGAATGGATGTGCGGTCCCGGCTGTTACCGGACCACCCAGTGCTCACGTGCGGCTGATGCAGAGTTGCCCGGGTGTAGGACCGTGGGGTTGGTAGGACCAGGACGGAAAGATGGTGGGCAGTTCCCACGATGCAGGGGTGACTTCGCCTGTCGTGCCGGGTGGGGGAGCGCTCAGAGAAGCTGTTGTGAGGGATGGGATGCAACCGGCAGCCTGAGTGCAGGAGCAGCTTCCAAATTCCGTGCCGTGATCGTCGCCAGCCGAGGCACCGCTCACCTCATGAGAAGGGCCGTGCGCGTGGTGGGATGAGGAGGTGCTCACTACAGGTGATGCCGCATGAGACGCATGCGTTCCCCCTGCCCCATGCGGACCGCTGATGATGTGCATTCCGAATATGCCTGCAATGACGGCCGTTACCAGAAGTAGAAGCAACGCCCGCACGAGGGAGGCGGCAAGAGCTTGAGGGGACAGCAGTTTGCTCACGATGCTTCACCACCTTCGTCTACTTCCGCTGCTGACAGTATACCCCGGTAGGGTATAAATGAGCGATTCATTTTCTGCTGGCGCTGCCTGCCCTTGGCATTCCTCCGTTGTCCGCTGCGCCATTGCGATTCGCGGCCTAGAATCGTCGAATGGGCCTTCTAACGTTCAGCATCAACGTCACGCTCGATGGTTGCGTGGACCATCAGGAGGGCATCGCCGACGACGAGACGCACGCCCACTTCACGCGTCTCCTGGATCAGAGCGGCGCAATGCTCTGGGGCCGGACTACCTACGAAATGATGGAGGTTTACTGGCCCTTGGTTGCCCGTGGCGAAGTAGAAGCGCCGCCAGCCCTACGCGAGTGGGCGATCACCTTGGAGGGAAAACCCAAGTACGTCGTTTCCACAACGCGTAGCGACTTCCCCTGGACCAACAGTCATCGGCTGGTTGGCCAACTGGGTACGGCCGTTCAGGAGCTTAAGGACAGGACTCCCAAAGGGGTGCTTGTTGGCAGCGGGAAACTAGCAACAGAGTTGGACCGATTGGGCCTGATCGACGAGTACAAATTCCTCATCCACCCCATGATCACAGGCCACGGACCCACCCTTTACCAAGGCGGACTGCCCAGCACCCGGCATCTTGAGCTGATCTCAGCAGAGCCGCTCAGTAACGGAGCGGTGGCGATGCATTATCGCCGGGCTGAATGAGGAATGTGCAGGCAACATGACAACACCAACCATCCCCATGAATTCCGGTTTTAGAAATCTCCACCGGGATATATGCCCTCGGGCAATGTGAAGCACGGCGAACCGGAATCAATGCGAATCTGATGTGGGGCTAACCCTTCGGCGACAATATAGTTTTCATCGCTTGTGTTGTGAGGGCTTACTTGGACTTCGTAGGATCCTCTGATATCAAGCCTGTTCCCGACTTCGTATTTTCCAATTTGATAGTGGGTTTCGACTTCTTTCAGGATCGGCTCGATTTTGGTTTTTCCGGTGACCGTGATTGTCGTTGAACCATTCCAGCTGTGCTGGGTCTTGTTGCAGGACAAGAGCACGCCCTTCTTCTTCTGATCGATCGAGATAACAGCTTCTTTTGGGATCAGGGCGGCGATCTCCAGTTCCATTGCTTGTGTATGAGCTTTCGCTTGCTGCCATGTCAGCTCAGCATTCATCGTTGCCTCCTGTGTTTTGGCCGCAGTTGGCACAGTCGACTCCGTCGAACTCCCGGTGGGTGGCCCGGCGCAACCGGCAAGCCCGATTGAAACGACCAGCCACAACGCCATGGCACCGCGACGTGCCCTCATCTAGCCACAATTCCAAGCATGTCTTTGAGTACTTGCTTGCTTGTCTTCGCTTGTGGAGGCGATGAGGTTCTGGTTGCTCATGAGGATCTAGAAATCCCCACCCGGGTAGATGCCCTCGGGCAAAGTGAAGCAAGGCGAACCTGATGCAATGCGAATGACGCCGGGATCGTCCTCCCTGATGAGATACATTTCCGAGGTGGCCGGATCGCTTATCTCAACACGAAAGGTGCCTTGTATGGTCCGGTCGCTTGAGACCTCAAAACGATGATCCGTGTAGTGCGCCCGAGCAGCCGTCTCAAGTTCTTTCACGACAGATTCAGCTTCGCTTCCCTGAGTCAGCGTGATCGAAGTCGAACCGTTCCAGTTGTGTTCGGTATTGCTGCAGGATAGGAGAACGCCCGTCTCTTTCTGGACTATGGAAGTAATCTTGTCCTTTGGGATCAAGGCCGCGATCTCCAGCGCTTCCTTTTCCGTGCTTGCTTTAGCTTCCTGCCACCTCACTTGCGTAACCACGTTATGTTCCTCTCTTGGAATGTCCGAAGTTGCGCAGCTTGAGACGCCACCAATGGTCACGATCGCGGCGATGTAGGCTGCAAAGTTGGAAATTTTCATCGTTTCAACACCTCAGACACTTCATCCAAAACCCTCCGGTTGTCCTTGCTGTTTGAGGCGATGAGGTTGTGGTTTTCCATGAGGATGTTCCCTTCTTCGAGGGTGTTGATCGCACCGTTGATTTTGTCGTCGTCGGGGCCGCGGTAGAAGTGCTGTTCGAACTCATCGCGATGGATCGGGTTGTTTCCCTCCCACACCAGCCCTTTTTTCGTGATGGGGTTGGGAACTACCTGACCTTGGACGAGCAGATCATGGTAGTACAGGTTTGAGTATTCCGTGGTTGGCTGTGGTTTCCAGTCCGGGAGCATTCCGGCCCCGGCGAGGGAAATCACCTTGTCATATCGGGCTCCGGCGACCTCGGAACTGGTGAGGTTCGCCAGGCCCCAGCTGTGTCCGATGCCGGTTTGTTCGGCACCGTTCAAGTAGGGGTCAATACGCATCCCGGTCTCGAAACCTGCCAGTTGCTGCCCGGACGTGCGTGCGAGTTTCTCATCGTTCGCCTCACCGATTCTCGCGAGGTTGGGGCCGCCGGCGGTGTCCTCTTCCCCGGGGAACCGCCCATCCTTATAGACGAAAGCCACCGTCCCCGGCACGTTGCTATTGAGGTATTTCGAGACCTGCTGTACGCCGCCTTCGTAGAAGATGTTCAGTCCGGTGAACGTTCCCGGGACGTAGGTGATCACATGCCGTGTGTTGGGGTCTGGGGTGCCGATCATTTGCACAATCCGGGACTGGTCCCGGTCATAGAGGTAAAGCCGTACGTCCCCGGCTTCCACCTGCTTCAGGTAGGCCACCTCATTTTCCAGCATCTTTGTTCGGTTCGGGTCGTGGTGTGCTTGCCCGATCCCCACAACTTCCGGGCTGTTTCCAGGTCTTTCTCCGCCGCACGGAGCAGGCTTGGCGAGTTCAACCGGTTGGCCCGGACCCTGGCCAGTGCGGGCATCCCGTCCAAAGCGCCGAACATGGCCGGAGCCGCAGCCAGCAGGAGCTCCTGCACCTGCGTGAGCCCGGACTCGTTCGCTGCAGGGTGGGCTCCCGCGTTCATGCCCGCCCACCAAGTCCCGATCTTCGATGGGTCCAAGCCTTGCAGGGTCTGCTGCCATCCGGGCATTGTGGCCAACGCTTTGACGTCAGCCTCCGTCGCAGTGGACAAGTAGCTCAGCAGAGCCACACCCGATAAGGACATCGGCACCGTGGCAAGCACCAGAAGGCCGTTCGATACCGTTACCTGTCCGACGTCTCCGCTGCCACCGGCAGCGCGTAACGTCGAAGCGATGTCGGAAAGCCGGGTCGCGTCCTGATGGTTGTCTTCCAAGAACCGTCGCAGCCCGCCACGGACAGCGTCGAGATCAGAGTGCACCCAGGAGCACTTGTCCTCGAACTCGGACCCAGCTGCACTGACTCTGTCAGCCGCACCCCGGTCTGAGCCGTCCTGGATCCTGAAGGTTGACACTGCGGATTCCAAGGTGTCCGGATCAGCGGAACTCGCCCCAGCAGTGCTTCCACTCGCCCAGACACGCAACCCCTGCCGCACAGTGTTCACGCTCACCACCGGACGGTCAGTCTCCTCCATCGACGGGCGCGGCCCCACATTCACTCCAACACCGCCGCCAGCACGCACCCAGCCGGAGGCAAGCACCCACTCCGTCACGTCATCCAAGCGACGCTGCTCAACCTCCGCGGCGCTCTTCGCATCCTGGACCTGACGGGCAACATCTTCCAACATATGGACCAGCTCCGAACGGGCCGCCCGTTCAGCGGCAACGTTCTCCCGGAAACAGTCAGCGAACACGCCCCGGAATTCCGTAAGAGCAGCAGTCGAGATCGATTCCCGTCCGCCGCGTTGATCCTGCAGCGTACGCGCTGCGTCTCGACATGCACCGATCAGACGATCGGCAACCCCCGTGTCGAAATTCATTTTACTCCATCGAATAGATAAACCCCCGACGGCTCCACTATACCTAATGCGCTCGACGATTCCTGAATCACTTTCAGAAGGCGCTGAGCGGTGGGCGAGCGGCTCCGTGGAATTCTCCGGGCCCCCGCGGAGTTGTCCCGAACATGCACAACAAACGGATCGGTTTCCTCTCCTTCGGTCACTGGGCCCGCGTCCCGGGTTCCCTCGTGCCAACGGCTGGGGAGGCCCTGAAACAGGGCATCGAACTCGCTGTGGCCGCTGAGGAACTGGGCATCGACGGGGCCTTCTTCCGAGTGCACCACTTCGCCCGGCAGCAAGCATCGCCCTTTCCACTGCTGAGCGCTATTGCGGCACGGACCAGCCGGATCGAAATGGGCACCGGCGTGATCGACATGAGATACGAAAACAGCCTCTACATGGCCGAGGAAGCAGCAGCCACAGACCTCATCAGTGATGGGCGGTTGCAGCTCGGAGTGAGCCGTGGTTCACCCGAACCTGCACGGAACGGAGCAGCGAACTTCGGCTACGTCCCCGAGGACGGTGAGGACGGTGGCGACATGGCCCGCCGCCACACTGCATTGTTCCGCAAAGCCATCGCCGGGCACGGGGTGGCCGAAGCGGACCCCCATTACGCCGGCGGGGCCACAGGTCTGCTGCCCATCCAACCCCAGTCACCCGGCCTCCCGCAGAGAATCTGGTGGGGCGCCGGAACCCGGAAGACTGCAGTCTGGGCAGCAGAGCAAGGCATGAACCTCATGAGTTCAACCCTCCTCACCGAGGACACCGGTGTTCCTTTCGACGAACTGCAGGCAGAGCAGATCCGAATGTTCCGCGAAGCCTGGGCCGCCGCAGGGCACGACTTTGAACCGAGGATCTCCGTCAGCCGCAGCGTGATCCCCATCGTGGACGACGTCGACAACCACTACTTCGGTCTGCGCGCCCAAGCGGACAGCCAAGACCAAGTGGGAATTCTCGACGGCGCGTTGTCCCGTTTCGGGAAGAGCTACATCGGCGAGCCGGATCAACTAGCAGACGAACTGGCGAACGACGCAGCCGTGCAAGCAGCCGACACGGTCCTGCTCACAGTGCCCAACCAGCTTGGCGTCGACTACAACGCCAAGCTGCTGGGCAACGTCGCCAAGCACGTCGCCCCTGCTTTCGGTTGGAGCGCCAAAGTCTAGGACGCCACCGCCACCAACTCGAGAACAGAAGAAGAAGCAGGCTCCGCGAACACCCGGTACCCCCGTTCGTGATCGAACCCATGGATTTCACGCGTATCCAAGGCGGCCATGAATTCGAGGGTTTGCCGGGTGATCACCTGCCCGGGGACCAGGATGGGGAATCCGGGCGGATACGGCGTAACGAATCCTGCCGAGACCACCTCCTGTCCCTTGGCCACCGCCGCAGCCACCTCAGCCGCGGACAGGTACACCGTGGAATCGGGTTTGTAACTCTCAAAGTAGGCGGCCCGGATATCACCGTCCTCGCAGGAATCATCCCTACGGAAGCGCGCGGCGAAGGTGCTGAAGTCCGGGAGCGGGGGAGTCGGGCGGGGAGCGTCGGACGAGGCAGGTAGCGTCCGAGCCCGCGCCGAAGGATGCGGGTTCTCAAAGCCTTCAGCGAGTTTCACCAGGACCTCGATCAGGTACGCCACGGAGCTTCGGGACGTGCCGATGTTGGTCATGAACAGCACAGTGTTCCGTGACGTCTTGTTCACCTGGATGCCGTGATCGTCCATGAGGTAGCTGTGGCGGAAAGTGTCGCCGTCGATCCCTGTTTTGCTGATGTCCAGCGTGAGGCGGCTGGGATCGATGACGAACTCGTCCCGCTGCCAGGCGTCCTCCAGCTCCGACAGCCCATCCCGCAGCGGCATGCTGGAGCCGGTTTCCCTATAGCGCGGACCGATGAGGTCCCGCGAGGTCAGCACACGGAAGTACTTCTTCAGCAGGGGATGCCGGGCCACGGCCTGGGCCACGGATACGGCAAGGTCGGATTGCCGTTGCACCAGGCCGAAACCTTCCAGTTCCACCTGTCGTCTGCCAATGTCCAGGGAAGCCAGAATTTGGTAGTTGGGGGAGGTGGACGTGTGGGTCATGTACGCCTCGCGGAAGGACTCCCGGTTGGAGTCGGCGAAGTCTTGGTCATACACGTGGATCATGGAACCCTGCCGCAACGAGGTCAACGTTTTGTGGGTTGACTGCGTTGCGTAGACCCGGAGGCGTGCCTTGGCAGGATCCGGAATAAGCCTGGTGTTGAGCCAGGCTTCGTCATCAACGGGTTCGCCGGTGACCGGGTCATGAAGGGCGGCGGCCTGTTCCGCGTACCGGGTGGCGTAGGCAGGATCGCTGAAGGAAGCTTCCAGGGCGGCTGCTGCCGCCATGCCGGTTCGACGGCGGTACACCGGATGGGAGCGGGCGAAGGCAAACCACGCCTCATCCCATAGGAAGACGAGATCCGGTTTGATGGCCAGGCATTCCTCCATGACCCTTTCGACGTCGTACACAACGCCGTCAAAGGTGCAGTTGGTGAGGGTCACCATTTTCACCTCGTGGAGCCGGCCCGCCCGGCGGTACTGCAGGAGCCTGCGCTTCAGGCTGGCCAGAGGGACAGCACCATAAAACGCGTACTTGTCCAGGGGATAGGCATCCAAGTAGGACACACGGGCACCGGCAAGCATAAAGGCGTAGTGGTGCGATTTGTGGCAGTTGCGGTCCACCAGCACAACATCGCCCGGGGCAAGCAGGGACTGGTGCACGATCTTGTTGGCCGTGGATGTGCCGTTGGTGACAAAGTAGGTTCGTTGCGCCCCAAAGGCCCGGGCGGCGAGTTCCTGTGCGCGTTTGATGGACCCGTGCGGATCCAGCAAAGAGTCCAGACCGCCTGAGGTGGCGGACGTTTCGGCCAACAGGAGGTTTGTCCCGTAGAAATCGGCCATGTCCCGGATCCACGGTGACGTTCCTACAGACGCACCCCGGGAAATCGGCAGGGCGTGGAAGACGCTGGCCGGGCGGCGGCTGTAGTCCTGCAGCGCCGTGAAGAACGGTGTTTCGTAGCGTTCGGCCACCCCGGACAGCAGTGACAGATGCAGGTCCAGATGATCCTGTCGCCGGAAAATCCGCCGGAACTTCCTGGTGAGGGATCCCGCCAGGGACTCGATGGAAACCCCTGCCACCAAGTAGACGTCCAGTTCCGGCCGCAGCCCGGAAATTGCATCGGCCAGCGCAAGGATCCGTCTGATGGGTCGCGAGTCCTGCAAGTCAGCCGAGGTGTGCCGGGCCAGGAACCGCTGGAGGTCGCTGCCCAACAGATGGGTGCTGCGGAGGGAAAAGCCCGGGCGAAGAACAACGGACTGGATATCGGGGTTCAGCATGATGGCCACCAACGCATCCTCATAGCTGGGAACCACGTTGACCGTGTACGTGAACGCATCCGAAGGACGGCGCTGCGCAGCCATGGTGTTCTTGAGCGCCTCGGCTTCTTCGGGATCCATGGTGTCCACCACCAGGACCTCAAAGCGTGGCCGCTCCGCCGGCTCGGGCTGGTCAACAGCTTCCTCGTCCGGGAGCTCAGCGCGCGGCACCGCAGCTGTTTCCCCGGCAGAGGCGAGCGGGAGGTGGGACAAACCGCCCAGAAGCTGGAGCGCGGCCTGGGGTTCGCCGTCGTCGATTAATTGGCGCAACTGGGCCACGGTGTTGACTCCAGGCTCGGCCCAATAGGGTTCCACCGCCGCCAGGAGGGCAAAAGTCCGGTCGATCTGGGACAGCAAACCAGACTCCTGGTGTCGGGCCGAAGCGAGCTGCCTGAGGGCGTATCCCAAAAACTCCCACGCATCGGCTCGGGACCGCCAGGCCCTGCTGGGGGTGCCGATTTTGGGGGACGGGGAAGGGGTGCTCATGTGTTTCACTTTCAAACTGAAAAGGGGTCTAGGACATCAGGGCTGTGCGGATGCGGCCGCGATACGCGTACCAGCCGGCGATCAGCAGCGGAGCCAACACCAGCAACGAGGCCAGCACCCAGCGACCTGTTTCCGAGAACCCCATCGTGACCAGGACAAAGGCCAGGAACCCGAGCGTGAGGTAGGAGGTAAAAGGAGCTCCGAACAGCCGGAAGGCCGGGCGTACCACCTTGCCGCTGCGTACCCATCGCTGGAGCTTGATGTGGCAGAGCATGATGGTGGCCCAGCCGCCGATGATTCCCACGGCCGAGACTTCGAGCACGATCTCAAAGACCTGCGAGGGGACAACGGCGTTCAATCCAACGCCCACCAGGGTGATGACCGCTGTCAGGAGGATGCCACCGTAGGGCACTCCGGACGCGCTGATCCGTCCGGTGAATTGCGGAGCCGAGCCGTTCACAGCCATGGACCGGAGGATGCGGCCAGTGGAATAGAGACCGGCGTTGAGGCTGGAGAGCGCGGCGGTGAGGACCACGAAGTTCATCACGGACGCGGAGATGGCTCCGGCCTGCGGATCGCCGAGGTGGGAGAAGAAGGTGACAAAGGGGGACTCGCCGGCTTTGTAGGACGTGAAGGGAAGCAGGAGCGAGAGCAGCAGGACGGAGCCCACGTAGAACACCCCGATGCGGATTACTACGGTGTTCACGGCCTTGGGCATCACCTTGTGGGGGTTGGCGGTTTCGCCGGCTGCAGTGCCCACGAGTTCCACGGCGGCGTAGGCGAATACCACGCCGCTGATGGCCAGGAGCGGCGCCACGGAGCCCATGGGGAACATGCCGCCGTTCTCAGCGATGACGTTGAAGCCCGGAACGCCAACGTCCGTCCGGCCGCCGAAAACAATGAAGCAGATTCCCACCACGAGGAACGTCACTAAGGCGCCCACCTTGATCATGGCGAACCAGAACTCCATCTCGCCAAAGATCTTCACGGACACCAGGTTCAGGGAGAGCACCACTACCAAAGCGATCAACGCGATCAACCACTGCGGGATGTCGTTGATGGGTGCCCAATATTGGCCCCAGAACTTCACGTACAGGGCAACCGCGGTGACGTCCACTATGGAGGTCATGGCCCAGTTCAGGAAGTAGAGCCAGCCCGCGGTGTAGGCCATTTTCTCGCCGTAGAACTCGCGGGCATAGGAAACGAACGAGCCGGAGGTGGGGCGGTACAGCACCAACTCGCCCAGTGCCCGCAGGATCAGGAACGCGAAGAATCCGCAGACGGCATAAACGAGGACCAACGCAGGCCCGGACCCGTTGAGGCGGCCTCCGGCGCCCATGAAGAGCCCGGTACCGATCGCACCTCCGATGGCGATCATCTGGATCTGCCGGGGCTTAAGGGTTTTCCGGTAGCCGGTTTCCTCTTGGGCGAAAGCGTTCGACGACGGACTGGCAGCCAGGTCTGTCGGGGAGGGAAGGGTTTGTGTGGACGCAGGGGTGGGTATCACTTCGGGGGTCTCCTTTGACTCCGTTGCCACCACAGGGTGGCTCAATACTCCACAACGTGGGGCTGGCTGCCTCGCAGTTGTGCCTGAAATTGGCCGCGCTGCAGTCAGTCTTTGTGGTGTGTGGGACAGTCACCAACTCTAGGTCGCTGCCGTCACCAACAAATTGGCTGGCGAACCAAATTCAGGGCCCGGCTCTTGTGCCGGGGGGACAACACTGGTGTTCTGAAGGGCCGGTAATGTTTCTCGCTGTGCGTGCCTGCGCACATGTACCGGCGGAGCCCCTCAATGGCGAGGAAGCGTACTGCTGAAGAAACTGATGTGGAGAGGAAGCGATAGCTTCGTTGAAAGCCCTGGAAATTGACGACGACGGAGTCGTCACCGTATTGAGCGACGTCATGGAAGACCTGGGTGTCGGCAACGCCCGGTTGCTGCTGGCCCCGGCAGAGGACAACAGAACCGTTCGCGAAACTGTCATTGTTGATGCTGAAGACGACGACGAGATCCGCCCAGGCGAACTGGTCATGTTGATCGGTGTTCGCGGGCGTGCGGCGCTCCCTGCACTCCGCCGCATCATGGTGGGCCGCCCCACAGCAGTTGCTGTCAAGGGCAGTGAACGCGAGTTGGAAGCCGCAGCAGAGTTGCTCCAACCGACCGGCATTGGACTGGTGGCTGTTGCCCCGGGGCTCCGCTGGGATAAGTTCGAGAGCATCGCGTTGGACCGGGTCCGTGAGAACGATGTGCCAGGCGAAACCCCCACGTCAGTTCACCGCGACTTGTTCGCGATCGCCCAAACCACGGCCACGCTGACCAATGGCCACGTGGTGATCGAAGATCCGGGCAACAGGGTGCTTGCGTACTCCCCGGCATCCAATGACGTTGACGAGCTCCGCCGGCTGTCCATCCTGGCGAGGCGTGGCCCTGAAAAGTACCAAAAACTCCTGAAGGAATCAGGGGTCTATAAGCACCTGCAGGCCACTGAAGCGCCTGTCCATGTGGAAGCCAACCTTGATGCGGGTCTTCGTGAACGTGTGGCAATCGGCATCCACGCGGGCAGCCGTGTCATGGGATACATCTGGTTGCAGGAAGGTGCTGAACCCTTGGCGGCCAACACAGACCGCATCATGGTGGGTGCGGCCCGGCACGCCGCCATCGAGTTGGTACGCCACCGCAATGAGCAGTCCCAGTCGATGCGCGAGGACCGGGTGTCCAGCCTGCTCAGTGGCACCGCCCAAGTCCATTCGCAGGCCCAATCGGCAGGCATCGATCCGTCGAAACCAGCGGCTTTAGTGCTGATCTCGGCGGGCGGGCTGAGCCAGAGCGCGGCGGGGCTTCAGCTCCGCAGGGGAGAGCTCTCCAAGGTGGCATCAATCCATGCAGCAGCCTACCGGCCAGGCGCGGTGGTAGGGGCCCTCGGAATGGAAACGGCCATCATCCTGCCTGACGTGGATCCACTGAAATCCCTCCCCGCCATCAACCGGCTGGTCAACACCATAGTTCGTGATGCCACCACCCACCTTCATTTCCAGGTGCAGGCAGCAGTTGGTCCCATCGTTCCGCGCCTTGACGCCCTGCACGCCACCCTTGATCACGTGCGCAGCGTCCTCAAAGTCATGGAAGCAACACCGGACGTGCGCGTGGCCTCGTACAGCGACGTGGAAACAACAGTCCTGACCAGGGAATTGTTGGAGCTGCTGGAATCGCGGACCACCCTGCGTCATGCAGGAATTACCCGGCTGTGCAGCCGTTATCCGGAATTCGCGCTGACCCTCCTGACTTATCTGGAGTTCTTTGGCGACGTGAACCGGTGCGCCGAGGAATTGGCTGTCCACCGCAACACCGTTCATTACAGGCTCCGCCGTGCCTGCGAGGTGGCTGGCCTGGACCTGCACTCCGCAGATGAACGCCTGCTGGCACACCTCCAGATCAGGCTCTGGACCTACGCAGGGACCAAGGTCTAGAAACCATGGATATCCAGAATCTCCTCGACGACATCGTCGGGGCCGTGCAGCCGCATGTCGGCCAAGGAAACGTGGCTGACTACATCCCCCAGCTTGGGGCCGTGGATGCCCAACAATTCGGCATTTCGGTGGCCACCCGTGACGGCGAAGTGTATTCAGCCGGAGACGCCCACGTGGAGTTTTCCATCCAAAGCATCTCCAAGGTCTTTGCGCTCGCCTTGGTGCTGGCCTTCGACGGGGACAGCATTTGGAAACGGGTGTTCCGGGAGCCGTCGGGCAACCCCTTCAATTCATTGGTCCAGTTGGAAAGCGAAGACGGCATTCCCCGAAATCCGTTCATCAACGCCGGTGCAATAGTTGTGACGGACCGGCTCCTGAGCCTGACAGGAAACGCCGCCCACGCCGTGCGGGATTTGATGCGCCAGGAGACCAGCAAGGACAGCATCGATACCGATCACCACGTGGCTGGCTCGGAACTGGCCAACAGCCACCGCAATGCTTCCTTGGCCCACTTCCTGGCAAGCTGCGGCAACCTGGAGAACCCTGTGGAGGATGTCCTGGACTCTTATGCGAAGCAATGCGCAGTGGCCATGACGTGCGAAGACCTTGCGCTCGCAACCCGGTTCCTCGCCTCCAACGGCCTGGGCGCAGACGGGACACTGCTGTTGTCACCGGCGCAGACCAAGAGGATCAACGCCGTCATGCTCACGTGTGGAACGTACGACGCCGCGGGCGAATTCGCGTACCGCGTGGGCCTTCCGGGCAAGAGCGGCGTGGGCGGCGGCATCGTGGCCGTGGTTCCGAACAAGTGCTCCATCAGCGTGTGGAGCCCCGGTCTGGGAAGGTCCGGGAATTCGGTGGCGGGTGTCGCAGCGCTGGACGAATTCACCACACGTACTGGCTGGTCGGTGTTTTAGGCGCATGATGGAGGGATGACCCCCAAGGCAGGGAAGGCACCCAAAGCGGCGTTGGCGCCGGGAACCGAGCCCACCGCCGTCGAGTTCCTCGCGCGGCTCCAAGCCCGGCAGTCCGACGTCGAGCAGGCCAAATACCAGCGCTATTTCAAGACCGGCAAGGGTAACTATGCCGAGGGCGACTTCTTCCTGGGCGTCCGCATGGGCGAGGTTTTCACACTGGCCAAGGAATTTGCAGCCATGCCACCGGAGGAGATCGAGAAGCTCCTGGAGCAGGACATCCACGAGGCCAGGGCTGGAGCCGTGAAGATCATGGCACTCCAAACGCAGAAAAAGAAGACCACGGAACAGCGGCGCCGCAACCTCTACGAGATGTACTTGCGCCGCCACGATCGCATCAACAATTGGGACCTCGTGGACCTGGGCGCGGGAAACGTGGTGGGTGGCTGGCTCATGGATAAGCCACGGGATCCGTTGTATGAACTGGCGCGCTCGGAGGATATGTGGGAGCGCCGGACGTCCATCGTCGCGACGTCGGCATTCATTCGTGAAGGCCAACTGGACGACACCTTCGCCATCGCAGAGATCCTGCTGCATGACAAAGAAGACCTCATCCACAAAGCAGTAGGCGGCTGGGTCCGCGACGCAGGGCGCAGCAGCCGCGAACGCCTGCTGGCGTTCCTGGACGAGCACGCCGCCACCATGCCTCGGACGGCGTTACGTTACGCGATCGAGCATCTGGGCAAGGAGCAGCGGGCCCACTACCTGACGCTTAAAGACAGGGTTTCCCCGAACTAGGCCGGGGATTATGTGACGTTGGATTACCCAGCGTTACCGGGTGTTTCCGAGCCTTTGAAGCATGTTACGGGGCCGCCCTACAGTTTTTTCATGGCAATACAGGACATTTACCCCACCGCGCTGCGGCTGCTTGGCCGCCCGGTGCTGGTGGTGGGCGGCGGCCCCGTCGCGGAGCGTCGCGCCAAAGGGCTGCTCGACGCCGGTGCGAAAGTTACCGTCGTCGCGCCCGTTGCCACCGAAAACCTCCACGGACTCGCCGCTTCCGGGCTGCTCAACCTGGAACAGCGCGAGTACCGCACGTCAGACCTCGACGGCGTCTGGTTCGTTCAGACAGCCACTGGCACCGCCGCTGTGGACACCCAGGTATCGGCCGACGCCGAGGCGCAGCGCCTCTGGTGCGTCAATGCCTCGGACCACGAAGCGTCAGCCGCGTGGACACCCGCCGTCGCCGTGGTGGACGACGTCAAGATCGCCATCAACGCCGGGGGAGACCCACGCCGTGCCATGGCTCTCCGCAATGCTGTTGCCACTGCCCTGGAAACAGGTGACCTGCCGCTGCGACGCCACCGTAAGCCGGACGCCGCTGGCAAGACTCCGGCTGGTTCTGTCGCCTTGGTGGGCGGCGGTCCGGGCGACTCGGGACTCATCACCGTCCGCGGTCGGCGCCTGCTTGGCCAGGCCGACGTCGTGGTTGCAGACCGACTTGGCCCGCGGGAGCTGCTGAAGGAACTTGCCCCGGACGTCCGCGTCATCGAGGTAGGCAAGACGCCCGGCCACCACCCGGTTCCGCAACTGGAGATCAACCGAATCCTTGTGGACGAAGCCCTGCAGGGTAACCGCGTGGTCCGCCTCAAAGGCGGCGACCCCTATGTCTTGGGGCGTGGTGGCGAGGAAGCAGAATTCTGCCGGCAGAACGGCGTCGAGGTTGAAGTGGTGTCCGGCGTGACGTCGGCAATCTCGGTTCCGGCCGCTGCGGGTATTCCCGTGACGCACCGCGGCTTGGCCAAGGGCTTCAGCGTGGTGACCGGCCATGAAGAGCTGTCCGAAGTCCCCGCACGCCCCGATCACACTGTGGTGTTGCTCATGGGAGTAGCGCAATTGCGTGATTCCGCGGCTGCGCTGGCAGGCTCGGGTCTGCCTTTGGACACACCAGTAGGTATCGTAGAGAACGGGTATTTGCCGGAACAGCGCGTCACCATCGGCACTCTGGGAACCATCGCGGACCAGGCGGAAGCCGTCGGCGTGGCCAACCCGGCGGTCATTGTGATCGGCGATGTTGTCCGTGTCAGCCCCTTTGCACCGCAGCACTTCAAGACCGCTGACTACAGCACTATTACCCCAAATCGTCCCCGCGTCCGCAGTAACTGAGAAGAAGAAGGAACACAGCCGTGTCAATTAGCACCCCCGTAGGTTCTGCGGACCGTCCGCTTCGCGTCGCCGTCATCGGCTCCGGCCCGGCCGGCGTGTATGCAGCGGACATCCTGACCAAAAGCGAAGCCGTCAAGAGCGGCGAACTCACCGTCAGCATCGACCTCTTCGACCGCTACCCGGCACCGTACGGCCTGATCCGCTACGGCGTTGCCCCGGACCACCCCCGCATCAAGGGCATTGTCAACGCCCTGCACAAGGTCCTGGACCGCGGCGACATCCGCTTCTTCGGCAACGTCGACTACGGCACGGACATCTCCATCGAGGACCTTCGTAAGCACTACGACGCCATCATCTTCGCCACTGGCGCCATCAAGGACGCGGACCTGAACATCCCGGGCATCGAACTCGAGGGCTCCTTCGGCGGCGCCGACTTCGTCTCCTGGTTCGATGGACACCCGGACGTTCCCCGTGAATGGCCGCTCGAGGCCAAGGAAATCGCCGTTCTGGGCAACGGCAACGTGGCCCTGGACGTGGCCCGCGTCCTGTCCAAGCACGCCGATGACCTGCTGGTCACGGAAATCCCGGACAACGTTTACGCCGGCCTGAAGAGCTCGCCCGTCACGGACGTGCACGTCTTCGGCCGCCGCGGTCCCGCCCAGGTGAAGTTCACCCCGCTGGAACTGCGCGAACTCTCGCACTCCAAGGACGTGGACATCATCCTCTACGCCGAGGACTTCGAATTCGACGAAGAGTCCGACCGCCAGGTCCAGACGAACAACCAGATCAAGACCATGGTTGGCACGCTGACCAACTGGATCGCCGAGCAGCCCGAGGACCTCTCCGAGCTCAAGGCTTCCCGTCGCCTGCACCTGCACTTCCTGCACAGCCCGGTGGAGATCGTGGACTCCGCCGAAACCCCGGGCAAGGTTGCGGGAATCAAGTTCGAACGCACTGAACTGGATGGCACGGGCAACGCCCGCGGCACCGGCGAGTTCATCGACTACCCGGTCCAGGCCGTGTACCGGGCCATCGGCTACTTCGGTTCGGCCCTGCCGGACGTCGAATTCGACCACAAGAAGGGTGTTGTCACCAACGACGGCGGTCGCGTCCTGGACGCCGACGGCCAGCACGTTCCGGGCCTCTACGCGACGGGCTGGATCAAGCGCGGGCCGGTCGGCCTCATCGGCCACACCAAGGGCGATGCCCTCGAAACCGTCACCTACCTCCTGGAAGACCGCGAGAACCTGCCGGTTGCCGAGGTCCCCGCCGCTGACGCAGTGGTGGAACTCCTTGACTCCCGCGGCGTGAAGTTCACCAGCTGGGAAGGCTGGCTGGCTCTGGACGCCCACGAGCTCGCGCTCGGTGCAGCAGCAACCGAGGCCGGCACCTCCCACGGTGTGGAGGTCAAGCGTGAGCGCATCAAGGTTGTGCCGCGTGAGGACATGGTCAACATCTCCCGTGATGGCGTAGCCGCACAGGTCTAGCTTCTGTAATGGCAGGCGGGGTCACGCACTTCACGTGTGTGGCCCCGCCGCTGCTTTTAAAGGGGTCAACCTTCAGCGGTACCCTGAACCATGGACGTCGTCGTCATCGAAACTCCCCAACTGGGGGACCGCAGCTACCTCGTGCATGACGGCACTGTGGCGTTGGTCATTGACCCTCAACGGGACATTGACCGGGTTGAAGCCGCAGCCTTGGCAGCCGGCGTCCGGATCACGCACGTAGCGGAAACCCACCTCCACAACGACTACGTCACAGGCGGCCTGGTTCTTGCCGGGAAGCACAGCGCTGACTATCTGGTGAACGCTGCCGATGAGGTTTCATTCGCCCGTGTCCCCGTTACCGACGGCCAGGTTCTCCATGTTGGCCGGCTCTCGGTAACAGTGGTGGCCACGCCGGGTCACACCCACACGCACCTCTCGTACGTGGTCCGGGATGACACGCACGACGCCGGCCGGGAGGCCGTGTTTTCCGGCGGCAGCTTGCTCTACGGTTCGGTGGGGCGGACGGACCTGGTCTCGCGGGACGACACCGCGAAGCTGGCCCACGACCAGTACTCGTCGGTCCGCCGATTGGTGGACTCTGCGGATCCTGATGCGGCGCTCTACCCGACCCACGGCTTCGGATCGTTCTGTTCCATCGGCCCCGCGAGCCACCAGGAATCATCAACGATCGGCGAGCAGGCCAAGTCCAACCACGCCTTGACGGATCCCAATGAAGACCATTTCGTCTCGGAATTGTTGGAGAACATCACGGCCTACCCTGCGTACTACGCCCACATGAGCCCGCTCAATGCCGCCGGTGTTGGCCCGGCAACCCTTGACGTTCCGGACTCAGTTGATCCTGAGGAACTGAGCCGTCGCTTGCGGGCAGGGGAGTGGGTGGTGGATCTGCGTCATCGCGTGGCCTTCGCGGACAGTCATCTTCACGGCAGCGTTAGCTTCGAGTATGGGACGGGCGACAACTTCACCAGCTACCTTGGCTGGGTAATCCCGTGGAACCAGCCGCTCACGTTGCTGGGCCCGGTGGAAGAGGTTGAAAAGGCGATCCGGGACCTGGCGAGGATCGGCATCGACAGTCCGGATGCCGCCGTCGGGCTTCACGCCAAGCCCTTGGATCTGGGTGCGTTGGCGCCCGGGTCTCCACAGGTGGGCTACCCGCACGGGGACTGGACTGCGTTGCTGAAAAGCCGGGAGCCGGAAGACATGGTTTTGGACGTCCGCCGGCCGGAAGAATTCAAGGTCTCGCATGTCAGGGGAGCGCGCAATATTCCTGTCTACGATCTGCTCGGCAGGATCACGGAGTTACCGGATGCCCGGATCTGGGTACACTGCGCCACGGGTTACAGGGCGAGTGTTGCCGCCAGCCTGCTGGACCGGGCCGGTCGGAAGGTGGTGCTGATCAACGCCAGGTTCAAGGACGCCGCCGGGGCAGGGGTCGAAACGACTCCGTAAACCGTTGCTGAGCTAACGCGGCGCCTGATCCGAGCAGTAGTCCAGGTTTCGGTACACGCTCTGCACGGCGGCATCGGGATCGTGGGCTTCCAAGGCGTCTACCAGCTCGTCATGGCCTTCGCGGGGGATGCCGTTGAAACCGCCCTTGCGCTGCTGCCGGAGGAGGTCATTGTGGAACACCCCGCCAAACGAAACATACAGCTGGTGCAGCAAAGGATTACCTGATGCCAAGGCAACCCGTTCATGAAATTCCCAGTCGGCGCTGGCCCACGTGGGGTAGTCCTCGGCCTGCCAGGCGTCATGGCGGAGCGCGAGGAGTCGGCGCATCTCGGCCAGGTCCTCGGCCGTGGCGTGCTTGGTGGCCAGGCGTGCTGCCTGCGTATCCAGGCCGAGCCGGACTTCCACTATGTGTTCCTGCGTGTGCTCCAGGTACATCCGCTGGGCTGCGCCTGACATCTCGCTGTTCGCCCGGACGTAGGTGCCGTCCCCACGACGAACCTCCAGCATGCCCGAGTGGGCCAGTGCCTTGATGGCTTCGCGCAGGGTTCCCCGCGAAACACCCAAGGTGGACATCAGCTCAGGCTCAGCAGGGATGCGCTCCTGAAGTGGCCATTCACCGGACTTGATCATGTCCCGCAGCTTGGCGGTGATCTCCTCGGCCAGGGCCGGGCGATGCGAAGGGGTCAGGGTCATGCAGTCCTCGGTCCGGTCTTGGTGGCAGTGCGCTTGCTGGTGAGCATGTGGCAGGTAACCATGAGCGCCACGGCCACGATGGACAGCAGGCCCAGGGGCAGCACCCATCCGCCGGTGGCGCTGTGGAGCAGGCCCATGCCAAACGGGCCGATTGCCGCAATCAAGTATCCCAGCGATTGGGCGATGGTGGACAGTGCGGTGGTTTCCGCAGTCGACCGTCCGCTGCGGCTGATGATGACCAGGACCAGCGGGAAGATGCCCAAACCAAAACCGAACAGCACCGCCGGAACAACCGCCAGTGACGTCGGCAGCCAAATCATGGCGGCAATCGCCAGCAAAGTGGAGCTGCTGGCCAGGTAGAGGGCGGGGCGGAGCATGCCGGGCCGGGAGCCGAAGGCGAGCAGGATCATGCCGGCGGCCACGGAGACCAACTGCATCACGCCGAACTGCAGGCCGCTCTCAGAGGCGCTGAGGCCTTGGGAGGTCAGGATGTAGGCGAACCAGCTCATCACTGCGTATGCCAGGAAAGCCTGGAAGGTGAAGATCGCGGTAATCAGGATGCCCAGCCGGGTGCGGAGCAACGGCCACATGGAGACCCGCGGCCGATCAGTCTTGGTGGTGTTCCGGTGGGTGTGCAGGACTATCGGCAGGAAGCCGAGGAGGGCTGCGACACCCAGCAGGCCCCAGGCAGCCAGACCCATGGAGGGTGACCCGAGTTCCTGCGCCAAGGGAACGCTGACGACTGCGGCGAAGGTGGCGCCACCGGACATGGTGAAGGTATAAAGGCCGGTCATCACGGAGGTGCGCTCGGAGTAGTGCTCGCGGATGAATGACGGCATGGCCACGTTGCATACTGCCAGTCCGGACATGGCCAGGACGGTGCCACCGAGGAGGGCGCCCGTCACCGGAACGCCACGCACCAGCAATCCGCCGGCCAGCAGCGCTAAAGCAATGGCGATGGCTTTCTCGACGCCGACCCGCCGAGTCAGCCAGGACGTTCCCATGCCCGCGACGGCGAAGCACAAAAGCGGAATGGAAGGCAGGATGGAAGCCACCAAGGCCCCATACCCCAGGACCTGCTGCAGTTCGTGGAACAGGGCTGCGGCGCTGGTGATGCCGGCCCGCAGGTTCAGGCCGATGAGCACCACGGCAATAATGCCGACGACGGCGACGACGCGCGTCTTGGGGACTGCCGGGCTTGCCGAAAGCCCGGGCGTCACCTGGGCAGGGCTAACAGTAGGGATGTTTCCAGTGCTGGGGGTAAGAGGAGTCGTCGCGGCCATACCTAAAGGTTAGACGTTTGACGTCTAATGTCTAGAGTTATGTGGCGAAGCTCTCCGCATATGGTCGCGGGAGGCGTTTCAGCGCGGGTTGCGCGAGCCCAAACGCTGCACCGCCAAGGCCAGCCACAGCTGCACACGGTCCGGCGTTTGGGAGGGGTCGTAGCCCGTCAATTCGGTGATCTGTGCAAGGCGGTACCGCACTGTATTCCGGTGCAACGTCAGGGCTTCCGCCACTGCAGCCACTGACCCGTTGTGGTTCAGATAGCTTTCCAGTGTGGCCACCAGTTCGGCCCCGTGGGCGGCGTCGAACTTCCGCAGTGGTGTGAGGGACTCGCTGGCCATGTCCGCGAGAGGAACGTCCTCGCTGGCCAGCAACAGGGATGTCAGGCTGAGGCGTTCCGGCTCGTTGACCGGCAAGCCGTGCGCCACGGCGTCGCGCGCCTCAAAGTAGCTCCAGCGCAAACCGTTCGGCTTGGTGTAGGCGCCGCCGATGCCGATCACGGCATGGATTCCGGCCTCCTGAAGATGATCGCTGAGGCTCTTGGCCAAAGCCGTGGCGGAACTGCCGTCATCGCTGACCACCGTGACCAGGTCCTTGCCGACGACGGCGCTGACGCCCGCTTCAAGCGCTTGGGGCAGCGAAATGCTGACCAGTTGCTTGTGGTGTGCGGTGGATTCGGCAACAAGCACGACGTTCTTCCTGGTGCTGTTGATGCCAACGCCGGCCAAGCGGCGGGCGGCTTCGATGGTTTCCAGGGTGCCGTGGATAACATCGTCCAGAACCTGCCCGGCCATGGCCCGTTGGGACTGGCGCTGCTTGACCATGTTATTGAGCTCAACGCTGATGAGGTTCTGCGCGTAGCTGACGATTCCGGAGTCCACAAAGGGCTGCCTGAGCCAAAGTGTGCAGGCGTCCCTGCGGCCGGTGGGAATCGGATACGACGCCCAGCCATCCGCTGTCGGGGCCGGCTTCCCGGCCACGCTGTTGTAGAGCTGCGCGCTGAACTGGGTGAGCACAACCTCAGTGCGGAGCATACTTCCCAGCTGTTTGAGGAGTTCGTTCAAGCCGCCGCCGGTGAGGAGCGAGCGGGCCAGGATCTGGTGTCCGGCCAGGAGTCGTTCCAAATTGGAATAGTGGTCCGCCGAGTGCGACTCCGCCACGAGCTTTCCGATGGCGATGAAGGGGATTTCGTAGGGCACCTGCACCAGCGGGAGGCCCCAGCGGTTGGCTTCGGCAATGAGGGCTTCCGGAACCGCCTCGTGCGTGAGGCCGATGCCGAAACCGATGCCCACGGCGCCTGCGCGCTGGACCTGACGGACAAAGCGCCGCTGGTCGGCAGCGCTCTTGAGGCGCAACCCCGTGGTGAGGACCAGTTCCCCGCCGCTGAGGAAGCGCTGTGGGTCCTCCAATTCCGTCACGGCAACCCAGCTGATGTCCTGGTTCCACGTTGTCTCGGCGAGGCCGGCTTGGCGGAGTTTCAGGGAGGGGACAGCGACGAGGGAAGCGAGGGACATTGCCATGCTTAAAAGCGTAACCCGGGGCTGGTCAAGCGCACTAAGCCGGGGCTCGTTGTGTGTGCAGCTGACTATTCCTTGCACCCCCTCCCTGGCATAGGCTCTGATCAGCTAAAACCCATGCCCAGACACCGAAAGAGGTTGCACACCGTGGTTCAAACCTTGCAGAACTTCATCAACGGCGAATTCGTTACGCCGGCAGGTACGGGTCTTCTGGACATCGTGAACCCCACCAATGGGGAAATCGTTGCCAAGTCGCCGATTTCGGTGCAGGCCGACGTCGATGCCGCCATGACCGCAGCGGCCGACGCGTTCAAGACCTGGAAGCACGTTACCCCCGGCCAGCGTCAGCTTATGCTGCTCAAGCTTGCCGACGCAGTGGAGGCCAACAGCGACGAACTCGTTGAGGCCCAGCACCGCAACACCGGACAGGTGCGCTCCTTGATCGCCTCCGAAGAGGTCGCCGCAGGTGCAGACCAGCTCCGCTTCTTCGCCGGTGCTGCACGCATCATGGAAGGCAAGTCCGCAGGCGAGTACTTCGAGGGCCACACCTCCTACGTACGCCGCGAACCGATCGGCGTCGTAGCCCAGGTTGCTCCGTGGAACTACCCGTTCCTCATGGCCATCTGGAAGATCGGCCCCGCCCTGGCTGCCGGCAACACCGTTGTCCTCAAGCCCTCCGACACCACTCCGGAATCCACCCTGGTACTGGCACGCCTCGCCGGTGAGATCTTCCCGGCCGGCGTCCTCAACGTCGTCCTCGGCACCGGTGAAACCGGCGCCATGATGGTGGACCACAAGGTCCCCGGCCTGGTCTCCATCACCGGTTCCGTCCGTGCAGGCATCGCCGTGGCAAGCGGCGCAGCCAAGGGCCTCAAGCGGGCACACCTGGAACTTGGCGGCAAGGCTCCGGCCATCGTCTTCAAGGACGCCGACATCAAGAAGAGCGCCGCGGCCATTGCCGAGTTCGCGTTCTTCAACGCCGGCCAGGATTGCACCGCCATCACCCGCGTGCTGGTGGAAGACTCCGTTCACGACGACGTCGTGGCAGCCATGGTGGAACACACCAAGACACTGCACACCGGTTCGCAGAACGACGAAGACAACTACTTCGGCCCGCTCAACAATGTGAACCACTTCAACGCCGTCACCTCCGTAGTGGAGCACCTCCCGGCCAACTGCAAGATCGAAACCGGTGGCCACCGGGCAGGCGAGAAGGGCTTCTTCTTCGAGCCCACCATCATCTCCGGGGCCAAGCAGACCGACGACATCGTGCAGAAGGAAACCTTCGGTCCGGTCATCACCGTGCAGAAGTTCAGCACTGAAGCCGAAGCACTCGAGCTGGCCAACGACGTCGAATACGCCCTGGCGTCCAGCGTCTGGACCACCGACCACGGTACGGCCATGCGCATGAGCCGCGACCTGGACTTCGGTGCGGTCTGGATCAACACCCACATCCTCCTGACGGCAGAGATGCCGCACGGTGGCTTCAAGCAGTCCGGCTACGGCAAGGACCTCTCCATGTACGGCGTTGAGGACTACACGCGCATCAAGCACGTGATGAGTGCACTCGACGCGTAGCGCGTTCGCCCCACCCGTACGAATTTCCCAGAAAGGCAACCACCACATGACCACCACCGCGAACGAACTCTCGTACCGCATCGAGCAGAAGCGCAACATCAACGGCGCCTTCCCCGGCCCCAAGTCGCAGGCACTGGCAGAGCGTCGCTCCGCCGTCGTAGCTGCCGGCGTCGCCTCGGGCGTCCCCGTCTACGTTGAAGACGCCGACGGCGGCATCATCCGCGACGTCGACGGCAACTCCTTCATCGACCTGGGCTCCGGCATCGCCGTGACCAGCGTCGGCGCGTCCGACCCCGCCGTCGTTGCCGCTGTCCAGGAAGCTGCCGCGCACTTCACGCACACCTGCTTCATGGTGACCCCGTACGAGGGCTACGTTGCAGTTGCCGAGCAGCTCAACCGCCTCACCCCGGGCGACCACGCCAAGCGCACCGTGCTGTTCAACTCCGGCGCTGAAGCCGTGGAGAACGCCGTCAAGGTTGCACGCCTGGCCACCGGCCGCGACGCCGTCGTAGCTTTCGACCACGCGTACCACGGCCGCACCAACCTGACCATGGCACTCACCGCCAAGGCCATGCCGTACAAGACCAACTTCGGCCCGTTCGCGCCCGAGGTCTACCGCATGCCCATGAGCTACCCGTTCCGTGAAGAGAACCCGGAGATCACGGGTGCCGAGGCCGCCAAGCGCGCCATCACCATGATCGAGAAGCAGATCGGTGGCGACCAGGTTGCCGCGATCATCATCGAACCCATCCAGGGCGAGGGCGGCTTCATCGTTCCGGCCGAAGGCTTCCTCCCGGCACTGTCCGCATGGGCCAAGGAAAAGGGCATCGTCTTCATCGCCGACGAGGTCCAGTCCGGCTTCTGCCGCACGGGCGAATGGTTCGCCGTTGACCACGAGGGTGTTGTCCCGGACATCATCACCCTGGCCAAGGGCATCGCCGGCGGCCTCCCGCTGTCCGCGATCACCGGCCGCGCCGACCTGCTCGACGCCGTTCACCCGGGCGGCCTCGGCGGCACCTACGGCGGTAACCCGGTTGCTTGCGCAGCAGCACTGGCAGCCATCGACACCATGGAACAGCACGACCTCAACGGCCGCGCCCGCCACATCGAAGAGCTCGCCCTGGGCAAGCTCCGCGAACTGGCCGGCGAAGTTTCCGTGGTGGGCGACATTCGTGGCCGTGGCGCCATGCTGGCCATCGAGCTCGTTCAGCCCGGCTCCAAGGAACCGAACGCTGAGCTCACCAAGGCCGTTGCTGCCGCTTGCCTCAAGGAAGGTGTCATCATCCTGACCTGTGGTACCTACGGCAACGTGATCCGTCTGCTCCCGCCGCTGGTCATCAGCGACGAGCTGCTCATCGACGGCCTCGAGGTCCTCGCCGCAGCCATCAAGGCACACGCTTAATTCTTCACACTGTAGACAGGAGGAGGGCCGGGATTTCCCGGCCCTCCTTTTGTGTCTCTGCGCCGAGATCGTGGGAGCGCGTCGTGTTCGCCGGAGCTTTCCGGGGGTTCTCGCACCGTTCCCGCGATCTCGGCGCTGGGAACACTGAACGCTCGACGGCGGATCGCGCCTAGCTGCCCAGCGTCAGGTTTTTCTGGTGGCCGTGTCCGTCGAGTTGGACCTCGATGACCAGCGGATTGGCGCTCACCAGGGACACCCCGGCATCGGAATCCACCAGCGTGGACCTCGCCGAGTCATCGAGAGTGATCCGTACTGAAGATTGCGTCCGGGACGGGTCTGCCACGGACAAAGTGAGCTTGTCCCCGGACTGCATTGCGGCCACCGTGCACGGCCCGGAGGCTGTGTATCCGCCGGCGGAACCTGTCGCGAAAAAGTTGGCCATCACCAGCTTGTCCTTGGCCACTTCCACCATCTGGACCCCGGCAGAGTTGGCCAGGACCTTCACGTCGGGGCTTGCGGACTGGGAGAACGTGGTGGAGTGGCCTGCAGCCGGCAGGACCATATACGCGTAGCCGGACGCCACCGGGTCTTTGCCATGGCGGTGAGTGATGGTCACATAATCCCGGGAGACGGGATCGGTGGTGCCGCCGGTGTCTGCCCCTGAATTGACGTCGAACCAGCTTCCCGTCCGGCTGACGACGGCAACCTCGGGTGTTCCCGAAACGCCGGGTGCGTCGAGGAACACGTAACCTCCGTGGCCTTCGAGGTGCACGGAACGCTCCACGACAACGGGTGTATCACCGGCGCCCATCCGACGATTTCGGGAATCGGTCCTCACAGCCGGCACTGAACCTGCGGCGAACGACCTGTTCTCCACAGTGGTCATGACTGCCGTACCTCCCGTGCCGGTGATGCCCGCGCCGAGGCAGACCACCGCGTCATCCAGGAAGAACCACGACTTCCGGCCGGAAAGCGTCTTGTTGTGGTTGAGGTGGTCCATGCCGATCACACCCCAACGGCCGTCTACTGTGAGGCCGCCGGCGAAGGCTTGGAAAGCGCGGGGGATCCCGGTCCCTGCTCCCCCTGCACCGCTCGCCCGGACCTGGTCATTGACGGTGGTCCCGGGCAGGGCATAGGGGTCCACGGTGGGCCAGAAGTCAGCGCTGAACTGGGACGGATCGGTTCGCGTGTACAGGAAGGTCATGCCATCACCCTGGTACCAGCCGAGGTTGTTCTCGCTGTTGCCCCATTCGTAGCGGCCGATCCTCTTGGAAGAGAGGTTCACCGTGCAGCCCCACTGGGGGCGGTGATGGACCAGTCGGTCCTGGTCGGCGAACATGCGGCTGTAGACGGGCGCCGGGACAGCGACTACGGCGGAATCGGAGAGGACGCCCAGGGACAGCAAGGACTTTGCCAGGCTCTGCGTCGGATGCCCCACGAGTTTCTGGTCCGCGCAGCGTTCCAACCAGCCCTTGGCCAGAGCCAGGAATCGTGAACGGTAGGGCTCGTCGCAACCCGGTGCCAGCAACAGGACCGCAGAGATGAGTCCGAACCCGCTGACGTAGTCGGGTTCGCGCTGACGGGAGACCGCACGCCCCCGGATGGTGTCCATGATGCGGCCGTCCCACACGAACGGGGCGTAGGTGTCCTCCACGGCGTCCAAGAGTACGGAACGTTTGGGGTCGTTGATTGCCCAGGTGCTGCCTCCCAACATTGCGATGATCTCGGCGATCCCTGCCAAGGCCACCACTCCGTATGTTCCTGCGTAGGGGAGGTAGGAGTGCTGAACGTAGGAACCATCAGCGTAGAAGCCGTCACCACTGGTCACGTAGGTAAAGACGCTGTTGGTCCCGCCGCGCACGGTATCGCTCAGGGCGTCCCGGCCCAGCGTGATCTCGTCCGTCCTGTTGTCCAGGATGCCCCGCATGCAGCAGGCCAGTGACTTGTCCACCCGGTTGGCGCCGGTTTCTGCCAGGGATGTAGCACGGCCGCGCCAGTTGGGGTTGGGGGCGAACCAGCGGACGGCTGCCAGCAGGGATGTCCGCAAGGCTTCCGGGACTTCCGCATGAAGCAGCGTCAGGATGTCCACGGTCTTGCGGGGGACGCCAATCTCCCAGAACCACCAGTTCCCTGCTGCTTTGATGGACGGCTTGTACGCAGTGCTGCTGAGAAGTTGAAGCCCGGCAACAATGTCTGCGGCCAGCTCAGGGTTCCCTGCGTAGGGGTTGCCCTGGACCGCGTATCCAAGTGCCATGTCGTAGAGCCGGTTGAAGTGCAGGCCCATGTTGCCGGTAGCTGCGGCGGACTGTCCGATCCCGGTCAAAGGGATGTCGCTCCACAGCGACGTTCGTGCAGCGGTCTTGTCCATGGACGTCCACCACTTTTCGGCGGTCTTGCCCATTCCTTCAAGCTGGGCAGCGAGTTCGGGGATGTCTGCTGCGTTTCGGCCACCTGTCAGCACCAGGCGCCTGCGGTTGATGAGCTCCTGCAACCCTGGATCGGAGGCCGCAAAAGACGGTCCGGCGTGGGAAAGAAGTGCACCCGCGAGGGCGGCTGCCCCTGCGGTTTGGAAAAGGGTCCGGCGGCTCATAGTGGGTCCGTTGAAGTTCAAAACTGCTCCGTTCAAGGCTGCGGCCCGGAACGCCACCCCACCCAACAGATATGCGACGGCGGTCTCCCCAGCGATGGGAAGGGCCACGACAAGCAGCTAAGAGGGCGACCAGGCGTTGAAGGCGAGAGGTGGACGTGGTGGGGAAAGTTTCCGCAACCTTATGTCCGAGTCCCGGCTCTCTCAACAGAAATGAACAGAACTGCACAGCCCGTGATGTGGCCAAAAAGCGAGTTCGCGGGAACCGTGCCAGTTCGCCGGGAAACTTCCGGCGAGTTGGCAGGATTCCCGCGATTTGGCGGACTGTCCTCGCGCTTACGCGGCAGCCAGTCGGGCCTTTTTCTTCAGCACCGAGTTCTTTCGGGTGGTGCGGAGCATGTCGATGGTGAGCAGGATCAGGGCCAGCCACACCACACAGAAGCCGATCCAGCGGGCCGTGGTCATGGTTTCGTTGAACACCGTCAGGGCCACGACGAACTGGAGGACCGGGGCAAAGTATTGCAGCAGGCCGATGGTGGTCATGGGCAAACGGCGGGCTGAAGCACCGAAGAAGAGCAGCGGCACGGCCGTGATCACACCGGAAGCCACCAGCAACCAGAAGTGGCCGGCGCCCATGGTGGTGAGTGTTTCAGCGCCTGTCACACCCAGGACCACCATGGTGATGGCCGCGAATGGAGCCAGGACGACTGTCTCAACGCTCAGGCTGGTGAGGGCGTCCACCTTAGGTCCCACACGCTTTTTGACGAAACCGTACAGGCCGAAGCTGAAGGCCAGGATCAGGGCGATCCACGGGAGTTGGCCGTAGGAAAAGGTCAGGACTCCCACTGCAACGAAGCCGATACCCACCGCTGCCCACTGCAGGGGACGCAGCTTTTCCTTGAGAACAAAGACACCCAGGAGGACTGAGACCAAGGGATTGATGAAATAGCCCAGTGACGTCTCAACGGCGTGGCCGGTGGTGACCCCGAAAGTGTAGGTGAGCCAGTTGATGGCGATCAGGCCCGCTGCCAAGGCCAAGGGGCCGAACACGCTACGGTCCTTCACCGCGGCACCGAAAACCCGCCATGCCCGCGTGATGGTGATGAGCAGCGCACAGAAGAGCAGGGACCAGACGATCCGGTTGGCCACGATCTCGATGGCGCTGGCCGGCATCAGGACGAAGAAGTACAGAGGAAGAAGGCCCCACAGGCCGTAGGCGCCTATACCGAAGAGGATGCCCGCCGTCGACTCACTGCGTACTGGCTTGCCGGAACCCTTGCCAAGTTTGCCGACGCCGCCGGTACTTTGCCCGCCGCCCCCGGCTGTCGTCGTCGTGGGCTGGCTTGTAGTGGGAGAGCTGGCAGCTATCTGATCCGGAGTCGACACATTGTCGGCAACACCACCTAGGCACGCAATATTCCGCAATCTTGGTGAATTTCCGTGACTCCTGCCATATAAGCGGCCGGGCGTGGGGTGGACATCTAGAATTGGAACCTGCGCGCCCCAACAACGGCGTGGCTCACTGCTTCGGAAGGGCTAACGGTGTCCAACTCAGCCGCAACCACCCCCCAACGTCCACTTCGCGTTGCCATTGTCGGCGCAGGTCCCGCAGGTGTTTATGCCGCGGACATCCTGACCAAATCCAACGAGGTCAAGGACGGCGATGTGGAGGTCAGCATTGACCTTTTCGAGGCGTACCCGGCGCCCTACGGGCTGATCCGCTACGGCGTGGCTCCCGATCATCCGCGCATCAAGGGCATCGTGAACGCGTTGCACAAGGTCCTGGACCGCGGTGATATCCGGTTCCTGGGAAACGTGACCTACGGCAGGGACCTGACGCTCCACGATTTCCGGGCTTTCTACGATGCCGTGATTTTCTCCACGGGCGCCATCAAGGATGCGGACCTGAACATCCCGGGGGTCGAGCTGGAGGGCTCCTTCGGCGGCGCGGACTTCGTTTCCTGGTACGACGGACACCCGGACGTTCCCCGGGACTGGCCCCTTGACGCCAAAGAGATCGCGGTCATCGGCAACGGCAACGTCGCTTTGGACGTGGCCCGGATGCTGGTCAAGCACCCGGAGGAATTGCTGGTCACGGAGATCCCGGACAACGTCTTCGCCGGGCTGAAGAAGTCTCCGGTCACCGATGTCCACGTCTTCGGCCGACGTGGCCCTGCACAGGTGAAATTCACCCCTTTGGAACTGCGCGAACTGTCCCACTGCAAGGACGTGGACATTGTCCTGTACCCGGAGGACTTCGAGTTTGATGCGGCCTCGGATGAAGCCATCAAGTCCAACAACCAGATCAAGACCATGGTCAACACCATGACCAACTGGCTGGTGGAAGAGCACACCGAATCCGAGCAGCCCTCCTCCCGACGCCTGCACCTGCACTTCCTGCACAGCCCGGTGGAAATCCTGGACTCGCCGGAAACTCCCGGCAAGGTCTCGGGGATCAAATTCGAGCGCATGCAGCTGGACGGAACGGGCAACGTCAAGGGAACGGGTGAATTCATCGAGTACCCGGTGCAGTCCGTCTACCGTGCCATCGGATATCACGGTTCCCCTCTGGAGGAGCTGGAGTACGATGCCCGCCGCGGCGTCATACCGAACGACGGCGGTCGCGTCCTGGGTGCCGACGGCGAGCCCGTACCGGGAATCTATGCCACAGGCTGGATCAAGCGCGGACCGGTTGGACTGATCGGCCACACCAAGGGTGATGCCTTGGAGACCATTGGCTTCCTTCTGGAAGACAGGCTCAACCTGCCCCCGGCCGAAAACCCGGATCCGCAGGCGATTATCGATCTCCTTGAGGAGCGCGGGATCGAGTACACCACCTGGGAGGGCTGGAACCGGCTCGATGCCCACGAGGCTGCGCTGGGTGCCGCGTGGACTTCCGGGGGAGGGCCCGACAGCGAAGGTGACGGCGTGGTCCGTGAGCGCATCAAGGTTGTTCCGCGCGAGGAAATGATCCGTATCTCCCGCGGCTGACATTCTCCCTTCCCCGAACTAGACTTCACCGTACTGTCCCGCCCACCACACGTGCAGAGCACCGTTAGTGCGGACTACCAGGGAGTTCGATGAGGAATCCAATCCATCCGCCTGTTCCAGGCAGCGAGGCCGCGGCGCTGGTGCAGAAGCGTGCCTTGATGGGCCACGAGCGCTTGGACTCCATCCGTCCCGGAACCACGGCAGCCACCCAGGAGATCTCAGGCCTTCGCCGCTTGGTGCGCGAGTCCTGGCAGCGTTCGGCCAGCCTGCAAGCCAACCCCGACGTCGCAGAGGCTCCCCTCGCGATGGACCAGGACGAGCTGGAGGAATACCGCCGGCAGCATCCGCTGGCCACCATCATGCCCGTGATCAAGAAGCTGCTGGTCCAACCCAGCCATGACAGCGGCCTGTTGGTGGCGGTGGGCGACGACGTCGGCCGGCTCCTGTGGGTGGATGGCGACCCGGTGATGCAGCGCCGCGCTGAAAGCATGATGTTCGTGGCCGGCGCCGACTGGTCCGAGGCTTCCGTGGGCACCAGCGCACCCGGCACGGCACTCGCCTTGGACCGAAGCATCCAGATCTCCGGTGCTGAACACTTCAAACGCTCCGTCCACCCGTGGAGTTGCACCGCGGTTCCTTTCCACGACCCCGATTCCGGTGCCGTGCTGGGCGTCGTGGATATCACGGGCACCGAAACCGCCGTCGCCGCGCACACCCTCTCCCTGGTGGAGGCCACGGTCGCCGCTGCGCAGGCCCAGTTGCGGATCGAACGCCTGACGCTGGCCGCGGCCGTCCGCGAGAAACCACGACGCCGGAGCGCAGCCGCCACCTCCGGCCATGCCCTGTACCGCAACAGCCTGCAACTGTTGGGCCGCGACCAGGCCCTTCTCAGCATCGACGGCCGGACCGTGTCCCTTTCCGCGCGGCACAGTGAAATCCTGGCCATCCTGGGCAGCCATCCTGACGGGCTCAGCGCTGAGGACCTCTGCGCCCAGTTGTACCCCGGAGACGGCTACTCGGCCACGTTGCGGGCCGAGATGGTGCGCCTCCGCAAAGTGATCCAGGAGCTTAGCCCGGACGCGGTTCCTGAATCGCGTCCATACCGGCTCCCCGTGGAGTTGCTTCCCGACTCCGGCCAGGTGCTCAACTGCTTACAGCGTGGCGCCCATCGCATTGCCCTGGAAATCTACAAAGGTGCGGTCCTGCCACGCTCGGAGGCGCCCGGCGTCGTGCAGTTGCGTGAGCGGGTTTCGCATCTGCTGCGTGAGGCGCTGCTCAGCGACGGCAGCGTTGATTCGCTCCTGAAGTACGCTGAGCTGCCCGAGGCGAAGTACGACGTCGACCTCCGCCTTGCGGTGCTGAAGCTGCTGCCGCCGCGCTCGCCCAAGCGGGCCGCCGTCGTCGCGGATCTTGAGCGGATCGAAACGGAACTCAAAGCGTGAGCTGACTCACATGGTTGCAACGTAGCTGCAACCTCCCGACTCCTAGGCTCGGATCAATGGCGACAGCCACCGTGATTCGCAGCAAAGGAGCTAGCAATGACTGTTTACGCACAGCCGGGTGCCGAGGGTTCGAAGGTCACGTTCAAGGACCGCTACGAAAATTGGATCGGCGGCGAATGGGTTGCCCCGGTCAAGGGCGCTTACTTCGAGAACATCACACCGGTTACGGGCAAGGCCTTCTGCGAAGTTGCCCGCGGCACCGCCGAGGACATCGAGCTGGCGCTGGACGCCGCCCACAAGGTTGCACCCTCATGGGGCAAGACCTCCGCCACCGAGCGAGCAGCCATCCTGAACAAGATCGCCGACCGCATTGACGAGAACGTGGAGCTCCTCGCGGTTGCTGAGACCTGGGACAACGGCAAACCGGTCCGCGAGACCCTTAACGCCGACATCCCGTTGGCAGCGGACCACTTCCGCTACTTCGCCTCCGCCGTCCGGGCGCAGGAAGGCCACCTGTCCCAGCTTGACGAGGACACCACGGCTTACCACTTCAAGGAGCCGCTGGGCGTTGTTGGCCAGATCATCCCTTGGAACTTCCCCATCCTCATGGCGGTCTGGAAGCTGGCACCCGCGCTCGCCGCCGGCAACGCCGTGGTGCTCAAGCCCGCCGAGCAGACGCCGACGTCCATCCTGGTCCTCATGGAACTCATCGGAGACCTCCTTCCGGCCGGCGTGGTGAACGTCGTGAACGGCTTCGGTGTTGAGGCCGGAAAGCCGCTGGCTTCCAGCTCCCGGATCCGCAAGATCGCTTTTACGGGTGAGACCACCACTGGCCGTTTGATCAGCCAGTACGCGTCGAACAACCTCATTCCGGTCACGCTGGAACTGGGCGGCAAGAGCCCGAACATCTTCTTCGATGACGTCGCCGACCAGAACGATGCCTTCTACGACAAGGCCCAGGAAGGATTCACGCTCTTTGCCTTCAACCAAGGCGAAGTCTGCACCTGCCCATCCCGCGCCCTGGTCCAGGAAGGCATCTACGACTCCTTCATGGCCGACGTCACGGCCAGGACCAGCAAGATCATCCAGGGCAACCCGCTGGACACCGACACCCAGGTTGGAGCCCAGGCCTCCAACGACCAACTGGAGAAGATCCTGTCCTACATCGACATTGGAAAGCAGGAGGGCGCCAAGGTGCTCACCGGTGGTGCCCGGGCGGAGCTTTCGGGTGACCTGGCAGGCGGCTACTACGTGCAGCCCACCATTTTCGAAGGCCACAACCGGATGCGGATCTTCCAGGAGGAGATCTTCGGCCCGGTGGTGTCCGTCACCAAGTTCAGCGACTACAACGACGCCATCGGCATCGCCAACGACACTCTCTACGGCTTGGGTGCCGGAGTCTGGTCGCGCAATGGAAACGTCGCCTACCGCGCAGGCCGGGAAATCCAGGCCGGCCGCGTGTGGGTCAACAACTACCACGCCTACCCGGCAGGGGCTGCGTTCGGCGGCTACAAGTCCTCAGGTATTGGCCGTGAGAACCACGCCATGATGCTGGACCACTACCAGCAGACCAAGAACCTCCTGGTCAGCTACAACGAGAACAAGCTCGGCTTCTTCTAAACCGTCTTGTCTACCGATCAAAGGAGATCGTCAATGACCACCATGCAAGCTGCAGTCGTCACCAAGTTCGGTACCGACCTCGAGATCAAGGAAGTGGAAAGGCCGACGCCGGGTCCCGGCCAGGCGCTGGTCCGCCTCATCACCTCGGGGGTATGTCACACCGACCTGCACGCCGCCGAAGGCGACTGGCCGGTCAAGCCGACGCCACCGTTTATCCCGGGCCATGAAGGTGTGGGAGAAGTAGTGGCCCTCGGCGAGGGTGTCACGGATGTTGCTGTCGGCGACCTGGTGGGCAATGCCTGGCTTTGGTCTGCCTGCGGTGACTGCCAGTACTGCCGGACCGGGTGGGAAACCCTGTGCGAGTCCCAGCAGAACGGTGGCTACAGCGTGGATGGCTCGTTCGGTGAGTACATGCTGGTGGACACACGCTTTGCCGCTCGGATTCCGGAGGGCTCGGACCCCGTGGAAGTGGCGCCCGTCCTGTGCGCCGGCGTCACGGTCTACAAGGGCCTCAAGATGACGGAAGCCAGGCCGGGACAATGGGTCACTATTTCCGGGATCGGCGGACTGGGCCACATCGCGGTTCAGTACGCGGTGGCCATGGGGCTTCGCGTGGTTGCCGTGGACATTGCCGACGACAAGCTGGCTCTGGCCCGCGAGCACGGCGCCGAACTGACGGTCAACGCCCTCCACGAGGACCCGGCGGAAGTCATTCAGCGGGAAACCGGCGGTTGCCACGGAGTCCTGGTGACGGCCGTGCACCCGTCGGCCTTTGGACAAGCGATCGGTATGGCTCGTCGTGGCGGAACGATCGTCTTCAACGGGTTGCCACCAGGAGACTTCCCGGCGCCCATCTTCGAGATCGTCCTCAAGGGCCTGACCGTCCGCGGCTCGATCGTGGGCACAAGGCAGGATCTTGAAGAGGCGCTGGAATTCTACGCCCAGGGAAAGATCAAGCCAACGGTCTCTACCCGGGAGCTCTCCGAGGTCAACGCGGTCTTTGACGAGATGAAGCACGCCAAGATCGACGGCCGTGTGGTGCTGAAGTTCTGATGAATCCCAACGGCTTGGAAGCCGCGGTGACGCTGCCCGGGGAAGACTTCTCCCGGGTGGCGCTCACTGCGGTGTCCGTGGAACTGCTCCGTAAGCTTTGGGACCAGCATGGGCCTCTCATGTTCCATCAGTCGGGCGGCTGCTGCGACGGCTCCGCCCCCATGTGCTACCCGGCGGGGGAGTTCCTGACCGGCGACTCCGATATCCTCCTTGGCAGGTTCGACATTGGAATCGGCGGCGAGCCACAGCCTCTCGAGTTTTGGATGTCCAAGGAACAGTTCAACTACTGGTCCCACACCCACCTCACCGTAGATGTGGTTCCGGGCCGGGGGAGTGGGTTCTCCGTTGAGTCTCCCGAAGGGAAGCGGTTCCTGATCCGTTCAACCCTCATGGACTGGGACGTGCCCAGCATTTAGGGTGGCTGGCTGGTGTGATCGACGCTACGTGCCTTCATCACACCAGCCACACCTGTCACGGGAATTGCGTAGGCGTCTCACTATCTGGGATAAATATGGCCGTCCATTGGCCGGACACTATTCTTGATGAGTCCTATACCACTCCCATCCAGAATGTGGCATTTTTATGAACATTTTCAGGACCAAGTCAATCGAGCAGTCGATCGCCGATGCCGACGAACCCGGTCGCAAGCTCAAGCGCAGCCTGAGCACCTGGGACCTCATGATCATGGGCGTCGCCGTTGCTGTCGGCGCCGGTATCTTCTCCGTCGGCGCCAAGGCCGCTGCCAACTTTGCCGGCCCCGCCGTCACCATTAGCTTTGCCATTGCAGCTGTCACCTGTGCTTTGGCCATCATGTGCTACGCCGAGTTCGCCACGGCGATCCCCGTGGCAGGCTCCGCCTACGTCTTCACGTACGCCACCATGGGCGAAGTCCTTGCGTGGATCATTGGCTGGAACCTCATCCTTGAACTCTTCACCGCCGCAGCCGTGATCGCCAAGTACTGGGGCATCTACCTCAGTACGGTCTTTGGCTTGATGGGCGTGGAGATGCCACCGTCAATCCAGGTAGCCGGCGTTGACCTCTACTGGGGTGCGTTCCTCATTGTTGCGATCTTCACAGTGCTGCTGGTGCTGGGGACAAAGCTGTCCGCCCGCGTCGGCAACGTCTTTACGTTGATCAAGATTGCGGTGGTGCTGTTCGTGATCGTGGTTGGTTTCAGCTACGTGAAGTTCTCCAACTACACCCCCTTCATTCCAGCCTCCGAGCCCACCGACTCCGGCGCCGCCGACGTTATGAAGCAGTCCTTCTTCGGCTTCCTCACAGGCGCCGCTCCGGCCCAGTATGGAACCCTGGGCGTCTTCGCCGGCGCAGCCTTGGTCTTCTTCGCCTTTATCGGCTTCGACGTAGTGGCGACCTCCGCAGAAGAGGTCAAGAACCCGCAGAAGACCCTTCCCCGGGGCATCTTCGGTGGCCTTGCCGTAGTGACGCTGCTGTACATCCTGGTCTCCCTTGCGCTGACTGGCATGGTTTCCTACACACAATTGGCCGAGGTGAAGAACCCCACCCTGACCACAGCTTTCGAAGCCGTGGGCAACACTGATGCTGCCAAGATCATCGCCTTCGGTTCCCTGGTGGGCTTGACCACCGTGATCATGGTGCTGCTGATGGGCCTGTCCCGCGTGGTCCTGGCAATGAGCCGCGACGGACTCCTGCCACGTTCGCTGTCCAAAACCAGCGAAAAGCGTTCCACGCCGGCCCGTTTGCAGATCATCTGCGGTGCGGCCGTAGCCCTGGTGGCCGGCGTAACGAAGGTGGACCTGCTCGAGGAAATGATCAACATCGGAACGCTGTCTGCGTTCGTGATGGTGAGCCTGGGCATCCTGGTGCTGCGCAAGAAGCGCCCGGACCTCAAGCCCGCCTTCCGCGTTCCGTTCGGCAAGGTCTTGCCGTGGGTCTCAGCAATCCTCTGCCTTTACCTGATGACGAACCTGGCTGTGGAAACCTGGATCTTCTTCGCGATCTGGCTGGTCATTGGCATGGTCATCTACTTCTCCTACGGCCAGCGCCACTCACGGCTCAATGAGAAGTTCGCTGCGGCCAAGGCCTCCGTGAACGGTGCTCCCGGAAGCCGCCAGGTCGACGGCGACGAGGACGAAGACAGCTACACGAAGGTCTAAACCAATCGCGGCAGCTTGTCAGACAGCTGCACTCGTTAGCTCCAGAAGTCGCTCCATGAAGCGCCCGGGAACCATCGGTTTCCGGGCGCTTTTGCGCGTTCCCGCCAACACCAGCGCCATTACGGCGCCGCGTGAACGCCGACCCATTCCACCAGCGGCCTCAGCACTTCCCACCGGGCAGCAATCTCGTTACGGGCTGCGGGAGTGGAGAGCCACTCCGGTTGGCCAACCTCAACGCCGGCCGACAACGACTTGTGTTTGAGGAGCTCTCCGCGCGGATGATCCTTGTCGAATCCCCGCGGGACAGTCTTCAGCTTCTCGCCTTCGATGGCGAAGCCGGCGGCGGCCACAGCACCGACGATCTCCTGCAGTTCCAACCCACTGTCAGGAGCATCCACTGCCGCCCGGAAACGGGCCAGCTGCGCCGGAGTGTGCGAGTGGTAGCCCCCGCCGATCAGCAGGCCATCGGCGCTGATCTGGACGTAGAAGCCAACACCTTCCTGAGTAGCTGCAAAGGCCCCTTGCGCTGTCTTGTACGGAGACTTGTCCTGGGAGAACCGGATATCGCGGTTGGGACGAAAGATCTTGGCTGGCCCGAACTGCGGCTCCAACTCTGAAAGGAGAACTGTCAGCGGCTCTTTGACCTCGGCGTCGTACGTGGTTTTGTGTTCAAGCCACCACTCACGGTTGTTGTTCTCTTCGAGCTCGGCGTAGAAACGGAATGCGGCGGTAGGGATGCCTTCGAATGTGGTCATAGAAGGATCCTAGGGACGGCGATACCCGCCCAGCCATAGCCAAAGAAGGCTATGTGGAAAAACAAAAAGAACACCCCGCCGCGGAGAAGATCCGCGACGGGGTGTTCCAGGAAATGCTGGAGAGCGAAGACGCTTAGAGCTTGTTGGCTGCTTCGGCGTCGGACTCGGTCTGACCTGCACCGAGGTTGGCGCGGAGCTTGGCGCCAAGATCGGAGTCAACGTTGGTCCAGTACTGGATGGCGCGTTCCTTGATGTCAGCGTTCTTCACGCCGCCAACAGCACCGGTGATGGTGTCCAGGAGGCGGGCCTTGGCAGCGTCATCGTAGACCTCGCGGTACAAGGTACCGGCCTGGCCGAAGTCGTCGTCCTCAGCGTGCAGGGTGTGGGCGGAGAGGGTGAGCTCGCCGTCGTTCTCCCAGCCACCGGCGGGCGACGTCGGCTCAACAGCAGCCGGGCCACCAACGGAGTTCGGTGCGTACACCGGGGTGGACGGGGAGTTGAACAGGTAACGACCCTGGCCGTCCTGGCTGTAGTTGTTGACCTGGTTCTTGGGCTGGTTCACCGGGATCTGTGCGTGGTTGGTGCCAACGCGGTAACGGTGTGCGTCTGCGTAGGAGAAGATGCGGGCCTGCAGCATCTTGTCCGGGGAAGCGGCAATGCCCGGTACGAAGTTCGACGGCGCGAAGGTGGCCTGCTCGATCTGCGCGAAGTAGTTTTCCGGGTTCTTGTTCAGCTCCATGGTGCCCACGTGGATCAGCGGGTAGTCCGAGTGCGGCCAGACCTTGGTGAGGTCGAACGGGTTGAAGCGGTACGTCTTGGCGTCCTCGTACGGCATGACCTGGACGTGCAGTTCCCAGGAGGGGAAGTTGCCGGCGTCGATGTTTTCCTGGAGGTCGCGGATGTAGAAGTCCGCATCCGAACCGGCAAGCTGCTCAGCCTGGTCGCCGGTGATGGTCTTGACGCCCTGGTTGGACTTGAAGTGGTACTTGACCCAGAAGCGCTCGCCGGCGGCGTTGATCCACTGGTAGGTGTGCGAGCCGTAGCCCTGCATTTCACGCCAGGAAGCCGGGAGGCCGCGGTCGCCCATGAGCCAGGTGACCTGGTGGGCGGACTCGGGGGAGAGGGTCCAGAAGTCCCACTGCATGTCAGCGTCACGCAGGTGGCTGCCCGGGAGGCGCTTCTGGGAGTGGATGAAGTCAGGGAACTTGATGCCGTCGCGGATGAAGAAGACGGGGGTGTTGTTGCCAACGAGGTCGTAGTTGCCCTCGGAGGTGTAGAACTTCACGGCGAAACCGCGGGGGTCACGCCAGGTATCGGGAGAACCGTTCTCGCCGGCGACGGAGGAGAAACGGATCAGCATGTCCGTCTCGACGCCCGGCTGGAGGAAGGCTGCCTTGGTGTAGGCCGAAACGTCCGAGGTGGTCTTGAACGTACCAAATGCGCCGCCACCCTTGGCGTGCACTACACGCTCCGGGACCCGCTCGCGGTTGAACTGTGCAAGCTTTTCCACCAGGTAGTGGTCGGTGAGGATGATGGCACCGTCAGCGCCGACGGACTTGGAGTGCGCGTCGGAGGTAACGGGGGCACCTGACTGGGTAGTTGAAATGGCAGTCATTGTTCTCCTTTTTCTTATTTCTGAGTTACGGAAGTTACGGGAAGCTGTTGTTTGGACTGGCAGTCCTGGCAGATGCCCTGGTACAGGACGTCTGCGATCTGGATGGTCATGGGCTTGGAGTTCTCATCCCAGTGCGGGGTGAGGCACGGTGCGTGTCCCACGGCGCAATCGACGTCCTCCACTTTGCCGCAACTGATGCAGACGGCGTGGTGGTGGTTGTCGCCCACCCGGGTCTCGTAAAGGGCCGGGGAGTGCGGAGGCTCAAAGCGTCGCAACATCTGCAGGTCCGTCAGGTCGCTGAGAACCACGTAAACGGACTGCGCCGTCAGTTCAGGAAGCTCTTTGCGGGCAGCGGCAAGGATGCCTTCAGCCGGAGAGTGCGGATGGTGCTGGACCGCGGCGAGCACTGCCAGCCGCTGTTTGGTCACACGCCGGCCGTGGGCATGCAGGGCAGCTGCCCATTCTGCTTGCTCGGCTGTGTGATCTGTCATGCATTCATTGAAACACTTATTTTGAGGAGTTCACAATAAGGCAAGGCTAACTTCCGGTGAATTGAACAGATCTTCCAGGGGATTGTGGTCTTCGGCTGCCGATCTGCGGACTGCATGGACCCGAACAGGGGCACTTGTGCCCGCTCCTTCCAGGGCCACGCAACTGACACCGCTGAAGCCGCCAGTCCGGGGGAGTGCGGTCAGGGCTGCACCCATCGCCAGTAACTCGACCGGCCTGACCTCGCTGATGGCCGCCACGTTCCTGACGGGTTCGAGGATCGTATGGCGGGGACCCGCGTCCACAGCCCGGACCAGCGGTTCCGGCCCTGAAAGAGGCTCGACGCCGGCACGCACCGTAGCGTCGGATCCCACCATGGTTTCCGGTACGGCCAGCCTGAGCGCCTCGCGCAGGGCAGCATCGGTGGCTTCCAGATCGTGGTCCGTCTCGCCAGCCCGTCGGTGCGCCGGAAGCGAAAGCTGGTGTCCCGGCGTCGTGGTTTCTCCGTCCCACCGGCTGAAGAGGTGGAATGTCGGCGTTGACGATTCCGCTACAGGCTCTCCAATGGCTGAGCCCAGGGGATGCCATTGGTAAGCAAACATGATGGCGCAGCGGGTGGCACCAAGGACGTCGGCCAAGGCGGCACGGACCAGGCCGTGGCAGAAAAGCCAGTCCGTGGCCGAGGGGTGTGCAAACTCTGTTGCGGGATCCGACAACCGGATGACGACATGCCCGGCAGTAAGGGGGTGACGTGGCCTGGCGATCTCCCAAAAAGCCGAACGGTACAGCAATCGTCGCGATGTGACCATGTCAACTCCTTCCCCCGGGTGAGCCTACCAAGCGGTGCCCGCAGGCGGGAGGGTGCGGGGCAGCCGCCGCAACGGTCGTTAAGGTAGGACGGTGGCGAAACTACTGGCAGACATCACCCCGTTGAAGGAGAGCCCGGCTTTCCGGCGGCTCTGGCTGGGCGCATCGGTGGCTGCCATCGGTACCCAACTGACGTTGGTGGCGGTCAGCCTGGAGGTCTACCGGCTCACCCAGGAGAGCTTCTACGTGGGACTGCTGGGCATCTTCGCGCTGGTCCCGTTGGTGATCGCCGGACTCTACGGCGGGTCCATCTCGGACGCCTATGATCGCCGCAAAGTGGCCATCATCGCCTCCCTTGTGCTCTGGGCGACCACTGCGGGGCTTGCCTTGCAGGCATGGCTGGAGATCGGCAACATTTGGATACTCTACGCACTGGTGGCCATCCAAAGTGGAGCGCAAGGCATCAACGGCCCCGCCCGCAGCGCCATCATTCCGTTGCTGGTCCGTAAGGACCTGCTCCCTGCAGCCAACGCACTGAGCATGTTGACGTTCGGCCTGTCCATGACTGCCGGACCACTCCTGGCAGGCGTTCTGGTGGCCACCATCGGCTTCGGCTGGACCTACACGATCGATGTCATCAGCTTCACGTTCGCCCTCTGGGGCCTCTTCAAGCTCCCGCCCTTGCCGCCGTCCAAGGACGCTGTGCGGCCGGGGCTGCGATCAGTGGTGGAAGGGTTCCGCTTCCTGGGTACCCGCCCCAACGTCCGCATGACCTTCATCATCGACCTCATCGCCATGATCTGCGCCCAACCCCGTGCCCTCATGCCGGCCATCGGTGCGGTCATGATCGGCGGAGGTGAAACCACGGTGGGTGTGCTGCTTGCGTCCACGGCTGTGGGTGCCTTCCTCGCAGGCCTGTTTTCCGGGCCACTGGGCCGGGTGCGGCGGCAGGGCAGCGCTGTCGTGTGGTCCGTGGTGGGTTGGGGAGCCTCCATTGCGGGCTTCGGGCTGGTGGTACTGCTGGCGGGGGACTCGGGACGCGATGGAGTTACGCCGTGGCTGATTCCGGCAGCCCTGTGCTGTGCCCTTGCCGGTATTTCAGACTCCGTCAGCGCCGTCTTCCGCACCACCATCCTCCAGTCGGCCACCCCGGATCATCTGCGCGGCCGGCTGCAGGGCGTGTTCATCGTGGTGGTGGCGGGGGGACCGAGGGTGGGGGACATGCTGGCCGGAGGTGTCACACAGTTCCTCAGCGAGGGCGGAGTGTTGCTGATAGGTGGACTCCTCTGCATCGTCCTGGCGTGGCTGGCTTCGCGCTTTCAGCCCGGGTTCGTTGCCTACGACGCCAAACACCCGGTGCCCTAGCACTGCCGTCCACGCCGCCGCCGTAGGCTGGGATCGGAACATGACGACCGGCGTCGGCGTTAATCCGTACAGAACCCCTGCTGGAGCCGAAGGAAGAGGCAAGAACCACCGTGCACAAACACAACAATGGACTCAAGACGGCGGCACTGTTCGGCGTGCTGTGGGCGGTGTTGTTGGGTTTGGGCGCCCTCATCGCAGCGGGCACGCGCAGCACCACGCCCATCTGGATCATGGCGTTGATCGGCGTCGGCACCACCGCCTACGGATACTGGAACAGCGACAAGATCGCCATCCGGTCCATGGCCGCCTACCCGGTCACTGAGTCCCAGGCTCCTCATCTGTACCAGATCGTTCGGGAGCTTTCCGTCAGGGCCAACAAGCCAATGCCGCGGATCTACCTGTCGCCCACCATGACCCCCAACGCCTTTGCCACCGGCCGCAACCCCAAGAACGCCGCCGTGTGCTGCACCGAAGGGATCCTGCACCTCCTGGATGCCCGGGAACTCCGGGGAGTGCTGGGGCATGAACTGATGCACGTGTACAACCGCGACATCCTGACCTCGTCGGTGGCTGCTGCAGTGGCCGGAGTCATTACGTCCGTGGGGCAGATGCTGCTGATCTTCGGCAGCGGGGACCGGCGCAACGCCAACCCGCTGGCCACCATCGCCATGGCGTTGCTGGCTCCGTTCGCGGCTTCGCTCATCCAGATGGCCATCTCCCGCACGCGGGAGTACGACGCCGATGAGGACGGTGCCGAGCTCACCGGCGATCCGCTGGCACTCGCCTCAGCCCTGCGCAAGATCGAGTCCGGCGTCACCCAGCTGCCGCTCCCGCAGGACCAGAAGCTCGTCAACGCGTCGCACTTGATGATTGCCAACCCGTTCCGGGGCGGCGGCATGCGCCGCATGTTCTCCACCCACCCGCCGATGAATGAACGGATCAGCCGCTTGGAACAGATGGCCGGCCGCCCGCTTTCCTAGGTTCACAGTGAACCGGTCACGCCCGGACTACGCGAACAGCCCCTCGCCGATGAAGCCACCTTGCCGGACTGACCTGGATGGGACCATCCGTGGCGCCCGTGGTCTTGGTGTTGTCCGTATTCCCGGGCAGCAAAAAGCCGGGATGCGGACCCCTTGGTGGGCCTGCATCCCGGCTTTTCGAACGGTGTGCGACTAGCTGCGGAAGTTCACGAACTGCAGGTCGGCCTCTTCGAACTTCTTCAGGATGTTCATGGTTTCCTGAAGGTCGTCACGGGACTTGGAGGTCACGCGGAGTTCGTCGCCCTGGATCTGGGACTTGACGGACTTGGGGGCTTCATCGCGGATGATCTTGTTGATCTTCTTGGCGATGTCCTGGGCAATGCCCTCCTTGATGGTGCACTCCAGGCGGAATTCCTTGCCGGAGGGGAAGGGCTCGCCCTGGTCCAGGGACTTCAGCGAGATGCCGCGCTTGATCAGCTTGGACTGGAAAACATCCAGGACAGCAAGCACCCGGTCCTCGGAATTGGCCTTCATGAGGATCTTCTCGCCGCTGAAGTCGATCTCCGCGCCAACACCCTTGAAATCATATCGCTGCGCGATTTCCTTCTGGGACTGGTTCAGCGCGTTGGCGACCTCTTGCTTGTCTACCTTGCTGACGACGTCGAATGTGGATTCGCCTGCCATGACTCTCCTTAGGTTGGGGGCCCTGTGAGGGCGGGTTGGTCTGGCATCCAGCCTAGTACGGAAGGTGCTGCTTGGGGCGGTGGAGCGCATTCACAGTTCGCTCACAGCACATGCAAGGTTGGAACTGAGGCTGCGGGTTGAGAGTTGTACCAGTTGGAAGAACGCATAGTGGAGGATCAGCATGAGCAGCAAGGCCGTCCAGTCCATCAGTAAATCCGCTACTGCAGCGGCTGGCTCCCTTGGCACGGCAGCAGTTGCCGCAGCCAGTGCAGTGGCGGCAGCGGCGGTTGCGGCATCGATCGTCCTGAGCCCTGTTCCCGACGCCACCTCACGCATGGACGGAGTGCACGCTGACCTGCTGCGGGCCGTGCAGCTCAACCAGATCACCGCCGAGCAGGCTGAAAAGTTCGAAGCGAAACTGGCTGGCAGGATCCTCGGCGAAGCCTGAAATACCGCGAAATCCAGGGCGCCTGTCCTCGATTAGATTCTTCGCAGAAAGTTCTGTAAGGTTGTCTCTGCCTTCGGTTACCGGATCGAAAGAAATGGTCTCCGGAAGTGATCTTCTTTTGAAGTTCGGCAGATTACCCGAGCGGCCAAAGGGGGCTGACTGTAAATCAGCTGGCAACGCCTACGGGGGTTCGAATCCCTCATCTGCCACCCAAGGAAAATCCCCGGAACCACTGGTTCCGGGGATTTTTTTGTGTGTCCAGCGAGTTCCCGCCGCCGGATCCCTGCCGGGTGATCGGGCTGTTGGCCGCCTTGCTCGACCGTGCGCGGCATGGGATCCGAACGAGCACAGGTTCGCCGTGCCGCCACCACCACCTTTGATCGCACTTACCCGGCGACTCGCGGTAACCCAGTGCGTGTCATGGCATCCGGGCTGTCAAAGTAGGTGGTGACGGTACGTGTTCGCGCGGGACGCCGCGCCTAGACCTCGCGCTCCCGCCCGAATTCCGTGGTTTGCCGGACCGCCGTGGCTTCCCGGAGTTCGGCGATCTCCATCCGCAGGGCTGCGATCTCGGTCACCAGGTCAGCCATCTCCGCGCGAACGGGTTCCTCGGCGGCGACCGCCTTCTCTTCGGCTGCCGCTGCCACGCCCTCCGCGTTCTCCTCAATCCGTTGAACCAGCCAGGAAGCGATGGATGCTGTGACAATACCCAGCACCGCGATGCCGCTCATCATGAGGGCCGCGGCCACGATCCTTCCAATGGGGGTCACGGGATACAGGTCTCCGTAGCCCACGGTGGTGATGGTGGTGACGGCCCACCAGGCAGCGTCACCGAAGTTGAGGATCTTGGCGGCGGGGTCGTTCTGCTCGACATCCAGTACGGCCAGTGCGCCGATGAGGATGAGCATCGCGGCCGCTCCTGCCACGTAGGTGGCAACCCGCCCGCGCAAAGTTTCGCCCACGGTGCGCTGGAGAACGGAGAGCAAAGTGACCAACCGCAGCAGCCGCAAGGGCCGGAAGAAGGGGAGCACCACAATCAGGAGTTCGTGCAGGTTCCAGAGGAACCACCGCATCCTGTCTTCGGCAAGCCACAGGTTGACGAAGTAGTCCAGCGCGAAGATGCCCCAGGTAATCCAGAGGACAACCTCGAACGGCACTGCCGCGGCACCGTCCACCCGGCCGATGACCTGCCAGGCATAGGCAGTGAGGAAAATCAGTGCCGTGGCCATGAGGGGCCATTCCACCAGGTCCCGGTATCGCGCTTGTGTCATAGGGGAATACTAGCCACCGCAGGCACCGCAGCCCGGACGGGACTAACGGAGGAGCCCGTGCAGGATGAGCCTGGACCGGACGCCTCAGGCAGCGGGCGTCTCCAGCCAGTATCCGTCGAGGTGGTGGATCAACTGCCTGCCGAGGCCGCCTTTGAGCTGGATCCACAGCGTGCTGCGGTCCTCGGTCATGCCGTCGATGGTTCCCTCAATGCGGTTGCCGCGGGCGTCCTGGAGGACAACGTTCTGGTGGCGTGAAAGTTCGGGCCAGACCTGGCCCTGTGGCCTGGTGGTTTGCAGCGTGCTCAAAGGGTCCCCCTTGTATGGTCATTCATCAGATGAGTTTCAGATATTCTGCATGGCTTTGATGAACCAGCGGTAAACGTTAGTGCAAACGTTGGACATAAAGCAGGTTATGGACTACCGGCCTGTCCATCATGCGGTCCACGCCTTTCGCCGGAAGTTACCCGCGGGTAACATTGTGGGCATGCATCTGCTTCTTCGCACCCTCATGCTGCTCTTCACTTCCTCCAAGCGCTCGCCCCTGGGTGTCTGGGAGGAGTCCTCCCTTCCCCTGAAAGTGCTGCCGACGGACATCGACATTGCCTTGCACGTCAACAACGGCATGTACTTTTCGCTGATGGACCTTGGCCGCTTCGACCTCATGGTCCGCAGTGGCATTTGGGCCAAGATGCGCAAGAAGGGGTGGACTCCGGTGGCTGCCGGCGAAACCATCGCTTTCCGCAAGTCCCTGCAACTGTGGCAGCGCTACACCATTGAGACCCGCATCATCGGCCTGGATACCAAAGCCATCTACTTTGAACAGCGGATGGTGGTGGACGGTGAAATCTACGCCCGTGCGCACATTGCCACACGACTGGTGGCAAAGGGCAAGCCCGTCACCCAGGAAGAAATCATCGCGGAGTTCGGTGCGCCTCCGGCAGGCCTCGAGTTGCCCCAATGGATCCATGAGTGGCGCGAGAACAATGCGCTCCCCGGAGCACGTCGCCCCGCCCCGCACGTCTGGAGCTAAACACCCACATCACGGTGCCGCAGCGCCACTGCTCCCAGGACAATAAGTACCGCCGAGATACCGAATAGGCCTGCGGCCGCTCCCCAATCAGCGCCGTTGGCTACCGGGGAATTGCCATACGCCCAGTGGTATGGCGAAAGGTTCAGCAACCATTCGACGTCCGGACTTTGCCGTCCCACTGCGTTGAACACATAGCCGAGGACAGCGACGGCGGCGCCCGCAGCGATCCCGTACACCTTCCTGCCGCTGAGCGCACCGGCGAAGAGCGCCGCTGTTCCGCTGAGAAGGGCAAGTGCGGCGAACAGCAGCACCGCTCCGTCGAGATGTCCGACGTCGATGCCCAGTTGCGCAGGCCCGTTCAGTCCCAGCACCATCAGGAAGACGAGGACGGAAAGGAACGCGATCCGAACCAGGATGGCGAGGGCGCGTTCCAGCACCACCTGCACGCGGGTCACGCTGTGGGCGAGAGTCAGCTCCAACAGCCCCGATTCTTCGTCTCCTCCCACCGCCGCCGCGCCCCAGCCAATGGAGGCCATGGAGGTCAGCAGGAAGCCAATCAGGCCGAACAAGGTGGCTTGTGTGTAGCCGGGGCCCGATGCGATCTGATCGTAGTTCAGGGCTTTGGTCATCTCGGCGGGAAGCGCGTTGATCAGGTCCTGCATCTGCGCGCTGCCGCCGATCGACGGGTAGAGCGGCAGGTACAGCATGCAGGCCGCCGCCAGGCCCAACGCCCAAGCCAGCGTGGAACGCCAGGAGTCGGTCAGGGCCTTGGTGAAGAGGGGCAGGATCCTAGGCACGGTGGGCTCCTTCCGCACGACGATGAGAGTCAGCCGAACCGGCACCGCCCGTGTCAGCAGCTGGTTCGCTGCCAGCGCCGCCGGTGTACAAGGTCAGAACGGCCTCTTCGAGGTCCGGTTCTTCCAGGACAAGGTCCGTCAGGTCCAGTCGCGCCAATGCCTGGACCAGGGGCCGGACGTGCCCGGATAGCGTCGCCCTTGCCACCACTGTCCCGACAGCGTGGCCGTCGGCGGGGAGTTCCCGCACCGCGACGTTGGCGATGCCCGGCACCCGGGCCAGCAGCGCCCCGACGTCGTTCGCTGCGGTACCGGTGCTGTTGAACCGGAGTTGCCGGACGGCCGCCATCCGTAGGGCCTCCACGGTGGACACGGTGACGATTTCGCCGTCGCGGAGGATGGCGACGGCGTCGGCTGCTTGTTGGACTTCACTGAGGACATGGGAGCTGAGGAACACCGTGGCGCCTGCGGCCACTGCCTCGCGGACCATGGCATGAAAAACCTGCTGGACCAAGGGGTCCAGGCCGCTGGTTGGTTCGTCCAGCACCAGGAGTTCGGGTTGGTGCTGGAAGGCCTGCAGCAACCCCAGCTTCTGTTTGTTGCCTTTGGAGAGTTTCCGGGTTTGGCGGCTCAGGTCCAGGTTCAGGCGGTCAGCGAGGTCGTTGACGTGGTGGGGGTCCACAGGGCCGCTGATGGCGGCAAAGTGCTCCAACGTGCGGCGGCCTGTGGTGCGGTTCTCCAAGTGGAGCTCGCCGGGCAGGTAGCCGATCCTTCGGCGAAGGGAGGTACCCGCGCGGCGGGGATTCTGTCCGAGAACCGAGATGGAACCCGCGCTGGGCCGGATGATGTCCAACAGGCAGCGCATGGTGGTGGTCTTGCCGGCGCCGTTGGGCCCGATGACGCCGAACACCGTCCCGGCCTCCACCGCAAAATCCAGTCCGTGGAGGACCTCGCGGTGACCGAACTTCTTGCGCAACCCCTCGACGACGATTGCCTGGGTCACGGGGCATGCTCCCTTCAGTGGTTGATGGTGTCTTGCTGCAAAGCGTCGCGGGCCGCCTCAAGGAACCGCGAATCGGTATAAAAACCGTGGGTGTAGATCTCCAGGGCGGGCAGCGTGAGCTGCCGCAGCAACCCGGGTCCGATTCCGTGGGGCTCCGGAGTGAATTCGCCCAGCGTCCTTGAGAGATGCCTGCCCAGCATGAGGATGGACAGGCTGTTGGAGGCAATCACGACGGCGGTGGATCGGACGTCGTTGAACTTCCGGATGGTTCCTGCCGCGATTCCGGCGTTGATGATGTCCTCTGTTTGCCTCACGACAGCATCAAAGAAGGCATCGCCGGCATCGGACTCGTCACTCAGTGATTGGCGGATGTAGGCGATCTCCTGGGCGTATTGTTCCGGGTGGTTGAGGTAGTCCTGGATCAGTTGGCGTGTTGATCCCGGGCGGGTCTTCTCGAGGCCCTGGCTGGCTGTTTGGGCGAGGACATGCTGGTCGCAGGCAGCGCGGAGGTTTTCTTTGCTGCCGAAATGGTGGATGACCAGGCCTGGGCTGACCCCGGCCAGCGAGGCGACGGCCCGGACCGTGGCGCGGGCGAATCCATCCCGGCCGAACAGGTCGATGGCGGCGTCGCGGATGCGGGCCCGGGTGGTGAGATCCTCTGCGCTTGAACGCATGTTTCAAACACTAAACATTTGTTCAATGTCCATCAAGTGGCAGGGTCATAACGATGTGACACCATTGGTTGGGTCGCCGGTGTTGAGTGTGCCGGCGTCGCAGATACTTGCCTCAGTGTTATTGATGGGGCAGCAGGTGGGGGTTGGCGAAGTGGGCTTTAACAAGACGGCCGTGGGGCCGGCGCGGGGTTGGTTTCTTGGCGCGGTAGCCATGGGGCTGCTGCTTCCTGGTGCGCTGGGTGCGGCACTTCCCGCGCAAGCCGCTCCCGCCCTCAGCACTTCCGTCCAAGCCTCAGTCCCGCTGGCTGTTCCGGCGGAGACCTCGACGCCGCCCCTTACTGGTGCGATCGGCAACCTGTACAACACCAGCGCGTGGGCACGAAGCGTGCTGCTCCGCCCCACCAGTACCGAGGAATGTTCCGGCAGCGGGAGCACCAGCGGTTGTGTGCAACGGTTTGCCGGCGGTGACATCGCCTGGTCCGCGCGTACCGGGGCGCGCGTGGTGGTCAACGGACCGGTCCGTACATCGTGGTGGGCTGCGGGCGGCCCTTCCGGATTTCACGGCTATCCAAAGACAGACACCACCACTGGGCTGCGCAACGGAGGGTCCAAGCAGACCTATGAACGTGGCGCCATCACGTACTCGCCGGGAACGGGTGCGCAGCGGACCAGCGGATCCATCCATCTGGCCTGGGGACGTGCCGGCTTTGAAACCGGTTACCTGGGCTATCCGGTTACCGGGGAAAGTACGGGACTGCGCGACGGCGGCGCCTGGCAGGCTTTCGAACGAGGCTTTGTGGTGTGGTCGCCGGCCACCGGGGCACACCCGTCCATGGGGGCCATCCGTGAACGATGGCGGAAAGCCGGCATGGAAGAAGGCGAGCTGGGGTACCCCGCCACGGATGAAGCCCTGGGCCTGAAGAATGGCGGCTCCTCCCAGCAGTACCAGCGCGGAACAATCATCTGGTCACCAGCCACCGGTGCCCGCGCATTGACCGGTGCCATCCGGAGCTACTGGTCCTCCACGGGAGGCCAAAATGGCGCCCTCGGATATCCGGTCGGTGAGGAAGTCCGGCAAAACACCTTTGTCTACCAACTCTTCCAGGGCGGCACGGTCTACTGGTCCGCGGCGACGGGGGCGCATTCCACCACCCACGGCGATGTCCACAACCGATACAACTCGCTGGGCGGAGCGGCCGGACAGTTGGGGCTTCCTCTCACGGACAAGCTTCCGCGTGCCGGCGGACTCGTGCAACAGTTCGTCAACGGCTGGCTGGTGTGGGGGCCGTCCACCGGGGCGCGTATCGTTGGACACCCCACCTATAAAGTGTGGTCCGCCAACCCGGGTGAGTTCGGCTGGCCCGTCCGCGACACCTGGATGGACGGACGCGGAACCCATGTGGCCTTCCAGAAGCTGGAAACCATCTGGAGCGACGCCACGGAAGAGCTCTATTCGGCCGAGGCCGTTGACGCATCCACTGTGGTTTTCCTGGGTGACTCCCAACTGGACCTGGATTCCTGGGGCGAGCAGGGTGCCCGCGGCGCAGGGTACCCACGCCAGGTGGTCCGCAGCATTGGCGGGCTCGGCTACGTTTCCGGAAGTCCCGCCGTCGGGGGTGGCTCAGCGACTGATGCGCTGGCGCAGGACCGGATCCTCCTGCCGCAGGGCAGCCCCGGGCTGGTAGTGGTAACTTTGGGCGGCAACGACGCCAGGATCGGCGCCACGGATGCAGCCATCCTGTCCCAAGCCAACCGGCTATGGGACGAGCTCCGGCGCAAGTACCCCCGCAGCACCATACTGGTCAACGGCGTGCTGTCACGGTACGACTCCAACCACGTCCAGCGCCGGTGGGTGGATGGCCTCGTGACCCGCGAAGCTGCACTTCGCGGTTGGCCGCGGATTTCCATGGCCGGTACGGCGACCATTGCGGGAGCGGCCGGCGACTACCTCGACGACACCCACATGAACCAGACCGGCCACAACAAGGTGGCGCCGCTGTATGCGTCCGCGCTGAAGCACGTGTTGGGCAAGTAAGGGAAACCGTGCTTTATTCCCGGTAACGCGGGAAGCGAACAGGGCGCCCCTCCACGGGACTTAGCGGGCAGGGTCGCGTACCGTGGAACCATGGCTACAGTTGACATCACTGGAGAACAGTTCGCATCGACTATCGAGGACAACGACATTGTCCTGGTGGATTTCTGGGCTGCATGGTGCGGCCCGTGCCGCCAGTTCGCGCCCACGTACGGGGCAGCTTCGGACAAGCACGCCGACGTCGTTTTCGCGAAGGTGGACACCGAGGCCGAACAGCAACTGGCCGCCGAAGCGGGAATCACGTCCATCCCCACACTCATGGCTTTCCGCGAGAAGGTCCTGGTCTTCTCGCAGCCCGGTGCCCTCAACGGCCAGCAGCTTGAGCAGGTCATTGAAGCCGTGAAGGGCCTGGACATGGAAGAGGTCCACGCCCACGTTGCCAAGGCGCGTGCCGAGGCGCAGGAAAACTAAGAACGAGCGGCGGTTTGGAACACTGAAACCGCTGGAAACGCAACGAGGTCGCCGGAAATTTCCGGCGACCTCGAGGCTTTAAGGCGTTTTCGCTGTATTGCGGTGATCAGAGCCGTTCGAGCTTGACGGGCTCAGCCAGCAAGGCGCTGAGGGACTCGTTCAGGTCCTGGACAGCGATGCCCTTGGAGTGCTTCTCGAGGAGTTCCTCGGATTCCCAGCGCTCCGTGAGGACGAGCTTTTCCTCGGTGGCCTCGGTCAGTTCATAGCGGATGCAGCCGGGCTCGTTCACAACCTCGTCGATGGCGATTTCCAGGGCGAGCTTCACGCGGAAGAATTCGCCGTCGTTGGGGATGAACGTGGCCTGCAGGTCAATGGGTGCACTCATGGATCCAACCCTACCGGCAGGACACGGCCCCCTTGGAGGTGGTTACGGTTCTGTTGCGCCCCGTCCCTTGGTAGCGTTCCGTCATGTTGTCCTACACTGCCGGAGACACTGACGTCCCGCTGCTCGAAGAGACCATCGGCGCCAATTTTGAGCGCATCGCCGCACAATACCCCTTGCGGGACGCCCTGATTGAAGCGGCCGCGATGCCGGGCGGGGAGGCCCGCCGCTGGAGCTATGAAAAACTGAACGACGACGTCAATCGCCTCGCCCGCGCACTGCTCGCTCTGGGTGTGGCCAAGGGCGAACGGATCGGTATCTGGAGCCCCAACTGCGCCGAGTGGACCATCCTGCAGTACGCAACGGCCAAGATCGGTGCGGTGCTGGTCAACGTCAACCCCGCTTACAGGAGCCACGAACTGGAGTTCGTGGTGCAGCAGAACGGCATGCGGATGCTGGTGGCTGCGCCTTCGGACAAGAACAGCGACTATGTGGGCATGGCCAGGAATGCGGCCGGAAGCTGTCCGGAACTCCGGGAGATCGTCTTCCTCCCGGGAAACCCTTTGCAGGAGTTGGCCGGGGGCGAACCGGAAGCCAACCACGAACTGACGTACGCCCAACTCCTGGCCCGGGCTGACGGCGTCGGGCCTTCCGCGGTTCAGGACCGGATGGCCGAACTTGACCCACACGACGCCATCAACCTGCAGTACACCTCGGGCACCACGGGCTTTCCCAAGGGCGCGACGCTGACGCACCACAACATCCTCAACAACGGACACTCCATCGGCCGGCTCCTGAACTACACCGAACGCGACCGCGTGGTGATTCCGGTGCCGTTCTACCACTGCTTCGGCATGGTGATCGGGAACCTGAATGCCCTCAGCTTTGGTGCGGCCACCATCATCCCCAGCCGCGGATTCAATCCGTCGGCGGCGTTGGAAGCGGTGCAGGACTTCAGCGGGACGTCCCTGTACGGGGTGCCCACCATGTTCATTGCGGAACTGGCTTTGGAGGACTTTGGCTCCTACGATCTCTCGACGCTGCGGACCGGCGTGATGGCCGGCTCGCTGTGTCCCATGGAAGTGATGCGCAGGGTCATCGACGAGATGCACATGGTGGATGTTGCCATTTGCTACGGCATGACTGAGACCTCGCCTGTGTCCACCATGACCCGCGCCGGGGACACCCTCGAACACCGGACCAGCACGGTGGGCCGGACCATGCCGCACCTGGAGAGCCGCATTGTGGACGCCGGCTCGGCAGAGGTGGTCGAGCGGGGCGTGATCGGTGAGCTGTGCACCCGGGGCTATGCGGTCATGAGCGGCTATTGGGGTCAGCCGGACAAAACTGCGGAAGCGATCGACGCCGAAGGATGGATGCACACAGGCGACCTCGCCCGCATGGATGAAGAGGGGTACGTGGTGATCGAAGGCCGCATCAAGGACATGGTGATCCGCGGTGGCGAGAACATCTACCCGCGTGAAATCGAGGAATTCCTGTACTTGCATCCCTCCATCCAGGACGTGCAGGTGATCGGCGTTCCGGATGACAAATACGGTGAGGAACTCATGGCGTGCATCATCCTCAAACCCGGGGCTGCGGCCCTGACTGCCGGGGACTTGGCCGAGTACTGCCGTGGGAAGCTGGCGCACTACAAGATTCCCCGCTATGTGGATGTACGCGACAGCTTCCCCATGACGGTTTCCGGCAAAGTTCGGAAGGTGGACATGCGGCAGGAAGCAGTGAACCGCCTGCAGCTGTAAAAGGCGCTGACGCTTCCGCCCATGGGCGGAAGTACACCTAGTTGGTGTTCCGACTGATGGTCCGGATTCCCACGGCAAGTCCGACGCCGGCAGTTGCCACAGCGGCTACGAGGCCCCAGAACGTGTCCATCCCAATGGTCCCGGAGAAGAGTTCGCGTTCGGCATTGACGAGGTAGGTCAAGGGGTTGAACAGGCTGGCCACCTTCATCCACCCCGGGCCCGCCTCGATGGGCAACATGATCCCGGACAGGATCATGAGCGGGAAGAGCAGGGTTTGCTGGACGCCCCAGAAGATCCATTCCTTGTTCTGCGAAACCAAAGCCAAAGCGTAGGACAACGCGCCGAGTCCGATGCCGAAAATGCCCAGGATCACCAGCCCCAGCAGGACGTGCATGGGGTGGAACACGAAGCCGAACGGGATGCACACTACGGAGATCAGCAAACCCTGCACCACCAAGGGGGCCCACTCCTTCAGGGCCCGGCCAATCATGAGCGAGGACCGGGACAATGGCGTGGCCAGGATCCGCTCATAAGAGCCGGTCATCAGCTCATACTGCAGGTTGGACCCGGTCATGGATGTACCGAACAAGGCGATCATCACCACCACGCCCGGCAGGAACCACTGGAGGGTGGACTGGCCGCCGAAAGCCGGAGCGCCCACTGCCGCACCCAGGAGCGGACCGAAGAGACCCAGGAACACCAGCGGTTGGATAAGGGAAAAAATCAACGAAAACGGATCCCGCAGGGGCAGCAGCATCTCCCGCCAGAACACGAACCAGGTGTCCGTCACAATGCTTCCGGCACCTCGCTTTTGCACGGCGACTCCCGGCGCCACGGCTTGTTCAATCATCAGACTTCAGCTCCTTCCCGCAGGCTGCGGCCAGTCAGTTCCAGAAAAACGTCGTCCAGCGTCGGTGGTTTCAATTCCAGCGACTGGGCGGGAGCGCCGGCGTCGTGCATGTCCTTCAACAACCCGGGCGCCAGCCGGGAACCGTGGGCCAGCCGAAGACGGAAACGGACCACGCCGTCGTACGCATTTTCCTGGATGTCGCCCTCGGCGGCGGCCCGGCCCAACAGGCCGCGGACTTCTGACGCGGAACCGGCCGCAACTTCCACGGCCATCAGGTCTCCGGCCAGGTTCGCCTTGAGCCGGGATGCGGTATCGTCCGCGATGATGGTGCCGTGGTCGATCACGATCACGCGCTCGGACATCGAATCGGCCTCGTCCATGTAATGCGTGGTGAGCACGATGGTGGTCCCGTGTTCCTCGCGCATCCGCATGATGTGCTCCCACAGATTGGCTCGGTTTTGTGGGTCCATCCCGGTGGACGGCTCATCGAGGAACAGCAACCCGGGGGAGTGCATCAATCCCAACGCCACGTCCATGCGGCGGCGTTGTCCGCCCGAGAGCTTGATGACTGTTCGTTTGGCGAGGTCGGCCAAGTCCAGGGAGGCCATGAGGGTTTCGGCGCGGGCCTTGGCATCGGTGGTGTTCATACCGTAGAAGCGGCCCTGCATAATGAGTTCGTCGATCACGCGGTAGCTGTGGCCGCCGCCGTTGCCCTGGCCGATGTAGCCGATCCGGGCACGAACGCCTGCGGGGTCCCTGGCGACGTCTACGCCGGCAACGGTGGCTGACCCGGAGGTGGGCTTCAGCAGGGTGGTGAGCATGCGCAGCGTGGTGGATTTACCGGCTCCGTTGGGGCCAAGGAAAGCGACCAGTTCGCCGGGACCCACATCAATGTCCACGCCCTTGACGGCCTCTACGGTTTCCTTTTTCACGGTGAACGTTTTGGTGAGTTTTTTCGTGTGGATCACGGTGGCTCCAAGGAGGGCTGGTGATGGCTCGTAGACGCCACGCTATACCCGTGCCTTCGGCCAGTCCACGGCTCTGCGGACAGCTCCCGTCCGCAATGAAAAGTCAGTGCCGGCGATGATCCTGAACGGTCATCCGTGGACCGAAAGTGGGTTTGCGGAAGCCACTTAAATAGAGCATTCTGACCAGCCGCTGCCTCTGCCCGCGCCACGGTTCGAGCAATTCCAGCATGCCGGCGTCATCCGTCTTTTGGCCCGTCAGTGCGTAGCCCACGTACGAGGCCAGGTGGTAGTCCCCCACGGAAATCGAGTCGGGGCAGCCATGCGTCCGTTGGACCACCTCGGATGCGGTCCAGATGCCGATCCCAGGGATGGTTTGCATCCTGGCGCTCGCCTGCGCTGAGTCCAGGCCTGCCAGCCGTTCAAGCGCTGCGGCGGACTGCAGCGCCCGCATCACCGTCGCCGAGCGCTGTGGTCCAACCCCGGCTTTGTGCCACTCCCACGACGGGATGGCCAGCCATTCCCCGGCGGTGGGAGGAACCAGCAGACCTGCGGGGGCCCTGCCCGGGGCAGATGTTCCGTAGCGATACATCAAGTACCGGTACCCGCGACGTGCCTCCAAGGTGGTGACCTTTTGCTCCAAAATGGTGGGCACCAGGGAGTCAACCACGCGCCCGGTGGAGGGCAGCCGCAGAGCCAGGTTCCGGCGTCGTGCTTCTGTGACAAGCCGTGGGAGCGTGGCATGGAAAGCGGGCTCGTCGAAGGCCGACCAATCATCATGGGCGCCCAGCAAGCGCGGCACTCCAGCAATGGCGTCCCGGGCACCGGGTCCCCAGGCCTGGGCGTCCACAAACGTGTCAGGGCCCACCCCGCCTGCGGATAGCCTCATAGTGACCGGGCCAGACGCTGCGGTGAAGGCCATCCAGAAACCGTTGGCGTGGGCGGCGAATGACGGATCAGCGTTGCCGCGCATCAGCGGAAACATGGTCTGGTCCAAGCGGAAGGCACCGCCCGGATGCCACCTCACGGCTGCGTCTGCCGCGGCCGCAACAACGGGCGGGGCGTCTGCGATGGTCATGTTTTCATGGTCCCACGTCCGGCTGACAATCATCTGGCTGGACCCCTTACGACGGCGGCCGCCCGGGTCTAGACTCCCTGATGTGGCGTGGGTGGGCCGCGCCACATCCCAGGTACAAGGAGCGCGAATCGTGGCCGCAATAGTGCATTTCGAGATTCCCACGGACGACAAAGACCGTGCCAACACCTTCTATGAAAGCGCCTTCGGCTGGAACCTCAGCCCTATGCAAGGGATGGACTACACCATAGCCATCACGGCACCCTCCGACGAACAGACCGGTACGCCGAAGGAGCCCGGAGCCATCAACGGGGCACTGTTCCCGCGGACGGACGCACTGAAGACACCTGTGCTCACCATCGACGTGGACAACATTGATGCAGCGCTGGCTCAGGTGGAGTCTGCTGGTGGCAGCGTGGTCCAGGCCAAGGACGCCGTCCCCACCATGGGCTGGTATGCCTACTTCAAGGACACTGAGGGCAACGTCCTGGGTGTGTGGCAGACCGACACCTCCGCCGGCACGTAGCCAGGGGGCCGAAGCAAGCCCGGCACCTGGCAGGCGGTAACTTTGTACCTATGAAGTACGCCCAGTCCGTGTTGGACCTCATCGGCAATACCCCGCTCATCAAGCTCAACCACGTCACCGAGGGCATCAAAGCCACCGTCCTGGTGAAGCTCGAATACGTTAATCCCGGCGGATCCATCAAAGACCGGATCGCCGTGAAGATGATCGAGGATGCGGAAAAAGACGGCCGGCTCCAACCGGGCGGAACCATCGTAGAGCCGACGTCGGGCAACACCGGGGTGGGATTGGCACTGGTAGCCCAGCAAAAGGGCTACAAGTGCATCTTCGTTGTGCCGGACAAGGTGGGTGAGGACAAGCGTGCCGTCCTGCAGGCGTACGGCGCCGAAGTAGTTGTCACGCCCACGTCCGTGGCCCCTGACAGCCCGCAAAGCTATTACGGCGTTTCCGACCGCCTCGTCAGCGAGATCCCTGGCGCCTTCAAGCCGGACCAGTTCTCCAACCCCGCCGCCCCCGGCAGCCATTACGAGTCCACTGGCCCGGAAATCTGGCAGGACACCGACGGCCGGGTCACGCACGTGGTCATCGGCGCCGGAACAGGCGGCACCATCACCGGCACAGGCCGCTTCCTCAAGGAAGTCTCCGCGGACCGTGCAGAGTCCGACGGCGGCCAGGTCAAGATCATCGGCGCGGACCCGGAAGGTTCGGTGTACTCAGGCGGCACCGGCCGGCCCTACTTCGTGGAGGGCGTAGGCGAGGACATGTGGCCCGGAAACTACGATCCCTCCGTTCCGGATGCCGTCCTTGCAGTCTCCGATGCCGACTCTTTCTCCATGACCCGCCGCCTTGCCCGCGAAGAGGGCCTCCTGGTGGGCGGCTCGTCCGGTATGGCCGTGGTGGCTGCACTGCAGGCTGCCAAGGACCTGGATGAGTCAGCTGTCGTGGTGGTCATCCTCCCGGATTCCGGCCGCGGCTATCTGGCCAAGATCTTCAACGACCAGTGGATGCGCTCTTACGGCTTCCTCTCCGGCGGCGAAGAGTCCTCCGTGGGGGAGGTCCTCAAGTCCAAGACGGGCGAAATGCCGGACCTGGTCCACATCCACCCCAACGAGACCGTCCGCGATGTCATCAACATCATGAACGAATTCGGTGTCTCCCACATCCCGGTCCTCTCACAGGAACCACCCGTAGTCATGGGCGAGGTCGTGGGAGCTGTGGACGAGCGAAGCCTCACCAGCAAACTGTTCCGTGGCGAAGCGAAGCTGTCGGACAAGATCTCCGAACACATGGGGGAACGGCTGCCCGTTATCGGCTCACTGGAGACCATTTCAGCCGCGCGTGAGCTGCTGTCCGACGTCGATACCGTCATGGTGACCTTCGCAGGCGCCCCGGTAGGTATCCTGACGCGCCACGACCTTCTGGCGTACCTGAGCAACTAGGCGCCGGCGCCGGTCCAACCCCGGCGCCTATCCAATCGTCCAACGACCCAAGAGGAGCTTCCATGTCTGCCACCAACAACGCCGGGTTCAACACCCGCGCCGTCCACGCCGGACAGGCCTTCGAACCCCTGACCGGTGCTGTGGTGCCGCCGCTGCACTTCAGCTCCACCTATGCCCAGGACGGCATCGGCAACCTGCGGTCCGGGTACGAGTACGGACGCGGCGGCAACCCGACCCGCGACGCCCTCCAGGAGCAGTTGGCCGCCCTCGAAGGGGGTACCGCAGCGTTTTCCTTCGGCTCGGGCCTCGCTGCCGAGGACTCATTGATCCGTGCGATCGCCCGCCCCGGTGACCACATCGTCCTGGGCAACGACGCTTACGGCGGCACCTACCGCCTGATCAACCGCGTCTTGGGCGACTGGGGCATCGGCAACACCCCCGTGGACATGTCGGACCTCGACGCCGTGGCAGCAGCTGTCGCCGCTAACAACACCAGGATTGTCTGGGTGGAGACGCCATCCAACCCGATGATGAAGATCACCGACATTGAAGCCCTCGCCGCCGTAGCGCACGACGCCGGTGCCCTCCTGGTGGTGGACAACACCTTCGCGTCTCCCTACTTGCAGACCCCGCTTGCCCTGGGTGCTGACGTGGTGGTCCACTCCACCACCAAGTACATCGGCGGCCACTCCGACGTCGTGGGTGGCGCGATTGTGGTCAAGGACGATGAGTTGGCAGAGAAGATCGGCTTCATCCAGTTCGCGGTCGGTGCGGTTTCCGGTCCCATGGATGCTTTCCTCACAACCCGCGGACTGAAGACACTGGGCGTTCGCATGGACCGTCACAGTGACAACGGACAGGCAGTGGCTGAGTGGCTGCTGCAGCGTCCCGAGGTGGAAGCGGTGCTCTACCCCGGCCTCCCTGACCACCCCGGACACGAGCTTGCAGCGAAGCAGATGAAGAAGTTCGGCGGCATGGTCTCCGTTCAGTTCAAGGGTGGCGAGGCAGCGGCACGCACCGTCGCCGAATCCACCTCGGTGTTCACGCTGGCGGAATCCCTGGGTGGCATCGAGTCCCTGATGAACTATCCGTCGGAGATGACCCACGCCTCCGTGAAGGGCACCGAACTGGCGGTTCCGGTCAACCTCCTGCGCCTTTCCTGCGGGATCGAGGAAGCCGAGGACCTGATCGCCGACCTAGAGCAGGCCTTTGCCAAGATCAGTAACGGCTGACACTGTGGCTTCTCCTTCACACCCGGTTTCACAACCAGTGGTTTCCACCACCAAACGCGGCTGGATCTTCACGGTGGCCGGCGCGCTGACCCTCATGGTCGCCGTGTGGTTCCTGTATACGGACTACGAACCGTTCCTCAACGACTTCGAGGTCTACTACTACGGCGGCGGCAAGGTCCTCGAGGGTGGCGACCTCTACGCGGTGCGGGAAGGCTTGCCGTTCACGTATCCGCCCTTCGCTGCGCTGCTCTTTACCGGGTTGGCAGCCATGGGCTTCTTCGCGGGCAGCATGGTCTTCATCCTTGCTGCGCTGGTGGGTGCCGCCGTGGTGGCTGCCTGGCTTGCAAGGCACTACTTCGGCCTGTCGATGTGGCGGGCAGCGTTCGCAGACTACCGCTTCAGGACCACGGCCCTGGTGGGTACGGGAGCCATCCTCCTCCTGGGACCGTGGCGTGACACGTTCGTTTTCGGGCAGATCAACATCATCCTGATGGGGGTGATCCTGGTTGATTTCCTGCTCTACACCAAGGCCAGGGCCGGTGCCCTCCGCTGGCCCGCCGGCCTGCTGATCGGCATGGCCGCGGGAGTGAAGCTCACTCCGCTCGCCTTCGGCCTGTACTTCCTGGTGCGCCGTGACTTCAAGGCCCTGGCCTGGATGGCCGTGGGCTTCTTCGGCTCGATCGCACTGGCCTGGGCTGTTTTGCCACAGGCGTCGCTTGCCTTCTGGACCAGGATCCTGCCGGACACCGGCCGGATCGGTGGACCGGCGTATGTGGACAACCTCTCCCTGAAGGGGATGCTGCTGCACTTCGGCATGCCGGATTCATCCATCACCAACGTGGTGTGGCTGGTCCTCTCCTTGGCCGCGGTGGTGCTGGCTGGACTCATCATCAAATGGGCCCTGGACGCTGACGAGAATTTCATCGCAGTATCGGCCACAGCCATCCTGATGCTCCTGATCAGCCCGGTGTCGTGGTCCCACCACTGGGTGTGGGTTGCAGTGGCCCTGCCCAGCATGGCTTTTGCGATGCACCGGGTTCCTTCCCGCAGCGGACGGATGCGCACGGCGGGCTGGGTCATCGTGGTGTGCTCCACCATCGCTTTCTACATGACGCCCAAGAACCTGGCCGTCTGGGCTGGGGCGGCCGAGTGGGGCAAGGACCCGCAGACACAATGGCAGCTCATCATTTCCAGCCTGGGCGTGGTGTGTGCCATTGCCATGCTTGTGTATTGGGCCCTGGCGTACCGTCCATCCCGGACGGGTGCCCTCGAATCCCGCGCGCGTTCGCTTTCCTCACCGCTCAACGGCGAGTGAGGCGCCCGGGCGCGGGATCCGCTGGCCGGACCTAGCCCGAAATGCCTTCCTGGCCGTCTTCCTCACGGCCGGTCAGGCGTCGCCGGAACGTCGCATCGTCAGCTGACGTCACCTGGATGTCGTACCAACCTCCCAGTGTTTCCCAGCCGATCTTCTTCGTGTGCCCCGGCTTGAGCTTCACGGTGTCGGCGTTTTCGGTGTACTGCAGTGATTCCAGCGCCAAGGTCACGGTCGCGGTGCCGTTGTTGCGCAGCTCCAGTTCCACCGCTTTCTTGCCGCGGCGGCCAGCCAACTCGACGTCGACGCCGGACGCCGCGCCCGCCGTCGTGCCTTTCAGTTCGTATTGGTAGCGGTTGGGGCCGGTGACGATGACATCAAAGGTGCCGGCGGCCACGGGGAGGTCGAGGTTCTGGGTGCCGAGGACGTCGATGTGCCTCGGCTCCGTGACCTCGCCTGCATAGCCGTAGACAGTGAAGTGCGTGGAACGGGAGCCGCTGTTGCCCAGTGCCAGGGTGACCTTTCCGGACTGGACCGCTGCCGAAACCTTCGGCCGGTAAGGAAGTGGCCGGGCAGGGCGGGTTCCGGTTTCCTGGAGGGGCGCTATCTGGACCGTCGGAGGATTCGGGCGCCAGCGGCTGATTTTGGCAGGTACCGCGCCCGGGTGCTCAAGGGCGGGCGGCGTGCCCGGGCTGGCGAAGTTGAAGACGCCGGTCAGGTCGCCGCAGACCTCGCGGCGCCACGGCGAGATGTTCGGCTCCTCCACACCCGTCCAGCGCTCCAGGAAGCGGAGCACGGAGGTGTGATCGAAGACCTCGGAGCTGACGTAACCGCCCACGGTCCAGGGTGAGACGACGGTCATGGGCACGCGGGGGCCAAGTCCGATGGGCCTCGCTGTGGTCCATTCAGTGGATTCGCCTGACGCCGGGCGTGGCTGGACAGGAGGCGGGACGTGGTCGAAGTAGCCGTCGTTCTCGTCGAAGTTCAGGAAGATCGCGGTGCTGTCCCACGTGTCAGGGTTGCTGGCCACGGTGTCCAGGAGTCGGTAGACGAAGTTGGCGCTGCCTACAGGAGTGGATGCTCCCGGGTGTTCGGAATCGGCGGCTGACGGAACCAGCCAGCTGACCTGCGGCAATGTTCCTCCGGTGATGTCTGCACTGAGGCGTTCCAGGAGAGTATCGGGACGCCCGCGCCACATGGCCTTGTCGAAGAGCGACCTTTCAGCCTCTGTAAGAGCTGCGCGGCCCTGCTCCAGCTGGGCGAGAAGGCGGTCCTGTTCGGCGGCAGACTTGCCTGCCAGCTTGTCGTAGAACTCCTCGGTGGTGCGCAGGTTGCCTTCCACGGAGCTGAGCATCTTCCGGCCGATCGCCTTGAAGGTCTGGAAGTACTCCACGGCGTTGTCCGTAAAGTTGTCCCAGTCCTGGTAGATCTTCCACGAGACGCCGGACTGTTCCAGACGCTCGGGGTACGTGGTCCAGTCGTAACCACCGTGGGCATAACCGTAGGCGGCGTTCGTCACCGCACGCGCGGTGCTGCCCGGCTCGGTGCCTGTTGTGCCGCTCCACAGGTAGTTGCGGTTGGGGTTCGTGGAGCCGTTGACGGAGCAGTGGTAGGCGTCGCAGATGGTGAAGGTGTCCGCGAGCTCGTACTGCAGCGGGATGTCCGCACGCTCGTAGAACGTCATGGTGGAGGCACTCTTGGCCGGAATCCACTTGTCGCACCAGCCGTTGTTCCACGCCGTTGTGGTGCCGGCGAAGGAGTGGTCGAGGTCGCCCAGGTACTGGATGTCGGAGCCGGGCCTGCCTGCCAGTTCAGCGGCCTTGCGCAAAGAGAAGGGGAGGACGGTTTCGCCGGTTGCGCGTGGCTGCTCGAACATCGACGTGCCGCTGCGCAGTCGGGCTATGGATTTATCCCCATAGCCACGGACGCCGCGCAGCGAGCCGAAGTAGTGGTCAAAGGAGCGGTTCTCCTGCATCAACACGATCACGTGCTTGATGGACTGCAGGTTTCCCGGCGGGACCGGCTTGGCCATGGCGGCCTGCACCGAGGGTGGCAGCAGGGATCCCGTGGCTGCCAGCGCCGTCGCTGCAGCTGCCGTGCCGAGGAAGCCGCGGCGGGAGAATCCTTGCGCTTCGGTTGAACGATTAACCATTTCAGGGGAGTTCGAGGACATTCAGGAGTGCCTTTCGTGGTCAGAGATGACCGGGTAAGCCTAAGCAGCCTGGATGAACCTCGGGTGAAACAGGGGCAAACCGGCGGGGTGTGTCGCGCAGATCACACGGCAGCCGCCCAGCCCCTAGTTGAGGGCGATCACCAGCATCTGGTTGGTTCCCGGGATGCAGGTCTGCAACACAGCCTTGGGAAAGCCGCCGAAAACTGCTGAGACGTCACTGGTTGTCCCGCCCAGTGGGACCTGTCCACGCGCGTGCGCCGTGTAGGTTCCATAACCGGCCAATGTGACCGTTTGGCCCACGCCGATGCCGGAGAACCGGTCCCATCCGCCGCAGTAGTCGTGCTCGGTGATGAACACCGCGAAGGCATCGGTCGGGGTGTAGTGGACCGGGCCGATGCACGCGTCCACCAGCTCCTGGCCGCCCGATCCGGCAATGTAGATGGTCCGGGCGGCCAGCTTGGCTGGTGCCGGGACCGGTTCGCTGACGGGTGGGACATATTCCGTTGGTGGAATCACGACGGCGGGTGGCTCGGGTGCGGCGGGTGGGTCGGGTACGGGAGCAGGGGCCGCGGCGGGTGGTGGAGGCGCCGGGGCAGGAGGTGCTTCCTTGGGCGTGGCACGTTCCGCCGGTGGGCTCACGAGGGCGGGGGCGACTTGCCGCTCAAACGATGCTGCCTCGAGAGCCATGGAGGATCCCGGGCGCGATAACTCCGGGCGCGTTGCCGGAGCAGCGCTTTGACCGGAGAGCGGCGGCGTCATGGCGATGGCTGCAATCATGGCGCCGGCCAGCACCAAGGCCTTGAGGGTACTGCGCGGCCCTGACCGGTGGAACCGGAGCAGTGTGCCCGTCGGCGGCGTTGTGTGCGGTTCTGGTTCGCCCTGCAGAGTCATGGGAACTCCAAGCGGGAGTGGATCCGCTGTGAAAGCCGGAACGGATATTCAGGAATCCCCAGACACTTTCGATTGTAGGAACTCCCGGGCCGATATGAACCGGATGCGGATACTCGTCTTTCCGGCGTGCACTACTTGGTTGCGCGTCACGAAGGACGACACACCGTAGCTTTCTTGAGAAAAGTCAGCTACTTTGTCCCCATGCCTCTTCGCTCCGACTGGTCCGCCCGCACGTGCAGCCTGGCCCGCGGGCTCGATGTCCTTGGCGACCCTTGGGGAAGCCTGGTCCTCCGCGAAATCTTCTTCGGCAACGGCAGGTACGAAGCCATTAAGCAACGATTGGAGGTTGCGGACAACGTCCTGAGCAAACGGCTTGGCTGGCTGGTTGAGTCGGGTCTGCTGGACCGGCGCCCCTATCACGACGGCACGCGCACCCGGCAGGAATACGTCCTCACCGCCAGAGGCGAAGACGCGCTCCCCGTCCTGAACGCCATCATCATATGGGCCGAGAAGAACCTGGACGCACCCAACGAGGTGTCCCACATGAAGGTGGTCCACACCGACTGCGGTCAGTCAACATCCTCAGCCGATACCTGCACTCACTGCGGCACCGCGCTGACTGCCGCCAACACCAGCTGGCACAGCTTGACGCGCAGCGAGCATCCGCTGCCACTGGCCGTCGCGCCGGAAACCCGCCTGCCCCCATCCCCTGAAACGGAGATCCCCGCATGACCCCGCCCGAAAAGACAGACCAGGACAAACCAGCGGGTGCTCCCACCGGCAGGCGACGCCGGATCCACCCCGCCTGGATCGTGGCAGCGGTGGCCTTCCTGGCGTTGGTAGGGGCAGCAGGATTCCGTGCGGCACCCGGCGTGCTCATGGTTCCGTTACAGGAGGAGTTCGGCTGGTCAACCACAGTGTTGTCGCTGGCCGTCAGCATCAACCTGGTCCTGTTTGGCCTGACGGCGCCATTCGCGGCAGCGCTCATGGAACGCTTCGGCATCCGCAAAGTAACCTCGCTGGCGCTGTGCCTCATCGGTTTGGGGTCGGCCCTCACCGTGTTCGTGAACCAGTCCTGGCAGATCCTGCTGACCTGGGGTGTGCTGATCGGCCTCGGCACAGGCTCCATGGCCCTCGTGTTCGCGGCCACCATCGCCAACACCTGGTTCGCCAAGAGCCGTGGACTGGTGATCGGGATACTGACCGCCGGGAGTGCCGCCGGGCAGCTGGTGTTCCTCCCCTTCATCGCCGCCCTCGCCCAGAACCCGGGGTGGCGCGGGGCCTCGCTCCTCATCGCCGCCGGTGCGCTCGCCGTGGTGCCGCTGGTGCTGCGCTGGTTGCGGAACTCACCCGCCGACGTCGGGGTCCTGCCGTACGGCGCCGAGGAACCCGTGACGCGGGAGCCTCGTGCGCACGAAGCTGACCCTCAAACAGCCGACGCCGGAGCAACTACGACGGCGACGAAGGATTCCGCGAACGCGGCTGTCCGTGCCTTGCAGGTCCTCAAACGGGCCAGCAAAGTCCGCACCTTTTGGGCCTTGGCGGCGGGCTTCGCGATCTGCGGAGCAACCACCAATGGACTGATCGGCACGCACTTCATTCCGTCGGCCCACGATCACGGCATGCCCGAGACCACAGCGGCTGGCTTGTTGGCCGTCGTCGGGATTTTTGACATTGTGGGGACCATTGCTTCCGGCTGGCTGACCGACCGGTTCAACCCCAAGGTGCTGCTGGCGGTGTATTACCAATTCCGGGGAATCGGGTTGCTGGTGCTGCCTTTGCTGCTGGGCTCGACCGTGGAGCCGAGCATGATCATTTTCGTGGTGGTCTACGGGCTCGACTGGGTTGCCACCGTGCCTCCCACCGCAGCCATCTGCCGCTCGGTTTTCGGCGCCGACGGCTCCGTGGTCTTCGGCTGGGTGTTTGCTGCCCACCAGCTCGGAGCCGCAGTGGCAGCACTGCTGGCAGGATTCATCCGGGACGCCACAGGTCATTACAACTATGCATGGCTGGGTGCGGCTGCCATGTGCACCGTGGCTGCGGTCATCAGTGCCACCATCCGGAAGGACGCCGTGAAGAAAGAGCCCGTGCAGGTTGCCTGACGCTGCGGTTCCTGAAGGTTGTGGGGCCCGCTCTGCGTGCCATCCCCACCGGGAAGGACGCAGAGCGGGCCCCACAACGCTCCGTCTAGCTCGGCTTGCCTGCGTCAGTGATCCGGAACGTCAGCGTCCGCGCTTCGGGGCGCAACGCGTACTCCGGCCAAACGTCCGGCCCGCACGCCCTGGATCCGAGGCCGTGCTGGGCAGCATCGAGGTAGAGGAAGCTGCCCTTGCTTGCCGGCAACTCGTGCGGATGACCAGCTGCTGAGATCTCCTGCGCTGTGTGCCGGGAGAGAGTAAACCCGGGCAGGCGGCCACGGGAGTCCGGGGCGGCATCGAGCGTCAGCCAGGGTTGCCCGGCCTGCTGCAGGTCAAGCGAGCGTATAGCACTGCGATGTCCCGATTCCTGGGGCTTGGCGTACGGCACCGTGAGGTCATCGATGCCTGCTCCGTACCGTCCCACCAGCGTGGCGTGCATGCTGTCCGGGTAGGATTCTCGTGGTCCGGCGCCGAACCACGACGCTTGGTCCACGGACCCGGGCAGGTCGAATCGGACTCCTATCCTTGGCCAGATGATGTCCCAGCCAGTGCTTGGGACGATGTCCACACGCAGGAACAGTTCGCCACCGGAGAGCTGCCAGTTTTCCTCTACGGACACCCATTGGGCAGCATTTGCAGCGGCGTAGCGGGTTTGGACCACAACCCCGGATTCGGCGGCAGAAATTTTTTCCACGCGGGCTGTGAGCCGGTCCAGGCCTGCAGCCCGCCACACCTCTTCCATGGACGGGGCAGGGGTGCCGTTGCCGTTGTTGAGCCACGGATCGGCGTGGTCGTAGCTGCCACGGCCCGCACCGGCGTCGTTGTCCGTAGGTGCGCGCCATAACTCCAGCCGCGGTCCGGAGACCGGCAATCCGGCAAGGGAGACCAAGCGGCCGTCGGCAAAGGTGGCAGGACCCAACGAAAGTGTTCCCTTGGCAACGTCAGCCGCACGTTGGGAGGATGCTGCAGGGCGCGGGGCGCTGAGACGCGGACGGGCTTCGGTCAGTTCGAGCTGCGCCACAGAGATCACATGGCCGGCTTCAGCCCACGAGGTGTCCTTGCGGAGGACAACCTCCGCCGTCAGCCAGTGCTCGCCGGCTCCGGCCTCAAGGGTGGTGAACTCCGGCAGCCCGATCAGTGCGGTGTCGCCGGCGGCGAGTGGCCCGCCCGCTGAAGTGACGACGTCGAGCTCTCCGGAATCAACAAGTACACCGTCCACTTCGGTACGCCAGCGCAGGACGACGTCGGACGCGTCCGCCGTGTGCCGCAAATTGGCGACGGAGACGTAACGGCGCGTGCCGCCGTCGGACGCTTCCGTGGAGAAGCCCAAGCGCAGGGGAGAGACGATCTGCTTGTACTCGAAGAGGCCAGGGCTGGGCGTTGAGTCGGAGAGCACCATGCCGTCCATCACAAAGTTGGCGTCGTGCACAACCTCGCCGAAATCGCCACCGTAGGCGAAAAACTCCGTGCCCTCGGCCGTCGTGGTGCGGATGCCGTGATCCCGCCATTCCCAGACGAAGCCGCCATGCAGGCGGGGGAAACGGTCCACCAGATCCTCATACTGGTCGATCGCGCCCGGACCGTTGCCCATCGCGTGCACGTATTCGCACAGGATGAACGGCTTGCTCCGCTGCCGGGCGGACTCCGCCGCGGAGCAACCCAGCAGGAGCGAGCCGGAATTGTCGCGGCCAATCGCTTCAGTTTCGGGAACGGAGGAGTACATCCGTGAGTAGACGTCGGTGTAAGCGCCGGTGTAATCGCCTTCGTAGTGGACAGGCCGGCCGCTGTCCCGGGCATGGGTCCACGCCGACATTGCCGCCAGGTTGGAGCCCGTGCCGGATTCGTTGCCGAGGGACCACATGACGATTGAGGGGTGGTTCTTGTCCCGCTCCACCGTGCGTTCCATCCGGTCTACGTAGGCTTCGCGCCACGCGGGGTCGTCGCTGGGGTTGCCCACCCAGCCGTGCCGTTCAAAGCCGTGGGTCTCCAGATCGCATTCGAGGATCACCCAGAAACCCATCTCATCCGCGATGTCCAGCAAGCGCGGGTGTGGTGGGTAGTGGCTGGTCCGGATCGCGTTGACGTTGAACTGCTTCATCAGGGCAAGGTCGGACCGGGCGAAGTCCTCATCGAAGACCCTGCCGCGGTCCGGGTGCGTCTCGTGCCGGTTGACTCCGTGGAACACCACGCGCCGGCCGTTCACCAGGAACTGGTCACCCTTGATCTCCACGGTGCGGAAACCCAGGCGCAGCGATATGGTCTCGCCTTCGCTTGCCACGGTGGCGTTGTAGAGGCGCGGAACCTCCGCGGACCAGGGTTCGACGTCGGTGATCGCCACCGGGCCGACGTCGGCAGGGGAGTCCCAGACGACGTCGATGTCCAGTTCCGGAACTGACAGCCGAACCGGGTAGGCGGCGTTGTCCGCGGTGATTTCCGGGTCAATAACGCCTGAGCCGGCGGTGTAGGACGTCCGCAACCAGACGTCGTCGATGCCCTTCTTCGGGCGGGCCTGGAGCGTCACGTCGCGGAAGATGCCGGGCATCCACCACTGGTCCTGGTCCTCCACATAACTCGAGGCCGACCATTGATGGACTCGGACAGCAATCACGTTGCGTCCCGGGCGGAGTGCCTCGGTCACATCAAATTCCTGCGCCAGCCGGCTGCCCGTGCCAACGCCGATTTCGACCCCGTTGAGCCAGACCTTGTAGCGGGACTCGACGCCGTCGAACCTCAGCACTGTCCTCCCGGCGTCGTTCCAGTGTGCCGGGAGTTCGAATGTACGGCGGTAGTCGCCCGTAGGGTTCTCATCCGGGACGTGCGGCGCATTGGCAGGGAAGGGGAACTGGACGTTGGTGTAGATGGGGCGCCCGTAGCGGCCCTCACCCTCCAAGACCCAGTGGGCCGGAACCGGGATGGTGTCCCAGCTGGAGTCGTCCAACGCTTCATCGGCAATGGCTTCGATGTCCTCATCGGGAGGAAGGACTCCACGTCCACCCGGCGTACCGGGTGCGCCGGGAAGAAGCCGGAACCGCCACTGGCCGTTGAGGGACAGCGTGGGGGCGTCAGTGTGGAGCCAGGACCGGGCCGGGACTCTCTTGCCGGTACCGGGTCCGGTATCGGTGATGTAGTTGACGTCGGGTGACGGGGTCATTACTTAACGGCTCCTTCTGTCAGCCCGCCACGCCAGAAGCGCTGCAGGACAACCATGGCGATGCTGAGCGGAATGATGGAGAGCAGTACTCCACCGGTGGTCAGTTCGTAGAATTCGGGCAAACGGTCAACCTGGCTCAGCCAGTTGTTGAGGCCGAGCGTGATGGGGTAGAGCTCCGAGTCGGACAGCATGACCAGGGGCAGGAAGTAGTTGTTCCAAATGCCTACCAACTGGAACAGGAACACGGTGACCAGTGCCGGCGTCAGCACCTTCAGCCCAATGGTGTGGAAGATGCGGAGCTCACCGGCGCCGTCGATCCTGGCGGCCTCAATCAGCGAGCTATCCACGGTGGCCTGTGCATAGATCCTGCAAAGGAACAGGCCGAAGGGGGATACCAGCGATGGCAGCAGGACGCTCCAGTAGGTGTTCGCAAGGCCCATCTGGCTGAACAGCAGGAAGAGCGGCAGGGCGGTGGCCGTGCCGGGAACCAGTACACCGCCCAGGATCGTGCCGAACACCAGGTTCCGGCCACGGAACTGGTACTTGGCCAAGGCATAGCCTCCGGCTGCGGCAAAGTACGTGGCCAGGAGGGCGCCGACGCCCGCGTAGATCGCGGAGTTCAGGAACCACCGGCCAAAAATGCCGTTGTCGTAGCTGAGCACACGGCCCATGTTTTCCCACAGGGAGAATGTCGGGGCGAACCAGAATCCGTTGGTGGAGAAGAGATCGGCCGTGGACTTGGTGGAGGCCACGACAACCCAGTACACGGGAATCAGGAAGTACAGGGCAACCACCACCAAGAGGGCGGTGACAATGATGGTGGACGAGCGTCGTCGTCCGGCGGATCGGTCCGGGCCCGCGGGTGGTGTGCTGCGGACCGGGGCTGTGGGTTGTTTGGTTGCTGTGCCGGTCATGAGGACTTCCTGTTCGTCAGTGCGAGGAAGGCGAAGGAAAGGGCGAATGCGGCCACGGCGATGATGACCGACTGGGCTGCGGCGACGTTGTAGTCGTTGTACGCGAAGGCCGTGGTGTAGGCGCTGAGGTTGGGCGTGTATTGGCTGTCGATGGCGGGAGCGACCGTCTTAAGGACCTGTGCTTCGGCGAAGAGCTGAAGGGTTCCGATGATGGAAAACACCGTGGTGAGCATTAGGGCCGGACGAATAAGGGGCAGTTGGATGCTCCTGGCCACGCGCCAGGTGGAAGCACCGTCTACCTTGGCTGCTTCATAGAGTTCCACCGGGATGGCTTTGAGCTGCGCCACGATGATCAACATGTTGTAGCCCGTGTAGCTCCACGTGACGATGTTCGCGATGGACCAGAGCACGCTGTTGGCGCCAAGGAAATCGGGGGTGAGGCCCACCATCTTCGCGGCGTCGAACAGGGGGCTCAGGCCGGGAACGTAGAGGAAAGACCACAGGATGGTGGCGATGACGCCGGGAACGCCATAGGGCAGGAAGTAGGCGGCGCGGAAGAAGCCCGGCCACTTTGCCGAGGCTGATTCGAGCATGAGCGCCAGCACCGTGCACAGGACGATCATGACGGGCACCTGGACGACGCCGAACAGCAGCATCCTGCCGATGGACGCCACGAAGCTGCCGTCGGCCAAGGCCTGGGCGTAGTTGCTGAAACCGGCGAACTCACTCCTCACGCCGGCCTCGCCGAACAGTCCGCTGCGGGTCACTTTGGTGAAGCTGGACATGATGGCCACCACTATGGGCAGCAGGAACGTGAGGACAAAGAGGGCAAGGAAGGGTGCAAGCAGCAGCCAGGGGGCGCGTGCGGCAGCGCCGTTCCGCTTGCCGGCCTGTTTGACGGAGCGGCCAGGGGCGGCGGGGCGGCGCACTGGGGGTGCGGTGCGGGTGGTCGTCATGCCGTTTCCTTCCGGATGGTGAGGCCCTTGTTCTTGAAAACGGTGATGATTTGCTGCTCCGAAGCGGCGATGGAATCCACCAGCGACGTCCCGAAGGCCTTCTTGCGGAAACCGTCGCTGAGGATGTTGAAGGACTGTTGGGTCACCGGCCACCAGGACCAGTCCGGGTTCTGCTGTTCGGTGGTCGGGACGAAGACTTCCTGGTTGTATCGCTGGCCGCCGAAGAACGCCGACGGCTGTTGGCGGGCCGTGCCAATGAAATCGGGGTTGGGTGACCAGCCAATGCCACTGTGTTTGATTTGGGCGTCGATACCCTCTGCGGACGTGGTCAGCCACACCGCGAACTCGAGTGCTTCCTGAGGGTGCTTGCTGTTGGCAAGGACTGCGGCCGTGGAACCGCCAAGGTAGCTCGAACCGAAGCCCGTGTCACCCCACGTGGGCATCGCTGCGGCGCGCCACTTTCCTTCGGAACCGCTGACACCCTGAACCAGGGCATCGCCCCAGCTGCCGGTGATGGTCGAGGCAATCCCACCCCGGCCGGCAGCCGCAAACCAGCCGGGGGAGAAGGAGCCGTACGCTGTGGTCACGAGGTCGTCGTCGATCGCTTTGTCGAAGAAACGCGCGGTGTTCAGCGTGGCGTCGTCGGTCATGTTGATGACCCAGCCATCCTCCTCCGGGCGCAGCCACTGCGCACCGGCCTGGCCGGCGAAAGAGGCAAACGGAGAGGCGTCGCTGATGGGGAAGCAGTCCAGGTAGCTGTCCACGGAGCGAAGTTCGGCGGCCAGGGCGGCCCATTCGTCCCAGGTTTTCGGGATGCTGCCCCCCACTTTGTCCAGGATGGCCGGCTGGTAGAACATGCCCATGGGGCCCGCGTCCTGGGGGATACCGTAGACGCCTCCGGTGTAACTGACCTGCTTCCACAGGGTGGGATCGTACAGGTGGGCGTGGTCGTTGGCGCCGTAGCGCGACAGGTCCACCAGTCCATTCACCAGCATGAACTCCGGGATGGACCGGAATTCGACCTGTGCCAGGTCCGGGCCGCCTCCTGCTGCCAAGGCCGAGTAGAGCTTTTGATACCCGCCGGAGTTGCCGCCCGGAATCCACACCACGTCCACTTGGATGGTGGGGTGGGCAGCATTCCAGACGTCTGCAACGTTTTGGAAGTCCTTGAGCCAAGCCCAGTAGGTCAGCCGCACGGGCTCTCCTGCGGCGGGAATGGTGGGGGCAGCGTTAACGGACTGCATTCCTGGAGTTGCGCACCCGGTCAGCAAGCCCATGGCTGCTGTTCCCAGGCCAGCGCCCAGGAGTTGTCTTCGCGTGAATCGGGTCATAAGCCTTCACCTCTTCGTGTCAGGTTGACGATGCCGCGCTCTGGGATTTGTGGGTCCCGCCGAGGCAAGTGTGACCACGGTAACAGAAAATTCGAGTAGCCACTCGAATTTCATATGAAGGCTGTAACGCGCATGTACACTGGCTAGCCATGACCACAAAGGACGTGGGCCGCGCAGCGAGGCGGGGCCCCTACGCGAAATCCGAGGAACGCCGCCGGACCATCCTGGATGCTGCCCACGAGGTGTTTGCTGCCCACGGGTACCGTGGCGGATCGCTGCAGGATGTTGCTGACCGGGTGGGGATGAGCCAAACCAGCCTGCTGCACTATTTCCCATCCAAGCGGGATCTCCTGATGGCAGTCCTGGAGCGGCGCGACGAGATCACCGGCGACGCCTTTCCGGACGACATGGAAGAAGGCCTGGTTGACTCGGTCATCCGGACGGCGCTCTTCAACGAGAACATTCCGGGCGTGGTTGAGCTGTACATCGTTCTGTGTGCGGAATCCGTCACCGACTCGCACCCCGGGCGGGTGTACTTCACCGAACGCTTCGAACGGCTGCGTAAGAGCTACGCGCTGCGCTTCGCCGAGCTGGCAGCCGAAGGCAAGCTCAGGCCCGGCGTGGACCCTGAATTGGCTGCCATGTCCTTGGTTGCCCTGTGGGACGGGCTGCAGACGCAATGGCTGCTGGCCCCCGACGAGGTGGACGTGGTGAAGGGCCTGCGCGGCTATTTCACGCTGGTGGTCCTCCCCGAGCCCTGACCCAACTGCGACTTACTTGGGTGAGTTAGCCGCGGAAGGCCCCGATGCCCGTGATGTGCTGGCCCAGGATCAGCGTGTGGACCTCGTCCGTGCCCTCGTAGGTCCGCACGGATTCAAGGTTGTTGGCATGCCGCAGGGGTGAATAGTCCAGGGTGACGCCGTTCCCGCCCAGGATGGTGCGGGCTTCCCGGGCGATCTTGATGGCCTCGCGGACGTTGTTTAGCTTGCCCAAGGAAATCTGCTGGGGCCTAAGATGGCCGGCGTCCTTCAAACGGCCCAGGTGAAGGGCAAGCATGGTGCCCTTCTGGATCTCCACCAGCATGTTCACCAGTTTCTCCTGGGTCAATTGGTAACCGGCCAAGGGGTGGCCGAATTGGAGCCTGGTGCCCGCGTACTCCAGGGCAGCTTCGTACGAGTCGCGGGCAGCCCCCATGGCCCCCCATACGATGCCGTAACGCGCCTCGTTCAGGCACGTGAACGGTCCGCGAAGTCCAGCGGCGCCCGGGAGGATGGCCTCAGGACCCAGCCGCACGTCGTCGAACGTTACATCGCACTGAACTGAGGCACGCATGGAGAGCTTCGGCTCGATCGGCGTCGCCGTTACCCCGGCTGTTCCGGCGGGTACAAGGAAGCCCCGGATTCCATCCTCCGTGTTGGCCCACACCACCATGACATCCGCAATGGACGCGAGCCCGATCCAGCGTTTGGCGCCATCCAGGACCCAGCCATCAGCAGTTTCACGGGCGAACGTGGTCATGGATGATGGATCCGAACCCGCGCTGGGTTCCGTTAGCGCGAAGCATCCGATCAACTCGCCGGCCGCCATCCGCGGAAGCCACTGCTCCTTCTGCGCCTCGGAGCCCCAGCGGTGGATCGCCGTCATGGCGAGGGAACCCTGCACCGAGACGAACGTGCGGATCCCGGAGTCTCCGGCCTCCAATTCCATGGCTGCCAAACCATACTCGACGGCGGACCTGCCGGGACAGCCGTACCCCTCAAGATGCATCCCCAGAACCCCGAGCTCGCCCAGCTCGGGGGCGATCTCCCTCGGGAAATGAGCGTCCTCATACCAGCGTGCGATGGCGGGACGGATCCGTTGGGCCGTGAAATCACGGACTTTGTCGCGGAGAGCCAGCTCCTCCACCGTCAGCAGGGAGTCGAGGGCCAGGACGTCGGAGGTGTTCGTCGTTGAATCGCTCATTCCAGCATCCTAGGCGGCTGGCCCGCCGGCCGGGACCATGCAGCCCGCCGGCCGGGGAATCCCCTTCAGTAGTATGGAGGCGGGGGTCGCACACGTCCCCCTCTGCGATTTGGTTAACTTGGGGGATTTTGCATGGCACTGCCTGACGTCGATTTAAGGGCCGAGGCGGCGGCTGCACCACCGCGTACACCGGTACAACCACCCTCGGTGCTCCTTCGCCTGCTGCCGCTGGCCGTGGTGGCGGTTCCGGTATGGATGATGCTCGCCGACTGGGCCAAGCAAGGCCTGGACTTCAGCGTCTACTGGTTCGGCGGAAGCATCCTGAACCAGTCCGGGACGTCGCCGTCGGACCTGTACGGCCCCACTGTCGCTTCAGCCGGCGGCCCGCAGCTCCCCTTTACGTACCCGCCGTTCGCGGCCCTCGTGTTTGGTGTGTTGGCCCGATTGCCACAATCATCGGCGCTTATGTTGTTCAACGTTGCAGGCGTCGCCGTGGCGGCCTGGGTGTCTGTCACCATCGTCCGGTACTGGTCATCGAAGCCAGATCTTCGGAGTGCGCTGTCGTCCAAGAAGAACTGCTGGATAGCCGCCGCGTTGTTCCTCGGAGTCCTGTTCTTGGGGCCGTGGCGCGAAACGCTGGCGTTCGGGCAGATCAACATCATCCTCATGGGCCTGATGGTCATCGACCTCCTGGGCGGTCTGTCCAAGCGGCGGGGCTTCCGGGGCGCAGGCTTCCTGGTGGGTGTTGCGGCCGGCATCAAGCTGACGCCTTTGGTGTTTGGCCTGTACTTCCTGGTGCGCAAGGACTGGCGTGGGCTGGCGAACATGTCCATCGGCTTTGCCGGCACGGTGCTGCTTGGCTGGTTGTTGAGGCCTGCGGAGTCCTTGCAATTCTGGTTGGAAATCCTCCCCGATACGTCCAGAATCGGCGGCGCCGGCTACGTGGACAACCTCTCCATCAAGGGCGCCCTCCTGCACTTCGGCGTCCCGCACGACGCCGTAACCCTGCCCTGGATCGTCTTGAGCGTGGCCACCGTGATCCTGGCGGCTTTGCTCGTCAAGGCGGCCAGTGACCAAGGTGCACGCGTTATTGCCCTTTCGACGACGGCACTTGCCATGCTGCTCATCAGCCCGGTTTCGTGGTCCCACCACTGGGTCTGGATGGCCGTCATCCTGCCGGCGTTCGCCTGGACCATCAAGGAAACACCGGCCCGTTACCAGGCCCAACGGGTAGTGATGAGTGCCGTGCTGGCTGTTTCAACACTGGTGTTCTTTTTCTCGCCCAAGACCATCGGCACCGCCCTGGGTTCGCCTGACTTGAATGTCCAGACGCCTGGTTTATGGATTATGGCGTCCAGTGCAGGTGTTTTCTGTGCCGTGGCCATCCTCGTCTGCTGGTTCGTTGCCCTCCGGCGTCACTCAGTCCGGATTGAGGACGTTCCGGATGTGCCGACCCGCCTGCGTCAATGGGCCGCAAGGCAACGCTGAGCCTGCGTTCCTTCCCATTTGGTCCCGGCTTCCAGCCACAGAACCAAAGAAAGGGCCGGAAACACCCGTGTCGCGGGGGTTTCCGGCCCTTTCTGGAGGACTAACCGGGAACGTGCGCCAAGACTATTCGCCGCGTACCACTCCGGCCTCGGGCCGCTCACCGGTGAAGTAGCCGCGGGTGGACGGTGCGAAGCGGCACACGATGGCCAGCACAACACCAAGGGCCAGCAGCAGTACGCCGCTGACAAATGCCCCGCCGATGCCGAAGATCTGCGTGTCCCCGTACGACGGGTCCCACATCTGCACTGCCGAGATGAAGAACGCCGCCGTCAGGGACAACGCTCCGAGGAGTGGCAGGATGCCGCGGAACCACAGGTTGCGGGCAGAATCCTTCAGCGTGGAGCGGAAGAACCACACGCAGGAGAAGCCGGTCAGGGCGTAGTAGAACGCGATGAACAAGCTGATGGCGCTGATGGAATCGGACAGCAGGTTTTCGCTGAGGAAACTCATGGCTACGTAGTACACCACGGCCACCGCACCCATGACCTGGGTGGAGAAGCCCGGGGTCATGAAGCGCTCATGGACCTTGCCGAACCGGGCGGGGAGCGCACCGTGCACGCCCATGGACAGTGTTCCGCGCGCGGTGGGCAGGATGGTGGTTTGTGTGGAAGACAGGACGGACGCCAGCACAGCCACGATGATCAGCCAGCCCCAGGGACCCAGCACTACGTCCTTCATGGCCAGGAAGACGTCATCCTGGTTGGCCTCATTGCCCAGGCCGATGCCGTCAGTACCGATCGTGGCGTACATCATCACCAGCAGTGCTACGGAAACGTAGATCGCCACCAGCACGGAGGCTGAGATGACGGCCCCTCGGCCGGGGGTCTTGGCAGGGTTTTCGGTTTCCTCGTTGAGGGCCAGACACGTGTCCCAGCCCCAGTAGATGAACAACGCCAGCAGCACACCATGGACCACTGCGCCGGGGTCGGCAAATGCGCCGGCCGGGTTGAACCATTCAAAGTCGAACGCCTGTCCTTCAGGCGCTCCGCCGGCAATGCGGAAGACAATGGCCACGGCGAAGATACCCAGTGAGATGTACTGGATATAGGTCAGGGTGCGTTGGACGTGCTCGCCCAGCCGGATGCCGCGATGGTTCACATATGTCATGAATACGATGAACAACACGCCGGTGGCCGTCACCAGCCACGTGTTGTCGGCCAGGGAGCCATCGCCGATCAGGAGCCAAAGGTACTTGCCGGCAATCTGCGCCAGGTTGGCCAAAACCACGATTCCGGCGAGGGCCACGCCCCAACCGCCGAGCCAGCCGGCCCACGGGCCGAAGGCTTTGCGGGCCCAGAAGAACGTGGTGCCGCAGTCCGGCATGGCGCTGTTCAGCTCACGGAAGGCGTAGGCAATGAACAGGACCGGGAGGAAGCCGAGGATCAGGATCAGCGGCGTGTAGTTTCCGTTGACGGCAACAATGAGCCCCAGCGTGGCCGCCAGCGAATAGACGGGCGCGGTGGATGCCAGGCCCAGCATGACGGAGTCGCCAAGGTCAAGGATCCCGGCGTGAAGGCCTTTTGAGGGCACGACGGCGGTGGGGTCGCCGCCCGCTGAGCCGCCACCCGGCGTCGAGGTTTCAGTGCTCATAGTGCAGCTCCGTAGGAAGTAGCAGGGGGCGCGATGGGCGCCGGGGCGTCAATGGTATTGGGGACAAAACGGCAGAAGTAGTCCGTGATGGGGCCGTCCGATTCCCGGATGCCGCAACCGACGGATTCGCCATCCACTACCCATAGACCCAGGACAGGATGGTTGCCATCGAAGTCGGGCAGGGAGTGGTATTGCTGGAAGCACCAGCCTTCACGGCCATAGCCGCCTGGCTGCTGGATCTCAATGCCGGGGGCGTGGATGCGGATGTTGTCGCCTTCGCGTCCATGCAGCGGTTTGGCCACCCATTCCTTGAGTGGGCCGGGATCGCCGAGGTAGGCCGGCAGCAGGTTTTCGTGGTGGGGGTACAGATGCCACAGGGCCGCCAGCAGTGCTTTGTTGGAAAGCAGCATTTTCCACGCCGGCTCAACCCAGCGCGGATTGTGGGCGCGCTGCAGAAGGCGCTGCCCGAACGGCTCCTTCATCATCAGCTCCCATGGATACAACTTGAACATGGTGCTGATCATGAAGTTGTCCAGGTCCACGAACCGGTTCAGGTTGGGGTCCCAGCCGATGTCGGACATGTTGATGCCGATGGTGGTCCAGCCACCCTGGCTTGCGACATCCCGCATGTAGGCCGCCGTCATCCAGTCCTCGCCGGATTCCTCCGCTTCGGAATGGGCCACGTGGAGCGTGCTCATGCCCGTGCGGAACTGCAGCTTCTTCCACTGCCGGATCAGGGCCTCATGGATTCCGTTCCACTGGTCTTTTTCCGGGAAGACGTCCTGGAGCCAGAACCATTGGGCCACGGAGGCTTCGATCAGCCCGGTAGGGGTATCGGCGTTGTACTCCAGCATCTTGGCCGGGCCGCCCTTGCCGTCATAGATGAAGTCAAAACGGCCATAGACATCCACATCCGCGGCCAGCAGTGACTCGCCTGCCAACTCCAGGGCTTGCTGCCCAATGCCGAGATCGCCCATGGCGCCGGTGGCCAGGTACTTGGCGGCCTCCAGGCACATGATGTGCATTTCTTCCGCGGTTTTCTCGAGGGTCTCCACCTCGTCCACGGTGAATTCGTAATACGCCGATTCGTTCCAGTATTCGATTTTGCGGCCGTCGGGCATGGTGGTGGTCGAAAAAACCAGGCCCTGTTCTTCGATCTTTTGCTTCCAGTCCGGCCTGGGCTCGGAGGGCAGTCGACGCACGCCTAGCCTCCCGAGCTTCCGCCGCTTTTGGAGCTGCTGCCAAAGCCGCCGCGGCTGACCGTTCCACCCTTGGTGCTGTAGCCCGTGGAGGACTTGGCTCCTGTTGGGACGTTCTTGGTGTAGCTCGGGTAGGCGTTGCGGTTTTGCCCCACAGCAGGCACGCTGGCGCCGCGGGAGTAGAAGTACCAGGCGTAGACACCGGAGCTACGGCCGGCCGAGCTGCTGTTGTTGCACTCGTTGTCGTCAACACGCTCGCCGGTTTCCTCATTGAAACAGACCTGGGCGTAGTCAGCTTCCTGCTCGTTGCTGGCAACGATCGCGGTAATGGTTCCAGCCAACAGTGCTGTCACGCCAAGGCCGACGACGACGGTGCGGCGCTGCGACCGCTTCTTCTTCTTCGCTGCCTCGGCCTCGCCGCGTTCGCGTTCCTTGGCGAACGGATCCACCACGGGGAGGGGCTGCCCCGGTTGAGGAGCTCCGGTCGCGCTGGGAGCAGCGCCTGCAGGTGCCTTCCTGCTCTTCCGCGTCGGTTTGTCCTGTTGCGGGTTCTCCTGAACAGGAGTGAACAGCTCAGGGTGGAGTTCTGGCTTGGGCACCTGCCAAGGTGGGGGCTTGGGCGGATTGTTGCCCGCTCCGAAGTCGCTGTTGTTGTCCCTGCTGCTGCCGTTGTTGCCGGCTGCGTCAGGGCTGTCTTTCGGGCCCATGTATATCCCCCTGGATAGACCGTTGAAGTGTCCGGCGGTACACCGGACCGGAATGCTCAGAGCAAGCCTAGTCCTTGCGCGCCGTGCAGGCACGGATGACGCCGGTAAATGGGGAGAACTCCCCACCGCGGGAAGCGTGTAAGGATGTAGCCATGGCGGCACCTGAGACCTACAGCAACGGCGACGACGGCGTGCTGCTCCGGCTCCCGCCGGTTCGAGGCATCGGCCGGGGGCGTGTGGTGACAGGTTTGGTGCTGGCACTCATGCTGCCGCCCGCCGTCGAACTCTTGGTGACGTTACTGAACTTCCGTAACTTCGCCATGATCATGCTGCTGCAGTTGGCCGTGGCGGTTGCGGTCGCCGCGATCGGCGGGTTGTGGCCTGCAGTGGTGGCCGCGGTTTTGGGCAGCTTCCTGCTGAACTACTTCTCGGCCGATCCGGTTGGCTCGCTTTCCATTGCCGACCCCACCACGCTGTTCACCTTGGTGGTGTTCCTGGCAGTGGCCTGCGGTGTGGCGCTCGCGGTGGGCCTGGCCAGCAGGCGGGCCCAGGAAGCAGCACGATCCGAAGCCGAAGCCACTGCCCTGAGCGAGTTGGCTCTTCGGATCCTGAGTTCGGATGGAAGCCTGGAGACCTTCCTTGAGAAGGTCCGGAGCAACCTTGGCATGGAAGCAGTGACGTTGTTGGGCTCCGCACCCCCGGGCGCGGCAGCCACGCCCGGGGCGGCTCCCGCATCGCAGGTCCTGGCGAGCGCCGGCCCCAATCCGCCGGTGACCCATGCCGCCGCCGACCATGCCGCCGTCGTCGATCCCCAGTACACGCTGCTGCTGCGCGGCGGACCCCTGACACCGCAGCGCCAGCGGCTGCTGGCCGCCTTCGGAGCCTTTGTGGTGGCCGTGCGCGAGCGGCAACAGTTGGTGAAGAGCCGGCGGGACAATGTCCGGCTGTCCGAGGGCAACAAGATGCGGACATCCATTCTGCGCGCCGTGTCGCATGACCTGAGGACGCCGTTGGCCGGTATCAAGCTGGCTGTCAGCAGCCTGCGCCAGGAGGACGTGAGTTTTCCTCCAGAGGTGGAGCGGGAACTGCTGGAGACCATCGAGGACTATGCGGACCGCCTGGATCACTTGGTGGATAATCTCCTGGACATGTCCCGAATCACCGCAGACGCGGTCAATCCGCTGCTGACCGGGATCGGCTGGGCTGAGGTACTGCCGCAGGCCCTGCGAGGTCTTCCGCCTGAGCGCCTCCGCAACGAACTGCCACCCAACCTTCCCCCGGTGCAGGCCGATGCCGGCATGCTTGAGCGCGTGGTGGCCAATATCGTTGAGAACGCCGTGAAGTACGCACCGGAATCGGATGTGGTCCTGACAGCACGGGCTGGTGCCGGCATCACCTTGGGTGACCGGCCTGCCGGCGAACTGCGGATTGTCGATCATGGCAGGGGAGTGGGCAGTGAGGAAGTCCTCACCATGTTCCAGCCGTTCCAGCGCTTCGGTGATTCGCCGGCGCCCGGACACACTGCCGGCGGCGGGATCGGGCTGGGCCTCGCAGTGGCCAAGGGGTTCTGCGAGGCCATGGGCGGGAGACTCGCTGCGGAGCCGACGCCGGGTGGTGGCTTGACCATGGTGGTCACTTTGCCGCTGTGGACTGGTGGCGCGCAATGACGCTGGTACTTATCGTCGAGGACGAGGCCCGGATCGCCCGCGCCATGCAGGTCACGCTTCAGGCCCATGGCTACCAGGCGTTGTCGGTAGGCAACGGTGCCGATGCCCTTCAGGCCGTTGCCAAGCAGCCTGTGGAGATCGTGGTGCTGGACCTCGGGCTGCCGGATATGGACGGCGTGGAGATCATCCGCCGGATCCGCGGCTGGAGCAGCATGCCCATCATTGTGCTCTCTGCCCGGCACGCGTCGGAGGACAAGGTGGAGGCGCTCGACGCCGGTGCGGACGACTACGTGACCAAGCCCTTCGGTTTAGATGAGCTGCTTGCCCGGCTTCGGGTCGCCTCGCGCCGTGTGGTCACCGGGCATGAGGAACCAACGCTGGCCACCACCGACTTCATGGTGGACCTGGCAGGCAAGAGAATCGTGAAGGACGGGGCTGAGGTCAGGCTGACGCCTACGGAGTGGAACATCCTGGAGCTGCTGGTCCGTAATAAGGGGAAGCTGGTGAGCCAGCAGCAGATCCTCACCCAGGTGTGGGGGCAGGCCTACGCCAAGGAAACCCAATACTTGCGCGTGTACATCGCCCAGCTGCGCCGGAAGTTGGAGCGGGATCCGGCAGAGCCCCGCCATCTGCACACGGAAGCGGGCATGGGCTACCGTTTTGATCCTTAACCCCGCCCCGGACCGTCCGTAGACTGATCCCATGAACACTGCTTCCCTCCTGGCCGTCTGCCGTGTCCACCAGCTGTTGCCCGACTCCGGCAGTGTGGGAGTCACAGCCTTGGACAAGCGCCCCGTCGAAGGACCCGTCAAGGTTCATAAACTGGGCGTCCACGGGGATGTGCAGGCGAACCGCATCGACCATGGTGGAGAAGACCAAGCGCTGTATGCCTATTCGCAGGCGGATGCCGATTACTGGGCGGGCGAGCTTCAACGGGAGGTGCCGGCCGGTCTCTTCGGCGAGAACCTGCGGGTGGCCGGCATCGAAACCACCGGTGCCGTCATCGGGGAACGGTGGCGGATCGGCTTGGAAGTGGAGGTCGAAGTGACGTCCCCGCGGGTTCCTTGCGCTACGTTCCAGCGGGTTCTGGACGAGCCGCAGTGGGTGAAGCGGTTCACGCAGGCCGGACGTGTGGGCACGTACCTCCGGGTGATCAAGACAGGGACCTTGTCCGCAGGCGACCATATTCACCGGACGTTCGTCCCGAAGCATGGCATCACGGTGGGCCAGTGGTTCAGCGAGCCGACGCCGGACCTTGTCCAGGCGTTGCTCGATGCGCAGGCCGACGGGGAGATCCGGCTCCAGGACGACTACCACTCCACGTTCGATAAAGTCCTGCGCCGTCACGGCCTTCAGTAGTTGCGAAGCGGCGCTGACAGCAAGGGTGTGAACAAGCTCACCGCCCTTCCTTGAGGCTTAAGTCGCGGTGAGGCCACCCCGTGCCCTACACTTGAAATATCCCCCACTCCGGAAATCCCTTTATCCTGCCCAATTCTTGAGGCAGGACTGGTAAGTGTTGGGGCCCGCAATTGTGTGCGGGCATTTTCATAGGGAGAGCCGGCTAAAGAAAACGCTGTACAGACTGCTGGGATAGCAGCCAAGAGATGCAGCGGGAAGTCCTGCCATGGGATTGCGATAGCGCCGGACTTCTTGCGAGAGCAGGGCACTTTGCCTGCCTTCGCGACGAGTACTGCGGCCAAGCCCAACCGGGCCGCGCCGACTACCCTATGGATGAGGAATTTCCCCCTATGACCGAAAATCTCAACGAAAACTTCGACGCCCAGACCACTGAGTCCGCTGAGTCCGCTGTTGCAGCAGAGACCACCGCGCCCGCCGAAGCTGAAGCACCGGCTGCTGCCGCTGCCCCCGTCGAGAACGCTGCAGCCGAGTCTGCAGCCCCCACCTTCACCGAAGCTCCTGCTCCCAAGGCAGAAGAAACCGAAGCTCCTGCCCCCAAGGCAGAAGAAGCGGAAGAAGAAGGCGTACGCTTCGTCGATCTTGGCATCGACGGCCGCGTTCTGGCCGCGCTGCAGGATGTCGGCTACGAGAAGCCGTCACCCATCCAGGCAGCCACCATCCCGCTGCTCCTCGAAGGCCGCGACGTCGTTGGCCTCGCCCAGACCGGTACCGGCAAGACCGCAGCTTTCGCTGTTCCCGCCCTGTCCCGCCTGGCAGAACTCCACGACCTCAACGGTCCCTCACGCAAGACCCAGGCACTGGTCCTGGCCCCGACGCGTGAATTGGCCCTCCAGGTTGCCGAGGCTTTCACCTCCTACGCCAAGCACATTGACGACTTCACTGTCCTCCCGGTCTACGGTGGCTCGGCTTACGGCCCGCAGCTCGCCGGACTGCGCCGTGGCGCCCAGGTTGTTGTCGGTACCCCCGGCCGCGTGATCGACCACATCGCCAAGGGTTCCCTGGACCTGTCCGAGCTCCAGTACCTGGTGCTGGACGAAGCTGACGAAATGCTGCGCATGGGCTTTGCCGATGACGTTGAGCAGATCTTCCAGCAGACTCCGGAAACCCGCCAGGTTGCGCTGTTCTCTGCCACCATGCCGGGCCAGATCCGCCGCATGTCCAAGCAGTACCTGAACAACCCGGCTGAAATCTCGGTGAAGTCCAAGACCACCACCGGTGCCAACACCAAGCAGCGTTACCTCCAGGTCATGGGCCCGCACAAGCTGGACGCACTGACCCGCATCCTCGAGGTTGAAGAGTTCGACGGCGTTATTGCCTTCGTGCGCACCAAGATGGCTACCGAGGACCTCGCCGACAAGCTGAAGTCCCGCGGCTTCCAGGCTGCCGCCATCAACGGCGACATCCCGCAGCAGCAGCGCGAACGCACTGTGGACGCGCTGAAGGAAGGCCGCATCGACATCCTCGTCGCTACCGACGTCGCTGCCCGTGGCCTTGACGTGGAGCGCATCAGCCACGTCATCAACTACGACATCCCGCATGACACCGAGTCCTACGTGCACCGCATTGGCCGTACGGGCCGTGCAGGCCGTTCCGGCGACGCGATCCTGTTCATGACGCCGCGTGAGAAGTACCTGCTGCGTTCCATCGAAAAGGCAACGCGCCAGCCGGTGGAGCAGATGCACCTGCCCACCGCCGAGACCGTGAACACGCTGCGCTTGGGCAAGTTCGCCGAGCGCATCACCGAGACCCTTGCGTCCGAGGATGTTGCAGCGTTCCGCGACCTCATCTCCTCCTACGAGGAAGAGCACAACGTTCCGGCTTCCGAGATCGCTGCAGCCTTGGCCGTCATGGCCCAGGGTGGACAGCCGTTGCTGGTCAAGGAACTGCCTGCCGCTCCTGAGTACCAGAAGCGCGAGCGCTCCAAGGACGGCTTCGGCTCGCGTGGCCCGACCCGCGCACTCACCGAGGGCAACGCTACCTACCGGATCGCCGTCGGACGCCGTCAGCGTGTCATGCCGGGCTCCATCGTTGGCGCCATTGCCAACGAAGGTGGCATTTCCTCCGCACAGATCGGTGGCATCGACATCCGCTCGGACCACTCCCTCGTGGAGCTTCCGGCAGACCTGAGCGCGGATCAGTTGCGCGCTCTGTCCCGCACCCGCATCGGTGGCGAACTGATCCACCTCGAACTGGACAACGGCCGCAAGCCCAGTGGAGACCGCGGCAGCTACTCCGGTGGTGGCGCCGGTGGACGTGGTGGCTATGGCGACCGCGAGAACCGTGGTGGCGGCAACTTCAAGGGCAATGGTGGCTTCAAGAAGGACTTCCGCAAGTCCGACGGCGAGCGTACCTCCGCTGACCGTGGCGGCCGCTCCTACAGCGACCGTTCCGAGCGCACTGCAGGCAGCTACGGCGACCGCGATCGCGGCCAGGCCAGCGGCTCACGCTTCGGCGGTCATGGTGACGGCGCCCGCAAGCCCCGCACCGGTGGCGAAGGCGCAAACCGCGACTTCAACCGCAAGGGCAAGTGGTAAACACTTCCTGGTGGTAAACACCACCACATGCTGGACACTCAGTTATTCCCGTCAGGGGGTCGGCTTTCGAGCCGGCCCCCTGCGGCATTTAACGTCGATGCTCCATCGCCCCCCGATCCCGCTCCATGGCGTCCCATAGGGGGCACGGGTTCCCTGAGGCCCCGGCCGGCCGTACGATCGAGGCACGGCAGAACGCAAGCAGAACGCAACCAGAACGCAAGCAGAACGCAGGAGGGTGCTCCATGGGATTGCTGGACAACGTGAAGAAGAACCTGGGCCTGGGTGACAAGGGGCGCGGCGATCAATTACTGCACGGCGACAAGGATCACAGGGATGATGCAGGGTCCGCTGCCCGCGACGCAGCTCCCGCCGAGGCCACCGCTCCAGCAGCCCCATCAGCCGGAAGCCAGGCCGCGGAGGACGCTGCCGCCGTCGGGGTTTCAGCAGCTGACCGGGACGCCGCCGAGGCCGCGGCAGCCCAGGCGGCCCAACAACAGGCAGCCGCGGACGCCGCAGCAGCCCAGGAGGCCCGTCAGGAAGGACTGGAACCCGATGCCCCCGAGGTCCGGCTGCAGGCGCAGGAGGCGGCCTCTGAGGCCGCTGTCGGGGCAGGACAGCAGGGACCTGTGGCCCCGCGCGTCACGGAGGTGGTGGTGGAGCAGGGAGACACCATGAGCGGCATCGCCGCACAGTTCGGAGTGGATCTCGGTGCTTTGATCGCGACCAACGCCGATACTGTGCCCAATCCAGACCGGATCTACCCCGGACAGGTCCTTCGTCTGCCCTGATTCGGGCAGTCGAAGAGGGCGAAAATAGATCAAGGAAACCGCGTCTTCGCAAATTGTGTCGACGCCTGTTTTCCGCGTGCTTTCGCCGATTTGTAGCTTCTGAAAACGTCCGGTAGAGTATTTACTCGTTGCCCCCCTAGCTCAGTGGTAGAGCGCGTTCTTGGTAAGAACGAGGTCACCGGATCGATTCCGGTGGGGGGCTCTGAATGAGGGCCTGTGTCAAGGCGGTTTTGACCGGCTTGACACAGGTTTTTCTCATTCGTGGCGGTGTAGCTCAGTTGGTTAGAGCGCACGACTCATAATCGTGAGGTCGGGAGATCGAGCCTCCCCACCGCTACAGAGCAAGACCCCGCAGCATTCGCCTGCGGGGTCTTTTTTCGTTCCGTGGGACAGAATGGGTCCATGAGTCGAATCGCAATCATTGGCGGCCACGGGAAAGTGGCCCTGCATCTGTCCCGCATCCTCAGTGGCGAAGGTCACGACGTCACGTCTTTCATCCGAAATCCCGATCATGTGGCAGATGTCACGGAAACCGGCGCAGAAGCGCAGGTGCTTGATGTGGAAAACTCGACGACGGCGGAACTCGCCCAAGCGCTCGACGGCCACGACGCCGTGGTCTGGTCGGCCGGGGCCGGCGGGGGCAACCCGGACCGGACCTATGCCGTGGACCGCGACGCCGCCATCCGATCGATGGACGCCGCCGCACAGGCCGGCGTCAAGCGGTATGTCATGGTGTCCTACATCGGCGCGGCGAAGGACCATGGAGTGCCAGCTGACAATCCATTCTTCGCCTACGCGGAGGCCAAGGCTGCTGCGGACGACTACCTGCGTGCCACCGACCTCGATTGGACCATCCTGGGCCCGGGAACCTTGACCGACGAGCCTGCAACGGGCTTGATCCAGACCGACCCCGAGAACCCCGGCAGCGGAACACAGACGTCGCGGGCCAACGTTGCGCTGGTGACGGCCGCCGTCCTGGAACTGCCCGGCACCATCCACCGGACCATTGCGTTCAAGGATGGCACCGCGGACGTGGTGGACGCGCTCACGGAGGACTGACCCGGAATCGGAGGCGTGGACCGTCACTCCGCATGGACCGTCTGCACTCCCGGGATATGTTGGTAGGGAACTTTTTCGGCTTTGTCCGGGGAGGGCCTTACAACGTCTGGGGAAGCAGGAACATGGATCAGTTGGCGCTCATTGTCGGGTTGCTGCTGGCTACGGTGGTGGCAGTGGGCCTGGGGGACCGGCTCCGGCTTCCGTACCCGGTCCTGATGCTGCTGCTGGCTGTGGCGTTGACCTTCATCCCGGGCTTCCCTGAGTTTGAAATTTCGCCTGAGCTGATCCTGCCGATCTTCCTTCCGCCGCTCCTGTTCGCCACCGCCCAGAAGAGCTCGTGGGCCGTCTTCAGGGTGCGGTGGAAAACGCTCCTGCTCCTGGCCGTAGCTCTGGTGGTGGTGTCAACGGCTGTAGTGGCCGGTGCTGCCTGGCTGATGATCCCGGGCATCGGAATCCCGGCGGCCATCGCTTTGGGTGCCATGGTGGCCCCGCCGGATCCCGTTGCCGTTGAGTCGGTAGCCGGCCGCGTCCACATGCCGCGCCGCCTCATCACGGTCCTGCAAAGCGAAGGGCTTTTCAACGACGCTGCTGCCATCGTCATCTTCCAGGCTGCCGTGGCGGCCACCGTGTCCGGGAAGGAAGTGGGCCCGGAGGTCATTCCGCAGTTCATCATCGGAGCCGCGCTGGCTGTGGTGATCGGCATCGCCATGGGTTGGCTGACCAAGTTCATCACCACGTTGGTCACGTCCATGGTTGCCCGCAGTGCCGTCACCTTGGTGGTTCCGTTCGCCGCCTACATTCTCGCGGAAGAGTTGCACGCATCAGGTGTGGTGGCCGTCGTCGTCACCGCCTTGGAGTTGCAGCGCCATACGCGGCCGCAGGATGCCGCTGAACGCATTACGCGGACGGCGTTCTGGGATGTGGTGGAGTTGCTTGCCACAGGTCTGGCGTTCGGCCTGGTGGGGCTGGAGATCCGCCACGTTATCCGGGACGAGGGGACTGCGATCTTCGGGATGATCGGCATGGCTGTGGTTATCTGCATCCTGGTGTTCGTCGTCCGGTTCTTGTGGCTGGGCCTGCTTGCCCTGACGGCCCGGAGGCGCAGGAACCTCCTGCAGCCCACCTCACCCAAGGAAGTGCTGATCCTGACGTGGTGTGGCATGCGCGGCCTGGCTACGTTGGCGTTGGCGCTGGCGCTTCCCTTGACCCTGCCGGATGGCAGTGACTTCCCGGCCCGGCACGAGATCCTGGTGATTGCCTGCGCCGTCCTCCTGGCAACCCTGGTGCTTCCCGGCCTCACCTTGCCATGGCTCATGCGGGTGCTGAAGGCCACCGAAGATGGTTCTCACGAGCAGGATGCCGCCAAGGTCCTCGCCAAGCGCGCCCAGTCGGCTGCGGTCGCCGCCTTGAAGGACCACGACCTCATGAAGGAACTCCCGGCGGAGAAGGTGGCGCTGGTCAAGGAAAAGATGCGCAGACTGCATGCGGAGTTGCTCGATGGCACCCTGCAGAACGAGTCGGTCGCTGAAAAGCGCAAGCGCGGACGGGAGTTGTCCATCGCGGTGCAGACCATCGCGTTGGATGCTGCACGGCAGGAAGTGGTGGCGGCCCGGAACGAGCTGGGTACTGATCCGGAAGTCGCAGATCGCGTGCTGAGGCAACTGGACCTGCGCACCATGTCGATGCCGGACTAGCCGAATTCCGGACTGGCCGCCTGCCGGGCCGAGGGGCAAGAAGCGGTCAGCCGGCAGCCTCGTGTTTCGGCAGCGACGCGGGGTAAAGGTCCAGGGCATGTTCCTCGACATAATCCAGTGCATGCCGGATCGCGCCGAGGGACACGATCCCATCGCCCAAGGGTGAGGTTGCCAGGCGCGGGGGAGTGAAGGTGAACTCCGTCATCTTCTCTTCAATGCCCGGAATCAGTGCGTGGGCCGAGGCCGCCACGGCCCCGGCTATGACCACCAGGTCCGGGTTGACCAACGTACTGACTGAACCGATGACCCGGGCCATGCGTTCAGACAGGCGGTCCAGCACGGTTCGTGCGGCGTCATCGCCCTCTGCTGCGGCTTCGAAGACCATTTCGGCGCTCAAGGATTCAGGATCGCTGCCACAGAGAGTGTGCAGCGAGGTAGTGGTGCTGGCTTCCATGGCTTCGCGGCCCCACCGGGCAGCGTAGTGGGCAATTCCGTAGGTGTCTCCCACGCCTTCCACGGTGTCCAGATAGCCCAGTTCACCGAAGCCTCCGAGCTGGCCGCGGAGCAGGCGTCCGGATTCAAGGATGCCCGAGCCCAGGCGGTCACCGGCCAACATCACCACAAAGTTGTCCACTCCTTGCGCGGTGCCCTGCCACCGTTCGGCCAAGGCGGCCAGGTTGGCGTCATTTTCCAGGAGGACATGCCAGCCGTGCCGCTCAGCGACGATCCTGCGGACGTCGAAGGACCTCCAGAATTCCTGGACGGTGAGGACTTCGCCGTCGCGGCTGACCGGTGCGGCAACCCCCACGGCGACCGCCAGCACTGAATCCGCAGTGACTCCTGCCTGCTTCAGGGCGTCGGCGGCAATGCGGTCCAGCACGTCGGCGCGTTCATCGGCAGGGAGGTTGAAGGTGCGGAAAGGCATGGTGACCCTGGACAGGGATGCCCCTGCCATGTTGGCCACGATTGCCGTGATCTTGGTGGCGCCGATGTCGATGCCGATGACGCTGGCCGCGTCATCGTCGAACACGAAGCGGCGGGCCGGGCGTCCCTTGACGTAGTCCCCGGTACCCCGTTGGCTCTCCAACTCCTGGAGCCAACCGAGCCGGACCAGTTCATCGCAGATCGATATGACGGTGGCGCGCGAGAGCCCGGTGGAGTCCATCAACTCGGTTCCGGTGAGGACACCGGCGCCGCGCATGGCTTTGAGCATTGCGCTGGCGTTGACCCGGCGTACCAGTTGGGTTGACGGTGCAGTCCCGCTCAGCATGGGGTACTCCAAACTCTTGGGCGTCTATCGGGAGCGATAGAACGATCTCTCTAAATTTAGTACATAAATTTAGATTGTGACGCGCTTCCGTTAAAAGCTTGACGCTGTGGCGCACGTCACCCAAACTAGCGATAGGTCATAAATTTATCTCCTATCTAAACTCGGGATGGTCAGCAGCGACCACCCCGGGCACGGCGGCCACAGCGGTCCGCACGACGAAAGGACCACGGAGTCTGTGAAACCTACGCGTAAGAAGCGCCTTGCGGCGATGAGCCTCGGACTGGCCCTGCTGGCCGGTCTCCTCTCCGGTTGCACAGGGGAATCGGGCAAGGAAACCATCCGCTTCACGTTCAGCAAGCGCGAAGCCATTGGCTTCATGACCAAGCTCGTTGCCGACTACAACGCCTCCCAGAACGACACCGAGGTTGTCCTGGACACCTCGGGGGTGGATGTGGTGTCCGCGAGCTTCGTCCGGGGAAATCCGCCGGACATCGCCTTGGCGAACTACAACATGGAAACCTCACGCTTTGTCCAGCGGGGCGCCTTGAGCGATCTCTCCGGTACGGCAGCGGCGTCAAGGATCCGCGAAGATCTCCAGCCGTTGATGGACCAGTACGGGACCTACCCGGACCGCACCAGCGCGCTGCCCTACTCGATCATGGCCTCCTCGGTCATCTACAACAAGGAAATCTTCGCGGCCAACAACATCAAGGTGCCCACCACCTGGAGTGAGCTGACCGCAGCATGCGATCAACTCAAAGCCGCTGGAGTGACGCCGTTCTACGCCACGTGGAAGGACGACTGGACCATCGCCCAGGGCTGGTTCGACTACTCCGTGGGCGGCCAGGTGGACACGCTGGACTTCTTTGACAAGCTTTCCGCCGAAGGCACCAACGTGGGGCCAAAATCTGCAGTGTCCTTCCAGAAGGACTTTGAAAAGCCTGTTGGCAAGATGCTGGAACTGGCCTCGAAGTACGTGAACAAGGATGCAGCCAGCCGCGCCTACGGCGACGGCAACCTGGCGTTCTCCCAGGGCAAGGCCGCCATGTACCTGCAGGGTCCGTGGGCCTTCAGCGAGATCGCGAAGACGGCCCCTGACCTGAAACTTGGAACCTTCCCGCTGCCCATGACCGAAGACCCCCAGGACCTGCGTGTCCGGGTGAACGTGGACCTGGCCGCCTGGATCCCTGAGGCCTCCAAACACAAGGAGGCCGCAAAGGACTTCCTCGAGTACCTTTACCGGCCCGAAGTGATCGATGCCTACAACAAATCGCAGTTGGGCTTCACTCCCACCAAGGATTCAGCTGCGGCTCCCGATCCCCGGATTGAAGGAATGGTGCGGTACTACGAGCAATCCCAGGTCTACCAGGGTCCTTCAGTGCTGGTACCAAAAACCATCCCGATCATGAACTACACGCAGGCCCTCGTTTTCGGCGCCAGCCCCACCTCCACCCTTAGCACCCTCGACGCAGACTGGGCGCGGCTGGCTTTCCGCCAGTAGCGCCGAAGCAGGGAGTCAACATCATGTCCATCATCACCACCCCCACTACGTCCGGGCAGGACGGCCGGAAGCAGGTTTCGGCCAAGCAGGGCCGTCAGCGGCAGGGCAGCACGCGCCGGGTCGAGCCGATCTTCTACTTTTTCCTCGTCCCCAGCCTCATCCTCTTCACGTTGGCCATCACCATTCCGGGAATCATCGGCATCTTCTTCAGTTTCACCAACTCGATCGGAATCGGTGACTGGGAATTTGTCGGCCTGACCAACTACGTTGCCATCTTCACCGACCCCGCCATCCTGCAGAGCTACCTGTTCACGTTCGGGTTCTCCATCGTCACCGTGATCGCCGTCAACGTGGTGGCGTTCCTCCTGGCCGTCGGGCTGACCTCGCGCATCAGGATGAAATCGGCGCTGCGGACCATTTTCGTCATCCCCATGGTGGTCTCGGGCATCATCATCGCCTACGTCTTCAACTTCCTGTTCTCCAACTCGCTGCCCTCCCTTGGCGCCGCTGCCGGGATTCCCTGGCTGGAGAACAGCCTGCTGGCAAACCCGGACCTCGCCTGGGTAGCCATTGTGCTGGTCACTGCCTGGCAGGCTGTGCCGGGTGCACTGCTGATCTACATCGCAGGACTGGTGGCCGTGCCGGGGGACGTCTATGAAGCTGCGGAAATCGATGGAGCCAGCAAGTTCCAGCAGTTGGTCAAGATCACGCTTCCGCTGGTATCGGGCTACGTGGTCATCAACATCATCCTGGGGTTCAAAGGCTTCCTGAACGCCTACGACATCATTGTTGGCCTGACCAACGGTGGCCCGGGCACCTCAACCCGAAGCATCGCGATGACCGTCATCTCGGGCTTCAACGGCGGCGACTACGCCTACCAGATGGCCAACGCCACGATCTTTTTCGTAGTGGCCATTGTTATCTCTCTCGTACAGCTTTCGCTGACTCGCGGACGGAATGCACTCTGATGACCAATCAAGCCACCCTCGCCATCACCGAGCCCACCACCCAGCCCACCGGAAAGAGCCGACGCCGGTCCGAGTCCGCCGTCGAACGCGTCAACTGGCCGGCAACCACCATCCTCATCCTGTGCGCGGTCACCGTGCTCCTGCCGCTGTACGTCACAATCTCCATGGCGCTGAAGACCCAGGGGCAGGCGGTGGATGGCAACGCCTTCTCCTTCCCGGCTCCCTTCAGTTTTGACGGCTTCGTCCAGGCCTGGACGCTGACAAACTTCCCTGTTGGCGCCGCGATGTCCTTGCTGGTGACTGCCGGGACGGTGGTGGCCACCATCATCCTTGCGGCCTTTGCTTCTTATGCGATCGTTCGAAACTGGGAGCGCCGGCTCTTCCGGTATTCGTTCTTCTACTTGCTGGGGGCAATGTTCATTCCGTTCCCCGTGGTGGCGCTGCCGCAGATCCAGCTCACGGGCCGGTTGGGCCTGGACAATCCGTTCGGTGTGATCCTGCTGGCCACCATGTTCCAGCTGAGTTTCAGCGTCCTTCTGTTCACCGCATTTCTCCGGTCCATCCCGATGGAGTTGGAGGAGAGTGCAAGGATCGACGGCGCTACCACCTGGCAGACCTTTTGGAAGCTGATCTTCCCGCTTCTCGCTCCAATGAGCGCCACCGTGGGAATCTTCGCCTTCCTTTATGCGTGGAATGACTTCATGATGCCGTCGCTGATCATCTCCGATCCGTCCCTGCAGACACTCCCAGTGCGGCAAAACCTGTTCCAGACCCAGTTCAGCAACAACTACCACGTGTCCTTCGCGTCCTACCTGATGGCAATGGCCCCGGCGATAATTGCCTACCTGTTCACGCAGCGGTGGGTCATGGCAGGGGTTACCCAGGGGGCCGTAAAGGGCTAGGCCTGTTGACCTGCGGTGTCCGGCCGTTTCATACTGGTCCGGGATATAAATTTAGATACTAAATCAAAGGAGTTTCGTGAGCACCTCCGCCACTCAGGCACACCATACCGAAGTAGACCGCATGGCCGACCCCAACTGGTGGCGCCAGGCGGCTGTCTACCAGATCTATCCCCGCAGCTTCCACGACGCCAACGGGGACGGACTGGGCGACATCAAGGGCATCACCGCCAAAGTTCCCTACCTTAAGGAACTGGGAATCGACGCCGTCTGGCTGAGCCCCTTCTACCCTTCAGCGCTCGCTGACGGCGGCTACGACGTAGATGACTACCGCAATGTGGATCCGAAGCTGGGTACGCTTGAGGACTTTGACGAGATGGTTGAGGCCCTGCACGCCGCCGGCATCAAGATCGTGGCGGACATCGTCCCCAACCATTCCTCCGACCGCCATGAGTGGTTCAAGGAGGCCTTGGCTTCACCCAAGGGCTCCGCTGCCCGCGAGCGCTACATCTTCCGTGACGGCCGGGGCGAGAACGGCGAGCTGCCGCCGTCGGACTGGGACTCCGTCTTTGGCGGCCCCATCTGGGATCGCATCACCGAGCCGGATGGCACTCCCGGCCAGTGGTACCTGCACATTTTTGCCAAGGAGCAGCCGGACTTCAACTGGGAGAACCCGGAGATCCGTGAGGACTTCCTGAAGACCCTGCGTTTCTGGTCGGACCGCGGCGTTGATGGTTTCAGGATCGATGTAGCCCACGGCATGGCCAAGGATCTGTCCGAGCCGTTGCCCATGAAGGCCGACCTCGAAGCCAAGGCCCACGGGACCGATGGCTTCACCGATGGTTCCCACCCGTTCTGGGACCGCGATGAAGTCCACGAGGTGTACGCGGAATGGCGCAAGCTCTTCAATGAGTACAACCCGCCCCGTACGGCTGTCGCCGAGGCCTGGGTCCACGAGTCCCGCCGTGCCCGCTATGCAAGCCCCGAAGGACTGGGCCAGGCGTTCAATTTCGATCTCCTGCAGTCCGACTTCGACGCTGCATCCTTCCGGAAAATCATCACGGACAACCTCGTGGCAGCCAAGGAATCAGGTGCTTCGTCCACGTGGGTCTTCTCCAACCACGACGTCGTCCGCCACGCCACGCGGTACGGCCTTCCCAAGGGCGGCTCCGTTGCGCAGGGAACCAATGCGGCCCAGGACATCACCGGCGGCAAGCCCAAGGGGCAGGATGGCAAGGGCTGGCTGCTAGCCGGCGCACCGGCTGAAGAGCTCGACGTCGAACTTGGCTTGCGTCGTGCCCGCGCCGCCACGCTGTTGCTGCTCGCGCTTCCGGGCTCGGCCTACCTGTACCAGGGTGAAGAGCTCGGTTTGCGTGAAGTCTCGGAGATCCCTGACTCGGAACGCCAGGACCCGTCCTTCTTCCGCAACCCGGGCGTGGAGATCGGGCGCGACGGATGCCGGGTGCCGTTGCCGTGGACGGCGGAAGGTACGTCGTTTGGCTTCGGCGCGGGCAAGGCGCACCTTCCCCAGCCGGAGTGGTTCAAGGATTACGCAGTATCCACCCAGGACGGCGTGGACGGTTCCACGCTGGAGCTCTACCGCAAGGCGTTGGGCCTGCGCAGAGAACTCCAGACGGCTGAGGAACTTGAGTGGGTGGAAACCGGAAACCAGGACGTGCTGCACTTCAGCCGCCCGGGTGGCTGGCATACCGTCACGAACTTTGGCGGCGAGCCTGTTGAGCTGCCTGAAGGTGACGTGGTGGTCGCCAGCGGTCCGCTGGAGAACGGCAAGCTGCCCTCCGACACCACTGCCTGGGTAGTCAGCAACGCGTAGCGCTGCGGCAGAAGACGGAAGTTATGACGAATGCGAACGGGCGGGGACGCCTCGTCTATGGCTGCATGGGACTCGGTGGCCCGTGGGACGGAACGTCCTATGGCGCAGCTGAGATCGATCAGGCCGCCGCGGTGGTCGACGCCGCCGTGGGCATCGGGATTGAGCTTTTCGATCATGCTGACATTTACCGCAACGGAAAGTCCGAGGCCGTCTTCGGTGAAGTCCTTGCCCGTTCGCGGGGCCTGCGTGAAAAGATCCAGCTGCAAACCAAGTGCGGTATCAGGCTGGGGGAGCGTGGGTTGGCGACGCATTACGACCTCAGCCGGGAAGCGATCCTCGAACGGGTCAACGGGAGCCTGAAGCGGCTTCAGACCGACTATGTAGACGTGCTGCTGCTGCACCGCCCCGATCCGCTGATGGACCCGCGTGAGGTGGCGGCCGCCGTCGGAGAGTTGACGGCGGAAGGCAAGGTGCGGCAACTGGGTGTGTCCAACATGTCCGGAGCCCAGATCGCGTTCCTTCAGGACCAGTTGGAGACGCCCCTTGTGGCGGACCAATTGGAAATGAGCCTGCTTCGCCGGGACTGGCTGGAGTGCGGTGTGCTGGTCAACCATGCGGAGGGGGTGGGGTACAGCTTTCCGCACGGGACCCTGGAACACTGCATGAGACACGGGATTGAACTGCAGGCCTATGGGTCCCTGGCGCAAGGGCGTTACACCGGAGCGAAGCCTGAGGAGCTCTCACCGGCCGAGTTGGCAGTAGCGGAGATGCTGGAACAGATGGCAGGGGAGAAGAACACTACGCCGGAATCAGTGTTGCTGGGTTGGCTGATGAAGCACCCGGCCAGGATTTCTCCGGTAGTGGGAACCACCCATCCCGCCCGGATTGCGGCATGCGCCGACGCGGCAGTTGTCGCGGAGGAGATGACCCGTGCCCAGTGGTATGGACTGTGGGTGGCGGCCCGGGGAAACAACATCCCCTAAACCCGTTTTAACCCAACTGAGTCGCAGTTGTGCGCGTTATGAGGCCTCAAAACGCGCTGTACTGCGACTCAGTTGGGTGGGAACAGCAACACATGGAGTGCGCCTACGGTGTGTGGCTGATCGGGGCCACTACCGAGTAGGTGCTTGAGTCACCCTGGATGGCCTGGCTGGGCTTTCCGTCGATGCTGACGGGAATGTCGCCGGCAATGGTGACGCGGTTGAGCTTGCGCGGCTGGCCATCGTAGTTGTCCGGGGCGTAGTGCTGGGTGATGCGGTTGTCGAACAGGACTACCTGGTTTGGCTCCCAGTTCACCCGGACCACGTTCTCCGGACGCGTCACGTACGCCTGCAGCAGACGGATGATGTCCTTGGACTCGGTGTTGGACAAGCCCACGATCCTCAGCCGCTGCGCGAAGCCCCCAATGAACAATCCGCGCTCGCCGGTCAAAGGGTGCACCCGTACAACGGGGTGGGCGGTCTCGAACTTCAAGCGGGTGAACTCCTTGCGACGCTCTTCCGCATTGGAGTGCTCAAGGTTCTTGGGTACCGAGTAGTCGTAGTCATTGGTGTGGATGGCCCACAGGTTGTCCGCGAACGTGCGCAGCTCCTCCGGGAGATCCTGGTAGGCGCCGGCCGAGGACGCGATCAACGTCTCGCCACCGTAAGCCGGAAGGTCGATGCTGCGCAGCGTGGACGCCTGAGGCGGGTTGACCACAAACGTGACGTCCGTGTGCCAGTTGTTGGCAGAGCCGTTCTCGCTGTCGACGGGAAGGACGTTCTCTTCACCATCTACGGAAGCAACCGTGGGGTGCGCCTTGGTCAGTGGTCCAAAGTGCGAAGCGAACCTCACCTGGGCTTCGTCGGTGAGGATGTTGGCCTCGCGGAAAACCAACGCCTTGTGCTCGTTGAGGGCTGCCCTGATCTGGGCCACGGTGTCCTCGCTGAGATCTCCGCTGATGTCCAGCCCGCGGATTTCGGCGCCGATGCGGGAGCCCAGCTTGGCGAATTCGAGTTTGGTTTCGGTAATGACGGTCATGATCTGTTTCCTTACTGGTTGTGGTTGATTCTGTGGTGATGGGTTGCGGCGGGTACCGCGTGGGTGGGTCAGGAAGCGTCGGCACCAACAGCGGTGCGCCAGCGGGAGAAGTGCCGTTCAAGGGCTACCAGGAGGAAGTTCACGCCGAGCCCCAACAAGGACACCGTAAGAATGCCGGCGTACATGTCCGGGATCAGGAAGCTGCTCTGCGCGTTCACGATCAGATAACCCAGGCCGGCTTTGGCTCCCACCATTTCCGCGGCGATCAGCACCAGGATTGATGCGGTGCCGGCCATGCGGATACCCGTGAAAATGGTGGGCACGGCGGACGGGAGAATGACTTTCTGGAAGAGCCGGAAGCTGTTGAGCCCCAACGAGCGCGCCGCCCTGATCAGCAGCGGGTCCACGGTCTTCACTCCGGCAATGGTGTTGAGGAGGACCGGGAAGAACGCAGCGTAAGCAACGATGCTGATCTTCGATTCCTCGCCAATACCCAGCAGCAGCGTAAACACGGGCAGCAAGGCCAGCGCGGCAGTGTTGCGGAACAACTCCAGCAGGGGGTTCAGGACCGAGTTCAACCGCCCGTACCAGGCGATGAGCAATCCCAGCGAGACACCTGCCACCAGTGCGGCGCCGAAGCCTGTCACGGACCGGGTGAGGCTGGCAGCAATGTGGCCTTGGATGGTGCCGGCCTCGAACAGCTTGCCCCACGCCAGGAGTACTTCGTGCAGCGGTGGCAGGAACACCCTTGTGGAGGGGCTGGCCAAGTACGTCGGCCCGAGCTCCCACAGTGCCAGGAACGCCAGGATGGCCGTGGACTTCCAGAGAACTGAACCGGCCGCGGCGGCGACCCGTCGCACTTTGCCGGCTGCCGGCGTCGTGCCTTTTGCAGCATCCTGCGGTGAACGCTCGACGGCGGCAGCTGGGTTTGTCGCGGTGCCCGCCGTGGGCGCGGCTTCTGTATGAATGAGCGTGGTGGTCATCAGGCCGCGCTCCTTTCCTTGGTGATGGTTGCGGGTTCGTCCGGTGCGCTGCCGTCCGGCAGGATCTTGCGGTGGCCGGCGTCCTGGGCGCGGCGGACTTCATCGTGCAGGAGCGTCCAGACCTGGTGTCGGTGCTCCACAAAGGCGGGATGGGAGCGGATGTCCCCGTCGCCGTCGCGGTCGGGAATATTGATGTCCACGATTTCCTTGAGCCGGCCCGGGCGCGCGCTCAGGACGGCGACGCGCTCGCCGAGGTATACGGCCTCGTCAATGCCGTGGGTGATGAAGACGATGGTCTTGCCCGTGGCTTTCCAGATCCTGAGGAGTTCATCCTGCAACTGCTCACGGGTCTGGGCGTCCAAAGCGGCGAACGGCTCGTCCATCAGCAAGACGTCCGGCTCGTAAGCCAGGCTCCGGGCGATGGCCACGCGCTGCTTCATGCCGCCGGAGAGCTCATGCGGATAGCGGTCCTCGAAACCCGCCAAGCCTACAAGTGCCAGGTATTCGCTGGCCTTCACTGCCCGCTCGCGGCGGTTCAGCTTCCTGCCGTCCGGGCCCACTCCTTCAAGTCCAATGGAGACGTTGGCCGACGCTGTCCGCCAAGGGAACAACGCGTACTGCTGGAACACCACGGCGCGGTCCTTGCCCGGACCGGTGACGGCCTTGCCATCCACCAGGACTTCACCGGACGTCGGCGTCGAGAGTCCGGCCAGCAAGTCCAGCAGCGTGGTCTTGCCCGAACCACTGGGGCCTACCAAGGTGAGGAACTCGCCGTCCCGGACATCCAAGCTGAGGGAATCGATGGCGGTGAGCCGGGTGGCGCTGGTTGTCTTGGTGGCCCGGACCGTGAATTCCTTGGTGACGTTCCGCAGGCTGATTTTCGCGGTCATGGCTATCCCTTCTTCGCGGCGAGCTCGTTGAACTCGTTCGTGTAGTACTTGGACGGCGTGAGCTTGTCCTTGACGATTCCCGATGCGTTGAGCCAGTCCTCCCAGCGGGTGAAGTCCTCGTCCTTGATCACCCCTGCGTCCGGGACCCCGGGGCTCTTCCAGAATTTCAGGTTGGCGGTGCTCTCATTGCGTCCGCGGCCATCGATGATCTTGGTGAAGCGGGCAATGACCTCGTCGCGAGGGGTTTCGGCAGCCCACTTGATCGCTTTGGCAACACCTGTGGTGAAGGTGCGGGTCGTGTTCGGGTTCTTCGCGATGAAGTCGTTCCGGAGCACGATCTGTCCGCCTGCGAAGGTACCGAACAGTTCCACGTCGCTGAACAGCGAGCGCAGTCCGCCGGCTTCGATGGCCCTGTCCTGCAGGACGCCGCCAAGCGTTCCGGCGTCCACCTGTCCACGACGAATCGCTTCTTCGGTGTCGTTCGGTGCCAGCGGGACCAACTGGACCTGCTTGATCTCGTCCTGGCTGAGGCCGTTCTTGGTCAGCCAGGTGTTGATGACGGCTTCGTGATGGGCGCCCAGCGTGTTGACGGCGATCTTCTTGCCGATCAGGTCACGCGGTTCCTTGATGGTGCTGTCGGCCTTCACGTAATAGCCGCTGAAGGTCTTCTCGTCGGAGCCGTAGTAGTTGGTCACGCCTTTGACTGGCGCGCCGGCTTCAATGAGTTTGACCACCGCTCCGGAGAACGCGCCGCCGAAGTCGGTCTGGTTGGTTGCCGCAGACTGGATGTCCTGCGGACCACTGGTTGTGTTGCCAACCCAGTTCAGCTTCAGGTCGCCCAGATATCCGAGGTCTGCAGCCAGTTCAGGGAAAGTCACGTTGTTCGCCGAGCCCTGGTACCGGAGTTCCTTGACCTCGGTGCCTGCCTGGTTGGCTTGACCGGCTTCGGCAGCGCCGCCGCAGCCGCTCACCGTCAGCGCTAGTACGACGGCGGCCGCGACGCTCAGCAGGGGCAGATGCAGTTTCATGGGAGCTACTTTCGATGAGTGGTGATGTGTTGGGTGGGCCGGCTTAAGCGGGAGCTTGGAAGCTGTGCAACGGCTTGGGAACGATGAAAGCCCATTTCGACGGCGGCTGGGAAGTGCCGGGGTAACGCCTGGAAACGCTGCGAAACAGCCCGACACGCGACGAAATCCTGGGCAATTCCCGGCAACGGCGCGACACAAGTCGCCGCGTTGAGCCTCATGAACAACAGCGACTGGCGGGCCTGGCATGACTGGCGCGTACCGCCGTCGGACCTTCATACTGTTGGACCCCACAGTCATATGGGGTTTAGTTCGTATTGATCCTCACAACCGGCCGTATTTCTTCGCCCTGTGAGCCGCCGGGCGGATACGGTAGATACATGACGTCTAGCATCGCCGCCGAGTCCATTCGGCCTACCCGCAACATTCCCGCTGATATCGCCCGTTCCTGGCTCCTTGTGAACGCCATGAAAACGGAGCTCTTTGACGAATCTGCGGGTTCACGGGCAGACGCCATCATCCTGGATATCGAAGACGCCGTGGATCCTTCCCAGAAGGACCAAGCACGCGAGAACGTCGTTAACTGGCTGACCGCCGGTGGCCAGGCGTGGGTCCGCATCAATGACGCCACCAGCCCGTTCTGGGCCGACGACCTCGCCGGTCTCCGCGGCACCCCTGGTCTGCTGGGCGTGATGCTGGCCAAGACCGAATCCGCTGACCAGGTCACCGAGTCCTACCACCGCATGGACGGCAAGACTCCCGTGGTCGCGCTGGTTGAGTCCGCCCTCGGCATCGAGGAAGCCAACCATATTGCCCGTGCCCAGGGTGCCTTCCGCCTTGCTTTTGGCTCCGGCGATTTCCGCCGCGACACCGGCATGGCGGCTACCCCGGAAGCCATGGCCTACCCGCGCGCCAAACTGGTTGTCGCCAGCCGCGTGGGTAACCTGCCGGGCCCCATCGACGGCCCTACCGTCGGCACCAACCACCCCATCCTGCGCGAGCAGACCGGCATCACCGTGACCATGGGCATGACCGGCAAGCTGTGCCTGGCCATCGATCAGACCACCGTGATCAATGAGGTCATCAGCCCCACGCCGTCCGACGTCGCCTGGGCCACCGACTTCATGAACGACTTCGAAGCCAACGGCCGCGTCATCCGCGACGGTTCGGACCTCCCGCGTTTGGGCCGCGCCGAGAAGATCATGAAGCTTGCCGTGGCCTTCGGAGTCCAGCCTTCCCTGTAAGCATGCTGGTTCACGGAGTCGTTTGGGACTCCACTTCGCCTGCATTGAGGTTGTTCGCGCCGGACGGGGAGTTCAGTGATATTGCGTTGGGCCGGGGCTCAGCCCTGGGCCTGCGCGTTATCCCCGGTCTGTGGTGCCTGGGCCATACCAAGGTCCACGGTCCGGGGGACCGCACGCATGTTCCCTGCCGCAGCAGTGCCCCGGCGGAGCGCGGCAAACAATGTGGGGCCTGCTTTGCCCGCGATGATTCCCGGCTCATGCACGACTTTCATCGCGGCACCTCCGTTCCCACCGGCCTGCGGGCCTATCTGATGCAGCCACACTGGCTCTACGTGGCAACTTTTGCGAACGGTGCCACCAAAGTGGGCACGGCCTCTGCGCAGCGCAAATGGAACAGGCTGGCCGAGCAGGGGGCCGTGCACGCTTCCTACGTGGCCCATGCCGAGGATGGCCGTGTTGTTCGCATTCTCGAGGACATGGTCACCCGCGAGCTCGGCCTCGTCCAACAAGTCCGTTCGGCCTCCAAGGTGGCAGGCCTCGTGGAGCCGCGTGCCGGCGTCGAACTCTTGGCGTTGAACCGTCAGCACGCCGGGCGGGTGCGCGGGATGCTGGGCGGGCTCGGGATGACCGGCTGTTCCGTTGTGGAGGAAGAGTGGGACCGGCCCGCGCTGGCGGACCGGCTTTGTGATGGCGCCGGCGAAGGGCGTCGCCACCCTTACCCGGTAACGTTCGACTCCGGCGGGCACGGTCTGCGGGTCCACGCACTGTCCGGGGCCATCGCCTTGGCAGGTCTTCCAGACGCGTCGGGGGCAGAGGTGGAGGGCAGCTTTGTGGCAGACCTGGGCGCGCTGAAGGGCCGCAAGATCGAGTTCGGCCAGCACCTCACAGAAATCCCGGCGCTGCAGGACTCCCTTTTCTAGTCCCACGCACGCCCCGGTAGACTTGGACGGTGCTAGACGAATTCTGGGCCAACGCCTCCACTTCCTACAAAGTCCTGGTTTTCAGTGCCATGGGGCTCATTGCTGTGGGACTCATCCTGTCCATTGTGGGAAACACTTCGGGCAACCAGGGCCTCGCCATGGCATCGTTGCCGGTCATTGGTGTGGGGCTGCTCCTCCATGTGGGCGGGCTCGTGGTCCGGGGCCAGAAAATCCGGAAGGGCTACAAGAAATAAACGGCACCACTCCGTACCCCGCGGCCCGATAGGGTTGGACCATGAGTATCAATCCGGACCTGCAGGGCCGAAGCTACCCTGCCGCAGAGGTATATGACGTCGGCCGCGAAAAGATCCGCGAGTTTGCCAAGGCTGTGAAAGCCAACAACCCCGCACATTTCGATGTGGAAGCCGCCAAGGCCTTGGGGCACAGCGACCTCGTAGCGCCGCCAACATTTGCCATCATCGTTGCCCAGCGTGCTGATGCCCAGCTGGTGGAGGACCCGGAATCGGGGATCGACTTCTCCCGGGTGGTCCACGCTGACCAGCGGTTCACGCACCACCGGGCCATCGTTGCAGGTGACCAGTTGGTAGCCGAACTTCATGTGGACGGCGTCCGTGCCATGGGCGGGGGAGCCATGATCACCACCCGCTCCGAGATTTCCACCGTGGCAGGCGAAAAAGTCGCCACCACCACCTCATCCATCCTGGTCCGCGGAGAGGGACAGTAACCATGAGCCCCACATTCGAAGAACTGACGGTCGGCCAGGAAATCGGCACCCGCAGCATCGAGGTCACCCGCCAGGACCTGGTCAAGTACGCAGGTGCCTCCGGGGACTTCAACCCCATCCACTGGAATGAAGCGTTCGCCACCTCCGTTGAGCTGCCGGGTGTCATTGCGCACGGCATGTTCACCATGGGTGCCGCCGTGCAGTTGGTGACCGACTGGGCAGGCGACCCCGCCGCCGTCGTCGATTACCAGACCCGCTTCACCAAGCCGGTGCTGGTCACCGATACAACAGGAACCGATGAGGCCGGCGCCGTCATCGACGTCACCGGTGTAGTGGGAGCGCTCGACGCCGATGCCCGCACCGCCCGCGTTGACCTCACCGTTGTGGCAGCAGGACTGAAGGTCCTCATGAAATCGCAGGCGGTCGTGAAGGTCTCTTGAACCCACTGAAGGCTTCTCCGCGACGGGCCACCCCGACTGAAATGTCGCGGTGGCGCGCCGCTGTTCTTGCTTCCTACGCGGCCAGCGGCATCGCTTTTGCCACCTGGGTGTCCCGCCTGCCCGCCATCCGCGACGGACTGGACCTCACGCCGGGCGGCATTGGCCTTCTGCTGATGTGCATGACCGTGGCCTCCTTCATTTCCATCTCGGCCTCGGGACTGATCGTGCTCAGGCTGGGGCCGAAACTCACTACGAGGATCGGCAGTTGCATGGTGGGCGCCGGCTTGGTCACCGTGGGATTCGGCGCTTCCGTCGCGGCGAGTCCGCTGGTGGTGGCAACGGGCCTGGTGGTGCTCGGTCTGGGCACGGCGAGTTGGAACACCGCCTCCAATGTTGAGGGAGCTGCGCTGGAACGCGCCTTGGACCGGCACATCATGCCGCACCTTCATGGGGCATTCAGTCTCGGCACGGTAGCTGCCGCCGGTTTTGGCGCCTGGGCTGCTGCGGTGCACATGCCGGTCTTCTGGCACTTCCTGATCTCAGGCGTCGTAGTTACTACGTCCGTAGTGACTGCCGGCTTCTGGTTCCGTGCGGAAAAGACAGCTTCTGCTACACACACGTACCGGCCCGATGAAACGGACACTTTCCAGGACCCCTCCACCGGTCCACTGCCCATCATCACAGGGTCCCCGGAGA